>JABJGE010000087.1 GCA_018662405.1 Campylobacteraceae bacterium
CATAGTTATCTATCATTAAAATCATTTGTATTACAGTCCTAAATTGAATATTATAGGTATTATTATAGAGATAAAGTGCTTAAAATATGATCCAATTCCTTTACTAATTTAGTTTGTCTGTTAGTTTTTTCCCAAAAGCTTCTTCTATATAAGGAGAAATTTGCCATTCATTCTTAAACTGTTTATATTGGTTAACAACTTTTTTTGTATTTGGTGTTTTATCAAAGAAAGCTCTAATCATAATATTTTTTGGAGTATGTTCCATGTCTATAAATTCAAGTACCTGTGTACGATAACCCATAATTTCTAGTACATTCGCTCTTACACTATCTGTAAGTAAAGAGGCTAGTTTTTCTTTTATAATTCCGTATTTCATCATAGGAATCATTTTTTCATTTTTTATTTTCTTTAAGAATTCATGTTGGCAGCATGGCACTGCTAAAATAACTTGAGCTCCCCAGTTAACTGCTTTTGCTAATGCTTCGTCAGTAGCAGTATTACATGCATGTAAAGAGATAACCATATCTACATTAGTAAATTGATTAAATCCTTTAATATCTCCTTGTTCAAATCTTAGATCATCGTAATTTAATTTTTGTGCTAAATCAGAACAAAATTTGATAACATTTTCTTTTAGATCTAAGCCAACAATTTCAACATTATAACCCATTTTTAATACTAGGTAATCATAAAGGGCAAAAGTAAGGTATGCTTTTCCACATCCAAAATCAATAATTCTAATAGTTTTATTTTTATCTAAATAAGGAATACAATCAGATACCAGCTCCAAATAACGATTTATTTGTTTAAATTTATCATATTTTGAATTTACAATTTTCCCTTGTGCTGACATAATTCCTAGTTCTATTAAAAATGGTGTTAATTCTCCTTCATTTAGGATATATTTTTTCTTTCTATTATGAGATGCCTCTTCAAACTTACGCGTAGCAGCTTTTTTAAGTATTTTGGCTTTCCCTTTTTTACTGATTAATATTTGATAGTCAGAATCTATGGTGTTGATAACAGCTTGTTTAAAATATGTTTCAAGTAATTTGCACATCTCAGCTATTGAATCATTATTATTTAAATTTTTATGTTCTACATTTTTATCATAAAAATATTCGAATTGATGTTTTTCTTCATTTTGAATGATTACTTTTTTTATAGTAACTTTATTAAAAGTTTTTTCACTTTTTTTTCTTATTCCACTAAAAGTTGCTTTTATTATAGTTTCTTCATTTATTATTTTTTCTATTAATTCAATTGTATTTTGCATAATGTTTAAAATTCCTTTTTTAAATTATAAGATTTATTTTTCATATAATAGCAAAACACACTTTCATTTATATATTAAATATACCAAAAAAGATTTTTATGTTAAAATTAAAATAAATCAGTCTGAAATGTAAGAAATGGAGATAAATAATAATGAAGATTTCTTATCATCGTCGTCGTAAAATTAAAACAAGAAGGATAGCTTTGAAAAATTTAATTTTACGAGGTGTTGAAGATCCAAAAGAATTAGCAGAAGAATTAAAAGTTACATTAGCAACAATCAAAAGAGATCTGGATGCACTTAAAACAATGAATGAGGAAGATTTAACTTTTCAAAAGAGACAAACACCGCAAGATATACTTGATAAAAAAGAAACTATATTAAAAATGTTAGATGATGAAGAGTACTATAATGAAAATGGGGAAATCAATATATCAAAAATAACACGTGAGCTTAAAACAAGCAGAACAACAGTTTTATGTGTTTTAAATGGGGGATAAATTTACAATTAGTCCATAATTTACAGTTATACTTCTATTGTAAATAAAGACTTAACGAAAAATATGGGAGGCTAATTTTAATCTTCATATTTTCTAGTATTCCAGGATATATTTTAGTTAACCTTTTAAGGAGAGAGAATACTCCACTATCAATATTCTTCGTTATCCCCAGAAAATGTGCTCTATAGATTTTAATTTTTTAAGGTATTTTATTTTTAAATTCTTTAGTTATAATATGATTATGACTAAGAATGAGAGTAAACTATTTTAATGATTAAAAAAATACCTTTAATGATACTATTATATGTAATAAATCTTTTTGCACACCCACATACATTTATAGAAATTTATCCAACTATTGAGGTAAAAAATAATCAAACAAACAAGATAAACTTTAAATGGGTTTTAGATGAAATGACATCATCAATGTTAATTATGGAGTTTGATCAAAATAGTAATAATAAAATAGATGAAGATGAGAATATATATATACTTGATAATTATTTTGCTCCTTTAAAAGATTATAACTTTTATACAAACATAAGACTAAATGATAAAATACAATTTTTTCCTAAAACTACAAACTTCAAAGCTACTATTGAAGAAAATAGAATATGTTATTATTTTGATATTCAAGAAAAATATAACATAAAAGATGTCAAGTTTGATTTTGGTGATGAAGATTTTTTTGTAGCAATGGTTTTAAAAAAAGAGTTTATAGAAATAATTGGTGCACAAGCTAAAATTATTGATTTGGATAATGATTTTTATTTTGGGTATAGATTGGAATTAAAATAGTGGAAATATATAATCAATTGTTGAAACAATTAGTTTTATTACAGTATGAAATTAATAAATTTATATCAAGTTCGATTAGACAACTTGATGATACAAATTATCTAACAACATCTCTTATTATTGTATCTATTGCTTTTTTATATGGGGTAGTTCATGCAGCTGGTCCTGGTCATGGGAAAGCATTAGTAAGTTTTTATTTTATAAATAATAAAACAAAAGACTACAAGAATGCCTTTAAAATAGGATATATGATATCTTTTATACATGCCATTTCTGCATTACTTGTAACTTTTGGAATATATTTTATAGTAAATAAAATGTTTCGAAAGAATTTTAATGAAATATCAGTAATAGCTATGGATATATCAGCAGTAATGATTATAACCATTGGACTGTATTTACTATATAAAGCCATAAAAGATAAAAATGATAAAGAACAAGAATTTACTAACAGTGAAAATAAATCAAAACTTGCACTAGCTTTTAGTATAGGAGTTATACCTTGTCCTGGAGTTATGACAATTGTGCTATTTTGTATTATGCTAGGTCATTTTACATTAGGTATAATGGCTGCAATTTTTATGAGTATTGGTATGGGACTTACTATATCATTAGCTGGAATACTTACAGTATTATTTAGAAAAAAAGCTACAAATATGATAGAAACAAAAGGTTTTTATTTTGAAATATTTGGAGCTTTAATGATAGTTTGTTTAGGGTTGTTTTTATTTAAATACTAGCAATAATAGTTTGCTAGTATAAATAGATATCTATTTTTGAATTATGTGTAGATCTATTTGACTATATAATTTTATGTACATTGTACGAGCTTGTTCATGTCCATAAGTACAAGCAATACCAAATGCACCTTTTGCTTTTTAGTTTTATACCCTTGCCACTAGCATATAACTTTCCAAGTTAAATACAAGAAAATGGATCTCCATCCTTACATACTTTTAAATAATGTTCACTTGCTAATTTTATATTTCCTTTTTTATCTCCAGATTATATTTTTTAATAGTATTAGAACTTTAGCTAAATAATATCTAATAAACTATAAATCATCTATATATTGATAATAGTTATTAAAATTGATATAGATCAAGAGAATTTCTTTTTCCTTAAGATAATATTATAATAATTATTATCAAAATCAATAAGGAGAAACATGTATAAATTAATTCCAATATTATTAGTGTTTATTTTAAGTCTAAATGCAAATGGATTTAAAAAATTAGATACGTTAACTTTAAGTGGACCAATGGCATCTGTAAGTCATCCTCTTTTAAATATGATAGAAACTGGTGCTTTAAAAGATGTAGCAAAAGACATTAAGTTTAGACTATGGAAAAGTCCAGATGAACTTAGAGCTTTTACATTAAGAGGTGGAGCAGATTTTATAGCAGTACCTACAAATGTGGCAGCTAATTTACATAATAAAGGTGTAGATATAAAATTGTTAAATGTATCAGTATGGGGAATACTTGGAATTTTAACAAGAGATAAAAGTAAAAAAACTTTAAAAGATTTTGTTGGATGTGAAATAGCAATGCCATTTCGTGCTGATATGCCAGATATTATATTTGAAGAGATAGTAAAAGCTCAAGGATTAAATCCAAAAAGAGATTTCAAACTTAGGTATTTAAATAGTCCAATAGATGCAATGCAAATGTTGATTATGAGAAGAGTTGATCATGCATTTTTAGCAGAACCTGCAACATCAATAGCATTACGAAAAACTGGATCATTTCCTTTAAAGCTTGTAGCCCCAGATCTATATAGAACAAATATGATCAAAGATGAATGGGGTGAAACTTTTAAAGTTGAAGCTAAGATTCCAGTTGCAGGTATGGCGGTAGTTGGAGATAATATAAAAAACAAATATCTTATAAAAAGATTTAATGAAGAATATCAAAAATCAATGATTTGGTATAAAAATAATCCTAAAGAAGCCGGAGAATTAGCTGTTAAGTATATTAAAATGCTTGATGCAAAAGGTGTTGAAGATTCTATAAAATATGTAAAATTAGATGTTGTTAATGCTAAAAACTCACAAAAAGATTTAGAATTTTTTATGAATATTTTAAAGAAAAATAATCCAAAATCAATAGGTGGAAAATTGCCACATGATGAATTTTACTACTAAGGAAAATATAAAATGAATTTTATACTGAAGATACTAAAAGATTTCCCAGCGTATCTATGGAGTGGATGGGGATCAATAGCTTCTATATTACTTTTTATAGCTTGTTGGGATGTTGGAAATCAGGTTTATGGAAATCTTGTTTTGCCATCACCTCTTGAAACATTTAAGACATTATCATTAATGCTTCAAGATGATATGGTTTGGGAAGAGATAAATGTTACTTTATATAGAGCTGGTATGGGATTTGGAATCTCTTTAGTGTTAGGAACAGCTCTTGGACTTTTAGCTGGATTTTTTGCAACTGCATCTATGATGAGTCGTCCAATAGTTACAATTTTAGTAGGAATGCCTCCAATTGCATGGATTGTACTAGCTATGATTTGGTTTGGTATGGGTAACGAAACTGTAATATTTACAGTAGTTGTAGCATCTTTTCCCATTGTATTTGTAGGTGCATTACAAGGGACAAGGACTTTGGAAGATGATTTAAAGCAGATGGCAGATAGTTTTAAATTACCTTGGCATATGAAATTGATAGATGTTTATTTTCCTCATATTTTTTCTTATATATTTCCTGCATGGGTAAGTGGACTTGGAATGGCTTGGAAAATTGTAGTTATGGCTGAATTACTTGCAACATCAAATGGGATAGGAGCATCTTTGGCAATCTCAAGAAGTCAGCTTGATACTCCAACAGCACTTGCATTAGTTGTAATTATGATTGGATCTTTAATGTTTATAGAATATATTATTTTAGAGCCTATTAAAAGAGAGGTTGAATTATGGAGACACTAAAAGTACAAAATTTAAATCATCATTTTGGATTTACTGAGATTTTAAGAGATATTAATTTTATTGTTGAAAAGGGGCAGGTATTATCAGTTGTAGGTCCTTCAGGTGGAGGGAAGACTACTTTAATGCATCTTTGTGCTAATTTGCTTGACGTGGAAGAAGGAAGTGTAGAAAATAGTTTTATTAGTTCATCTTTTGCATTTCAAGAAGCAAGACTTCTTCCTTGGAAAAATGTGATTGATAATATCTCTATAGGGCTAATTGCTAAAGGTTGGAAAAAAAATCTTGCAGATCAAAAATCAAGAGAGATTGCTATTAAATTTGGACTTGAAGAGGAAGATTTTGATAAATTTCCAAAAGACTTAAGTGGTGGTATGAAACAAAGAGTTTCTTTTGCTAGGGCTTTAGTGGTTAATCCATCATTACTTTTTCTTGATGAGCCATTTTCAGCACTTGATATTGGTTTAAAAAGAGAACTTCAAACACATTTAATTGAGATGGTACAAGAACAGGGTTTAACAATTTTATTTATTACTCATGATTTGATGGAAGCAATTAGGTTAAGCGATAAAATACTTCTCCTTGAAGCAGACCCTGGACATGTAATAAAAGAGTTTAATTACGATTTGGAACAAGATAAAAGAGATGATAAATTTGTATATCAAGAAACGGCAAAAATATTACAAGATAAAACTATAATTAGTACTTTTGAATTGGAGTTAAAATAATGGCTAATGAAACTAAACAAGAAGAACAAATTCTACACGCAACAAACCATTATCTATATTATCCGGATGAGAAAGATATACCTACATATTTAGCGTACGGATTTAGACCAATCTTTTTAATGATGGCTCCTTATATGATAATCTCTATGATTTTATGGGGATTAGTTTGGAGTGGTGCAATTTCTATACCATTTATGAACGATACTTTAACTTGGCATATTTATGAGATGTTATTTGGAGTTTTAACTGCTGGTGTTATGGCATTTTTAACGACTGGACTTCCTGAGCTTTTCCCTGGGATGGTACCATTTGTAGGTAAGAGATTAAAATATGTAATGATTTTATGGATACTTGGACGAGTTAGTTTTTGGACTATTGATATTACTGGTGTTTGGTTAACTGCTATTTTAAATATAGGTATGTTGGTTTGGCTTTTATGGTTTGCAAAAGATGTTGTATTAGATCCGCTTCAAAGACATGCAAGTTTAGGATATATACTTGTATCTATTTTAATAATTGAAGGGTGGTTCTTTTCTTCTCAATTAGGGTTGGCTAATACTGATTCTATGAGTATATTAAAAGTTGCACTTGGAGCAATTATAGTACTTGTTTTATTAGCTTTAAGAAGAGTTAATATGGAAGCTGTTAATGAACTTATGGAAGATAAGGGAATTGATGATATTTATATCTCAAGACCACCATTAACAAATTTAGCAGTTTTTTGTGTAATAGCGTTTACAGCAGTAGAGTTTTTATACCCTACAAATACAGCACTTGGTTGGCTTGGTCTTGCAGCAGCTGCTTCAATATTAGCAACTACAAGTGATTATATTTTAAAAGATAAATTTATTTTAAATCTTGGATTTGTAATATATTTAGCACTAATTCCTATTATGATAAGTGCTGGTTATGCTTTTATGGGTTGGGATATTTTAAATGAA
>JABJGE010000054.1 GCA_018662405.1 Campylobacteraceae bacterium
GTATTTCCATCCATCAGATAATTGTCTGTATCTATATTAGACATGATTTCTATGATAGATTTTTTTATACAAGCACTAATACCAAATTCATCTATTTCTTGTGCACTAGAAAATACAATATGATAATCTGAATTATTAATAATAATATCAAATAATTTTTCTCGTTTTTTTTCAGTTAATTTTTTAGAATCATTTAATTCATCTATTTGTTTGTGTAGTTTCACCCCTGCAACTACCATAGGTCCTGCAAATGGTCCACGACCAGCTTCATCTATGCCACAAAGTCCATTTGTCATTATTAATTGTTCCATTATTCTTCTACCGCCCATATATAAAAAGGATTTACTTCACATTCAATATTGTCTAAATAAATGTCATTGTCGTTACTTACTGTTACAATTGTGATTTTTTTTATATTATATTCTTCTATAAATGCAATGACTTTTGATGAAATTTGTGATCCAATAAAAAAAGGTTTTGATAATATAATTTCATTTGTAGTAGGTATATAAAAATCAATATAATCATCATAATATATTTCATCATATTTGTTTTTTAACTCTAAAAATACCATATTTGTAAAAATATTATTAAAATTCTTTTTAAAACTAACTTCACTAATTAGTGCATGATTATATGTATATATTTTTTTAGCTGCTTTTGAATGTTTATATTTTGGTAAAAATGTTATAGTTTGATTTTCTTCTAAAATTCTACAATAATTATAAAATCTATCTTTTGAAATTTTAATCTCTTTTTTAAGTGCTAGGTATAATTGATTTTGTGATTTTATTTCACCACTATTTTTAATTAAATATCTTAATATAAAAAGGTCTGTTTCATTTGTTGCTAATAGTTTAATGTGATTTTGTATATTTATTGATTTATGTTTTTCATCTGTTTGAATTGTTTCAATAAAATTTCCAAACTTTAGAAAATAGTTAAATGATGTTGTGATATTTTGATGTTTATCAAATAGTAAAAACTCTTCAAAGTCAGCAGGAGTTAATATTAGATTTGTAAAATTATTTAAATTGATATTTACATTTGTTGTAATGATAATTGAATTACATTGAGGTAAACCCAATGTAAAATCAAAATTATCTAATGCTAAAATAGTTATGTTATTTATATTTATAAATTCTTGAATATCTTGATAAAATAAAATATCATTTATTTTTAGGTTATTAAAGTCTACATATAAGTAGTCATTAGTATTAAATTGAGATAAGTAATCATAAACTAAATAACTTTTCCCACTTTGACTTGGACCTTGGACAATAGTGTTTTTATTAGTAATTGATTTTTTTCTTTCTTTAAAATCAATTTTAGAAAAGTCTAAGTCATAAAAACTATCTAGTATATCCATAATTATTTTTTCTTGAGATTACTAATTTCTTCTTCAAAAGTTACTTCTTGTCGTAAACTAATACCTTTCATATGTGAAATAGGCATAGCAAATGCGATACCATCACCTGTACTTGTAATATGTAAGGAGTGGATAATACTTTCTAAAACTTTATTTACTAGTGATTCAGGGAGTATAAATAATAACACTTCATCATTTGCTTCAGGGCTAATTCTATAAATATTATCCATTTCTGAAAGTCCCATTCCATATGCATTAAAATGTGTCACACCTGTTGCTCCAGCTTGATGAGCTGCTTGTATTGCATCTTCTTTTTTATCTTGAGGGACAATAACAACTACAGCACTAAAATTCATTTTTAATTTACTTGTAATAGTGTTAGCATTGAAATTTACTGATGCTAAGTATGTTTCATCAATTTCAGATATAAGCTTAGGTATATGTTCTTTTTCAATTTTTGTATCACTTTTTATACCGAACTTCACTGTTATGATACCATAAATCATTACTGTAATCATTGGGAATAATGATGCAAAAGCAATAAGTCCAAAGCCATCAATTAAAGGACTTCTTCCATCAATATTTGTAGCAAGACCAATACCAAGTGCAGCTAAAAGTGGAACAGTTACAGTTGAAGTTGTTACTCCACCACTGTCATATGCTATAGGAATTATATATTTTGGAGCAATAAACGTTAATGCTATTACAATCATATATCCAACAATAATGTAGTAGTGAATATGTCCACCATCTACAATTCTAAATGCACCAAGTGCAATACCAATAGCAACACCAATAGCAACAAATAACCTTAATACAAAGTCATTAATTTTACCATCACTAATCTCTTTAGCTTTTTTTGCAATTGCCATAAGTGCTGGTTCTGCCATTGTTGTAGAAAAACCAATAGTAAAGGCAAAGCTATATATGATCCAAACATTGCCATTTTGAGTAAGTTGATAAGCCATAGACTCACCTAAACTAAATAGTCCAAGTTCAAGTCCAAGGATAAATGCATAAAGACCAATAATAACTAATATAAACCCTAGAAATACTATTTTTATATTTTCTATATTTTTTTTAATTACGCCATATTGAAAAAATAATATAATTGCTAATATGGGAAATACATCTTTTACAACACTCATTATTCCATATATAATTGATTCTGCAGTAATTGTTGTTATTTCACTTACCTTAGCTTCAACTAAAATATTAGTAATCTCTTTAGCTTCTACAAAATTATATACAGCAATACCATATATCTGCACAAATATCATAGGTGTTAGTGATGCAAAAGCAATAAGACCAAAACCATCTATTACAGGGTTTCTCCCTTTTATAGATGATGCTAGACCAATACCAAGGGCAGCTACAAGAGGTACAGTAACAGTTGATGTAGTTACTCCTCCAAGATCGTAAGCAAGTCCAATAATTTCAGCAGGAGCTGCAAATGTAACTGTTACTACTGCTATATATCCAGCAATGATATAATAGTGAATAGGGTGACCTTTAATAATCCTATAGACACCAAGAAGTATTGCTAAACCTACTGAAATAGCAACTACAAAACGTAAAATATCAGCATCAATACGACCACTACTAATAGTTGAGGCTTTTTGTGCAATGACGGATAGGGCAGGTTCAGCAATTGTAGTACCAAATCCTATCATAAAACCAAAAGTTAATACTAAAAATGTAGAATTTTTATTTGCAAAATCTTTAGCAAGACTTTCCCCTACTGGAAATATACCAATTTCAAGTCCTTGTAGGAAAATTGCAAGACCAAATCCAACAATAATCATACCAATTGTTGTAGCTATCCAATTGTCTGGAATATTTTGTAATACAGCAATTTGAAAAAATAAAATTACTATAACAATTGGTAAAAGGTCTCTAAAAGATTCTTTTAAAAGCTTTATAAAAAAGTTAAATTGCATCTATTTATTACACTTGATGTAGTGTCTTTTTATGATCTAATGTATGTTGCATAGATAAATAACTATTTAATGCACCTATATATGCTCTAGCACTTGCTAGAATAGTATCAATATTTAATCCATGTCCTATCATTGAAGGTCCATCGTTATTAAATGTAACTTTACATGTAACTTTTGCTAATGCATCTTGTCCTTCACTAACAGCTGATACTTTATAATCATTAAGTTGTCCATTGTATCCTGTGATTCTATCAATTGTTTTAAATATTGCATCCATTGTACCATCACCAATAGCAGCATCAGTTGTTTCTACACCATCAAACTTAATACAAATAGCAGAACTTGGAACTCCATTTGAACAATCTGATACTTGAAGTGAAATTAATTCATACAACTTATTATCATTAAGCTTTTCATCTGCAATAATCATTCTAATGTCATCATCTAAAATGTCTTTCTTTTTATCACATAAAAGTTTAAATCTATTAAATGCTTTTTTTAATTCATCATCACTTAAATTATCAAAACCTAATGACTTAACCTTATCATTAAATGCAGCACTTCCTGATAACTTTCCTAAAACTATTGTATTGTTTTTTTCTAATCCTATATCACTAGGTTTCATTATTTCATAAGTTTCTTGATGTTTTAAAACACCATCTTGATGGATACCACTTTCATGAGAGAATGCATTTTTACCTACAATTGCCTTGTTTGGTTGTGGTTCAATTCCTGTAATATTTGCTACAAGTTTACTAGCTCTAACAATTTCTGTTGTTTTAATATTTGTAGTATATCCTTCAAATTGATCTTGTCTAACCTTAAGTGCCATTACAATTTCTTCTAGTGCAGCATTCCCTGCTCTTTCACCTAGTCCATTAATTGTACATTCTACTTGTCTTGCACCTGCTGTAATTCCAGCAAGTGTATTTGCTACTGCTAATCCTAAATCATTATGATTGTGTAAAGATATAATAGCTTTATCATCTACATGTTTTACCATTTGATTAACCATATCAGCTATTTCGTTAGGTAATCTATATCCTACAGTATCAGGTAGATTTATAGTTGATGCACCAGCTTCAATTACTGCACTTGTTATCTCTTTCATAAAGCTAATTTCACTTCTTCCCGCATCTTCAAGTGAAAATTCAACATCATCAACAAAAGTTTTTGCGTATGTTATTGCATCTACAGCTCTTTTTATAACTTGATCAGGAGTCATTTTTAATTTATATTGCATATGTATAGGACTTGTTGCAATAAATGTATGTATCCTATTCATCTTAGCTTTTGCAATTGCTTCACCTGCTGCTTTAATATCTCTATCAACTGCTCGAGCTAAAGAACAAATTTTACTTTTTTCAATTGTACTTGCAATTTGAGATATTGCATCAAAGTCACCAGGACTAGCTGCTGCAAATCCAGCTTCAATTACATCTACATTAAGTTTTTCAAGTTGCTGTGCAATTTGTATCTTTTCTGCAGTATTCATTGAAGCACCAGGAGATTGTTCACCATCTCTTAGTGTTGTATCAAATATTATAATATTATTATTTTTCATATATTATCCTTGATTTTTAAATGCGATCACTGTTTGGCCAGCTTTTACTTTATCGCCTAAATTGATATTTAATTTTATATCTTTATTTTTAAATGTAAGAGTAACTACTCCATTTAAAAATAATCCTATCTCATCACCTTTTACTACATTAGAACTATGTATGTCTAATTTATTATTACATATACCACTAAGTAAATTTACATTAATATTATCAAAATTCAAATCTAATGATTCATTAAGTTTTGTAGCCTTAAAACTATTTGGATTTAAATTTAAACCATTAATATGATTTTGACTAATCATTTGTGCATCAATTGGTGCTCTTAATATATGAGAATCTAAAATAGATACATTAATGTACACTTTAGTTGTTTCTATACTTTTATCTATTGCATCAACTGTGCCATCTATAATAGATAGTATCTCAGTACCATCTCTTTTTATTTCTCTTTTTGTATTTCTAAAAATAAACATGATAAATAGTGTAACAACTAATAATAAATTTCCAAGTGTATCTGAAATAAAAGAACTAGTAAGTACTGCTAAGATAAAGCTTATTACTATAGGTTTTATCCCTTGAGATAAAATTATAAAATTATTCATCATCTTCCTTTTTATCAGTATGTAATTCTTCACCTTCAAATATTTTACCACCATTCTCAATGATGATTTCTTGAACTCTTTTTCCAGATATAACTTCTAATTCAAGTAATTCTGCAGTCATTTGTTCCATTGCATTATTATTATCCCTTAGGCTTTGAAGAACAGCTTTATATCTTTGATCTAATGTGTTTTTAATATGCATATCTAAATTATGTGCCATCTCATCACTATAGTCTTTTGATGATTGACCGCCACCTAAAAATTGATTTTGTTGTTTGTGAAGAACCATAAGACCAGCAATATCAATATCGCTCATACCATAAATAGTAGCCATTGATTTAATTATATCTGTTGCTCTTTCAAGGTCATTACCAGCACCTGTACTTACCTCTCCAATATAAATCTCTTCAGCTGCTCTACCACCTAAAAGTGTATCTACTTCAGCTATTAATTCATGTTTTTGCATAAGATACTTATTTTCTTCTGGAGTATTTAGAGTATAACCAAGTGCTGCAAGTCCTCTAGGAACAATAGAAACTTTATTTACTTTCTTAGCTCCTTTTGTAATTTCTGCAATTAAGGCATGACCAGATTCATGATATGCAACTATTCTTCTCTCTTTTGGAGATATTCTTCTACTTTTCTTTTCTAAACCAGCAATTTGTCTTTCAACTGCTTCTTTAAAGTGAGAAGGTCTAACTTCAGTGTCATTAGCACGACCAGCAAGAAGAGCAGCTTCATTGATGATATTTGCCAAGTCTGCACCAGCAAGACCAGCAGTCATTACTGCAACCTCTCTAAGATCAACATTATCAGAAATTTTTACATCTTTAATATGTACATTTAATATTTCAATTCTACCTTCTAAGTCTGGCTTATCAACTAGCACTTGTCTATCAAATCTTCCTGGTCTTAATAATGCCGGGTCAAGTATTTCTGGTCTATTTGTAGCAGCAAGTATAATTACTGGAGCTTCTGCACTAGAAAATCCATCCATCTCTGCAAGTAATTGATTTAATGTTTGTTCTCTTTCATCATTACCACCCATATTACCTGCACTAGCTCTACTTTTACCAATAGCATCTATTTCATCAATAAATATAATTGAAGGAGCTGATTTTTGTGCTTGTTCAAAAAGATCTCTAACTCTACTAGCACCAACACCTACGAACATTTCAATAAATGATGATCCCGTTACACTTAGGAAGTTTACATCAGCTTCACCAGCAACTGCTTTTGCAAGAAGTGTTTTTCCTGTACCTGGAGGTCCTACTAAAAGTACACCTTTTGGTATTTGTGCACCAAGATTCACATATCTATCTGGATTTCTTAAAAATTCCACTATTTCAGATACTTCTTCTTTTGCTTCTTTATTTCCAGCCATATCTTTAAATTTTACATTTGGTTTTTCACTATTGATCATTTTTTTAGCATTACCCATACCAAGAAGACCTCCGCCTCCTCCACCCATAGAGCTTTGAATCTTTCTAGATAAAAACATCCAAATACCAATAAATATCATTAATGGTAAGACCCATCCAAATAACATATCAGCTAAATAATTTTCTTCATTAATTCCACCATAAGCTATATTATATTGTTCTAATAATGCTATAAGTGTTTCATCTGGAACTACTCTTCTTGTTGTGTAAGTAGTTTTTGCACCATGTTTTGCTTTTGTTGTTGCTTTGATTGTTGTATTACCAATTCCTACATAACCAATAGCACCATTTTTAAGTAAATCTTTAAAATCAGAATATGCTACTTTCTTTTGGATACTTTTACCGTATGCTGTTGCATTACCATCAACATTCATATCATCTTGTGGAAAAATATTTTTAAAAGCAAAAATTGTAACTAATGAAAATAATGCAAATGCAATAAGTGGATTTTTATTAAAAAAATTATTATTGTCTTGATTATTGTCTTGATTATTGTCTTGTTTCTTATTATTCATTAATTATTTACCTTTTTTAATGTAATTGTTACCCAATCACCTTTTTTAATTGTTTCTATTATATTATATTGTTTAAATTTCTTTAAAACTTTTTCTTCATATTTAGCTAATATTCCAGATAATATTAAAATACCATCATCTTTTACTGTTTCTTTCAAATCTTGTGAGATCATTACAAGAACATCTGCAACAATATTTGCTACTACTATATTATAGGTATTATTTGCTTTTGTTGCAGAACCAATCCAATGATTTTTTAAATCAACATTATTTAATTTAAAATTATCAGCAGAGTTTTCTATTGATATTGGATCAGTATCACATATATCTACATACATACCTAATTTAGATGCTGCTATACCTAATATACCACTTCCACAACCGACATCTAATAATGTTTGACCATTAGAACCATATTTACTAATTAAATCTAAGCATGAACTAGTTGTATCATGATGACCACTACCAAATGCTAATGCAGGATCAATTATTATATTGATTTTACCATCTTTATCATCATTCCAACTAGGATGTATATAAAACTCTCCAGCTTCTACAGGAGTGATTGAATCCTTATATTTGTTAATCCAATCTTCATTCTCTTTTTGTTCATAATTTAAATCACATTTAATTTGTGTATCAAAAGCTGAAGATAATTCAATTGTAAATAATTCAATACCTTTTTTTATATTCTCTAGAGGTTCTTCGCTACGACAAATAATTGTACCATCTAATTCTTCTAATGCTTCAGTTGTTAAATCAGAAATTAAATCTAAGTATAGTTCATAATACGTATCTGGTTTAATGCTAAGTTCATAATAGTGTTTTTGCAATCTACTACCTTTATAATGTATGTAATTATATGAATATTATCTAAAAAGAAATTATAAAAAGTTAAATTATTAAATATGCTACATCATATCCTTTTAAAAAGGAAAGAAAATACATAACTTTTTATAAAGAACTCCTATCTTATTGACATTGTTGAATAATTTGGGTAAAATTCGCGTCCATACATTGGTTAGTGAGAAAACTAACGTGTTCTTTAAAGGAAAAAAAATGGAAAAAATTAGACTTAAATTACAAGCTTACGATCATAGAGTTCTAGATCGTTCAGTTGCTTCTATTGTTGAAGCTGTAAAACGAACAGGTGCTGAGTTAATAGGGCCAATCCCTTTACCAACAAAGCGAAGAAAGTACACAGTACTTAAATCTCCACACGTTAATAAAGACAGTAGAGAACAGTTTGAAATTAGAATTCATTCTAGAGTAGTAGATATTATTTCTTCAACTCCAGATACAGTTGATTCGTTAATGAAACTTGACTTAGCTCCAGAAGTTAATGTAGAAGTTAGATCAATGGGTCAAGAGTAGGAAGGTAGTCATGGAATTTATTGTAGAAAAAATTGGAATGAGTAGAACAATGACTGTACCAAGTACGCCAGTAACATTACTTAAAGTTTTAGAAACTAAAGTATGTGAAATAGCAGAAGATGGTAAGTCAATCGTTGCATATGCAGACGGTAAGAAAAATAATAAAACTATTGAAGGTAAACAATCTAAATATAACTTATCAAAAGAGTTTAATAGATTTGCATCTTTAAATGTAGCTAACACTGAAGCTGGAGATATTGATACATCAGCATTAGTTGAAGGTGTAGTTTTAAAAACAACTTTTAACACTAAAGGTAGAGGTTTCTCTGGTGTTGTTAAAAGATGGAACTTTGCAGGTGGTAGAGCATCTCATGGTCATAGAATGGGTAGAAGAACTGGTTCTATTGGTAATGCAGAGTGGCCAGGTAGAGTACAACCAGGTAAGAAAATGCCAGGTCAGTATGGTAATGTTACGAACAGTGTTAAAAATGATATAGTTTCATTTGATGCAGCAACTGGAATCTTAGTTGTTAAAGGTTCAGTTTCTGGTGCAAATGGTGCATTAGGTAAAGTAAAGGTATCTTAATATGAGTAAATTAGAATTAACAAATTACGAATTACCTGAGAAATTCAAGGGTATTAACTCTCATAACTTATATCTTTATGTTAAGTCATACATGGCTGGACTTAGAGCTAATACAGCTAGAGTTAAAAACAGATCTGAAGTAAGTGGTGGTGGTAAAAAACCTAAAGCTCAAAAAGGTTCTGGTGGAGCTAGATGGGGTTCAAAAAGATCACCTTTATTTGTAGGTGGTGGACAAGTATTTGGACCAACTAAAAGAAACTATAATTTAAAAGTAAATACTAAGCAAAAAGTATTAGCACTTCAATATGCTTTAAATGAGCAAGCTGAAAATAATACATTATTTGTTACTGATTCAATTGTTATTGAATCTGGTAAAACAAAAGATGCTAGAGAATTATTATCTAAATTAGAGCAAAGAGATACATTAATAGTTGTAGATACAATGGATGAAAAAACTTATTTAGCATTCAGAAATATGAAAAACTGTTATATGATCGAAAAGCAAGAATTAAATGCTTATGTTGTTGCAGCATATAGATCAGTATTGATTGAAAAATCTATACTTGATAACTTAACGAAAGAGGTATAAAATGGCTGATATTACTGATATTAAATCGATTTTATATACTGAAAAAACAATTGACCTTCAAGAAAATGGGGTTGTTGTTGTTCAGACAAGTAGAAGAATGACTAAAAATAGTCTTAAAGAGGTTTTTAAAGAATACTTTGGAGTAACTCCATCAAAAGTTAATTCTTTAAATCAAAATGGTAAAGTTAAAAAATTTAAAGGTAAGCCAGGTAAAAGACCTGATTTCAAAAAGTTTTATGTAACATTACCTGAGGGCGCAGAACTTGCGAACCTATCGGCATAAGGGGTAGAAAATGGCAATTAAAAAATTTAGACCAATAACACCTGCTAGAAGATTTATGGCAGTTATGGATTCTGGAGATATTACTTCAAAACCAACAGTTAGATCACTTTTAGTAAAAGTACCATCAACAGCTGGTAGAAATAATAATGGTAGAATTACATCTAGACATAGACAAGCTGGTGCTAAGAAGCAATACAGAATTATTGATTTTAAAAGAAATAAATTTGATATTCCTGGAATTGTATCTACAATTGAGTACGATCCGTACAGAAACTGTAGAATTTGTTTAGTTACATATGCAGATGGTGATAAGAGATATATCTTACAACCTACTGGATTAAAAGTTGGAGATGCTGTACAAGCTGCTGAATCTGGACTTGATATCTTACCTGGTAATGCAATGAGACTTATGAATGTACCAGTTGGTACAATGGTTCATAATATTGAAATGAAACCTGGAAAAGGTGGTCAAATCGCTAGATCTGCTGGTGGATATGCTCAAGTTATGGGTAGAGAAGACAAGTATGTTATCTTAAGATTACCATCTGGTGAAATGAGAAAAATCCTTGGTGTTTGTATCGCTACAATTGGTATTGTTGGAAATGAAGATTTCAAAAATACTGTAATTGGTAAAGCTGGTAGACAAAGACATATGGGTAAAAGACCTCAAACAAGAGGATCTGCAATGAATCCAATTGATCACCCTCATGGTGGTGGTGAAGGTAAGACTAACTCAGGTAGACATCCAGTTACTCCTTGGGGTATGCCAACTAAAGGTTATAAAACTAGAAAGAAAAAAGCTAGTGATAAACTAATCATTTCAAGAAGAAAGAAGTAAAACATGGCTAGAAGTATAAAAAAAGGTCCATTTGTTGATGCTCACTTAGCAAAAAAAGTTGCTAAAGCGATTGAAAGTGGAGAAAGAAAACCAATTAAAACTTGGTCAAGAAGAAGTATGGTATTACCTGATATGATCGGTCTTACATTTAATGTACATAATGGAAGAAATTTCATACCTGTAATTGTAACTGAGAATCATGTTGGTTATAAGCTTGGTGAATTTGCACCAACTAGAACATTCAGAGGCCATAAAGGTTCTGTACAGAAGAAGGTAGGATAATATGAGTAAAGCTACATTAAAATTTATTAGATTATCTCCTAACAAAGCAAGATTAATTGCTAGAGAAGTTCAAGGTATGAATGCTGAATTAGCAATCGCATCTTTAGAATTTACTCCTAACAAAGCTGCTAAAGTTATTTCTAAAGTAGTTGCTTCTGCAGTTGCAAATGCTGGTTTAGAGCCAGAAGAAGCTATTGTTACTAGCTGTAGAGTTGACAAAGGTCCTGTTCTTAAAAGATTTATTCCAAGAGCAAGAGGTAGTGCAACACCTATCCTTAAACCAACGTCACATGTTTATGTTACAGTTGCAAAAATAGAAGGAGACAAGTAATGGGTCAAAAAGTTAATCCAATTGGACTTAGATTAGGTATCAATAGAAACTGGGATTCAAGATGGTTCCCTTCTTTTAAAAACATGCCTGCTAATGTTGCTGAAGATGATAAAATCAGAAAATTCGTTAAAAAAGAGCTTTACTATGCTGGTGTTGCTCAAACAATTATCGAAAGAACTGCTAAAAAAGTTAGAGTAACAATTGTTGCTGCTAGACCTGGTATCATTATTGGTAAAAAAGGTGCAGACGTTGAGAAATTAAAAGCAAATCTTGCTAAGTTAGTTGGTAGAGAAGTTGCTGTTAATATTAAAGAAGAAAGAAAACCTTTCCTTTCTGGTCAATTAGCTGCTGAAAATGTTGCTCAACAATTAGAAAGAAGAGTTGCATTTAGAAGAGCTATGAAAAGAGTTATGCAAAATGCTATTAAAGCTGGTGCAAAAGGAATTAAAGTTTCTGTTTCTGGTAGACTTGGTGGAGCTGAAATGGCTAGAACTGAGTGGTACTTAGAGGGTAGAGTTCCTTTACATACTGTTAGAGCTAAAATCGATTACGGTTTTGCTGAAGGTCATACTACTTATGGTTGTATCGGTATTAAGGTTTGGATCTTTAGAGGTGAAGTACTTGATAAAGGTGTACCTGTTGAGTCTACTGCTTCTGATAAGCCTAAGAGAGCTAATAATAAAAGAAGAGGTAACTAATTATGTTAATGCCTAAAAGAACTAAATATAGAAAAGTAATGAAAGGCCGAAATAGAGGTAAGTCTTTTAATGCTAATACTTTAGCTTATGGTAGCATTGGTATCAAAGCTATTGAGCATGGTAGAATTGATTCTAGACAAATCGAAGCGGCTAGAATTGCTATGACTAGAAAGATCAATAGACAAGGTAAAGTTTGGATTATGGTATTCCCTGCTAAACCACTTACTGCTAAACCACTTGAAACAAGAATGGGTAAGGGTAAAGGTTCAGTTGATAAATGGGTTATGAATATTAAGCCAGGTAGAATTTGTTTTGAAATTGCTGGTGTTGAAGATGAATTAGCAAGAGAAGCATTAACTTTAGCTAAGCATAAGTTACCATTCAAAACTAAAATCGTTACAGTTGAGGGTGAAAATGAACTATACTAACATTAAAGAAAAAAGTTTAGCTGAGTTAAACGTTTTATTAAAAGAGAAAAAGGTGCTGCTATTTGAATTAACAATTAAGCAAAAGACTATGCAGCTAACAAATACAAGTGAATTAAGAGTAGTTAAAAAAGATATTGCAAAAATCAAAACTGCTATCACTGCTGCAAGTTAAGGGGTAGTATATGTCACAAGGTAGAGTTATCCAAGGTAAAGTAGTAGCAGTAGCTGGTTCTAAAACAGCAACAATTGTTGTTGAGAGAAAAGTTATGCACCCAAGATACCACAAAACTGTAAAAAGATTTAAGAAATATTTAATTCATGATGAAAAGTCTGAATTAAATGTTAATGATGTTGTAACTGCAATTGAGTGTAGACCACTTTCTAAAAGAAAGTCGTTTAGATTAAACTCAATTATCACTACAGGAGTTAAATAATGATTCAAGGTTTTACTAGATTAAATGTAGCTGATAATACAGGTGCTAAAGAGATCATGTGTATTAAAGTTCTTGGTGGATCTAAGAGAAGATACGCAACAGTTGGTGATGTAATCGTTGCTTCTGTTAAAAAAGCTTTACCAGTTGGTAAAGTTAAAAAAGGTCAAGTAGTTAAAGCTGTTATCGTTAGAACTCATAAAGAAGTTCAAAGAGAAAATGGATCTTTAATTAGATTTGATGATAATGCAGCAGTAATTCTTGATGCTAAAAAAGAACCAATTGGAACAAGAATTTTTGGACCAGTTGCTAGAGAAGTTAGATACTCAGGATTCATGAAGATTGTTTCACTTGCACCGGAGGTATTATAATGGCAAATAAATTAAAAATTAAAAAAGGTGATAATGTAAAAATTATCGCTGGAGATGATAAAGGTAAGACTGGTGAAGTATTAAGAGTATTAACTGCAACTAGACAAGTAATCGTTAAAGATTGTAAAGTTGCTAAAAAGACTGTTAAGCCAGATCAAGAATCTAACCCAGAGGGTGGATTTGTAAATAAAGAGATGCCAATTGATATCTCTAACGTTACTAAAGTAGAAGGTGAATAAGATGGCTGCAAGATTCTTTGATAAATATAAAAGTGAGATTGTACCAGTTTTAGAAACTGAGTTTGTTCAAAACAAAATGAAAACTGCTAAAATTGAAAAAATTGTAATTTCTGTTGGTACTGGATTTGCTATGACTGATAGTAAGTTAATACAAAACATTCAAGATACAATTTCTTTATTAGCTGGTCAAAAAGCTGTAGTAATTAAATCTAAAAAATCTGTTGCAGGATTTAAAGTAAGAGAAGATATGCCAGTAGGTATTAAAGTTACTTTAAGAGCTGAAAGAATGTATGAATTTTTAGACAAATTAGTAACTATTGCACTTCCAAGAGTAAAAGATTTCTCTGGATTAAATAAGAATGGTTTTGATGGTAGAGGAAACTTTAACTTTGGATTACAAGAACAATTAATGTTCCCAGAAGTTAACTTTGATGATGTTATTCAAACTCATGGTATGAATATTTCTATTGCTACAAGTACTGATAGTGATACTGAATCATTCAGATTATTAGAATTATTTGGTGTACCATTTACTAAAGGAAATAACTAATGGCAAAAAAATCAATGATTGAAAAAGCTAACAGAAAACCTAAGTTTTCTGCTAGAGGATATACAAGATGTTCTATTTGTGGTAGACCACACTCAGTTTTAAGAGACTTTGGAATTTGTAGAATTTGTTTTAGAAAAATGGCTAACGAAGGTTTATTACCTGGTGTTAGAAAATCTAGCTGGTAACCCCAGCTTATAATATAGGAGAAAAAGCCCATGATGAATGATTTAATCGCAGACGCTTTGACTAGAATTAGAAATGCAGCATCAAGAAAACTAGATGTTACAACTTTACTTCATTCAAACGCAGTTGAAGGTGTAGTTGGAGTATTACTTGAAAAAGAATACCTAGAAAGTTTTAATGTTGTTGAAGGTGATAACAACAAAAAGACTATTAATGTTGTATTAAAATATGATGATAATGAAAACTCAGTAATTAACGAACTTGTTAGAGTTTCTAAGCCAGGAAGAAGAGTTTATAAATCTTCTGCTGATATCAAAAATTTTAAAAACGGTTATGGTACTATTATTATTAGTACTAACAAAGGAATCATTGCTAACGATACTGCATTTGCAGCTAAAGTTGGTGGCGAAGTTCTTTGTACAGTTTGGTAGTAGGAGTATTTTATGTCAAGAATTGGTAAAAAAGAAATAACTATACCAGCTGGTATAGAAATAACTGAAGCAAATGGTATTGTATCTGTTAAAAAAGGTAACAAAACTATTGATGTAGATACTCATAATAGAGTTGGTATAGAAATTGCTGAAGGTAAAGTTTGTTTTACAAGAGTTGGAGATTCTTCTGAAGATTCTGCTTTCTGGGGAACATATAGAGCTTTAACTGCAAATGCAGTTGAAGGTTTAGATAAAGGTTTTTCAAAATCTTTAGAAATTAATGGTGTTGGTTATAGAGCTGCTGTAAAAGGTAAAGTTCTTGAGTTACAATTAGGTTACTCTCACCCAATTAATTTTGAAATTCCAGAAGGTATCGAAATCTCAGTTGATAAGAATATTATCAATGTTAAGGGAGCAAGTAAGCAAGTAGTTGGACAAACTGCTGCAATCATTAGAGGCTACAGAAAACCAGAACCGTACAAAGGTAAAGGTGTTAAGTATACTGACGAGACAATCGTTAGAAAAGCCGGTAAAACTGCAAGTTAAGGTGTAAAGAATGAGTAGAGCAAAAGATATAGCAAAAAAGAATTCTTTAAGATTAAAAAGAAAAAGAAGAGTTAGAGGAAGTATCAATGCAGGAACTGCAGAGATGCCAAGAGTTACTGTTTTTAGATCAAATAAATACTTAACAGCACAGGCAATTAATGATACTACTGGTACTACATTAGCGTCAGTTAATAGTAAAACTATGAATTTAAGTTCAAACAAAGCAAATGCAGCAGCAATTGCAGCTGAGTTTGCAAATAACTTAAAATCAGCAAATATTGAAACAATTGTATTTGATAGAAATGGTTATTTATATCATGGTGTAGTAGCAGCGTTTGTTGATGCACTTAGAGACAATGGAATAAAGGTTTAATTATGGCAATCAATAGAGATGATTTCGAAGAAGCTATTGTAAATATCGGTAGAGTTACAAAAGTTGTTAAAGGTGGTAGAAGATTTAGATTTACTGCTTTAGTTGTTGTTGGTGATAAACAAGGTACAGTTGGATATGGAACAGGAAAAGCGAAAGAAGTTCCTGATGCTATTAAAAAAGCACTTGATGATGCATTTAAAAGCTTAATTAAAGTATCTATTAAAGGTACTACAATTGCTCATGATATTGAACATAAATGTAGTGCAAGTAGAATCTTATTAAAGCCAGCTAGCGAAGGTACAGGACTTATTGCCGGTGGTGCAGCAAGACCAGTTCTTGAGCTTGCAGGTGTTACTGATATTATTGCAAAATCTTTAGGATCTAATAATCCAAATAACCTTGTAAGAGCTACAGTACAAGCTCTATCAAGAATCAAAAGCTAGGGGGCAATTATGGCATTAGATAATTTACAACCAGCTGCTGGTAGTAGTAAGAATACTAAAAGAGTTGGTAGAGGTCAAGGTTCAGGAATGGGTAAGACTTCTACTAGAGGTCAAAAAGGTCAAAAATCTAGATCTGGTTATAAAATCAAAAGAAACTTTGAGGGTGGTCAACAACCACTTGCAAGAAGACTTCCAAAAGTTGGTTTCTTTTCTAGAGTTACAAAACCTTATTCAATTAATGTTGATAAAGTTAAACAAGTTGCTGAGCTTTCTGAGATTACATTAGAAACTATTAAATCTGTTTACAAACTGTCTAAATCTGTTACAAAAGTAAAACTAGTTGGTTCTACTGCTAAAGATTTAGCATCTAAGATTAAAGACGAAAACATTACAACTACTGGTAAATAATTATGAGTAAAGATCTATTAAATAAAATTTTAATTACATTAGGTTTTATTTTACTATACAGAGTATTGGCATATGTGCCAGTACCTGGTGTTAATATAGATGTTGTTAAAGAGTTTTTTGATACTAATTCAAGTAATGCACTTGGTATGATGAATATGTTTAGTGGTAATGCTGTTGAAAGACTAAGTATTATCTCTTTAGGTATTATGCCATATATTACAGCTTCAATTATTATGGAGTTATTAGCAGCTACTTTCCCTTCTTTAGGTAAGATGAAAAAAGAGAAAGACGGTATGACTAAATATATGCAAATCATTAGATATGCAACTATTGTTATTACATTTATTCAAGCAATTGGAGTATCTATGGGTCTGAATTCACTTACTGGTGGATCAGGACAAAGTGCTATTACAATTGATATGGATACATTTATAGCAGTTGCAGCTGTATCTATGGTTGCAGGTACTATCATGCTTGTATGGATTGGTGAACAGATTACTCAAAAAGGTATCGGAAACGGTATTAGTTTAATAATCTTTGCTGGTATTGTATCTGCTATTCCAAGTGCAATAGGTGGAACAGTAGATTTAGTTAATAATGGACAACTTAGCTTTTTAACTGTAATTGCAATGCTTGCAGTTATTTTAGCTACAGTTGGTTTTATTATATATGTTGAATTAGGTGAGAGAAGAGTACCTGTTTCTTATTCTAGAAAAGTTATGATGCAAAATCAGAACAAAAGAGTAATGAACTATATTCCAATCAAAGTAAATCTAAGTGGAGTTATACCTGTAATTTTTGCTTCGGCAATATTAATGTTCCCTGGGACAATATTACAAGGTAGTCAAAATGAGTATTTAGTTATGATTGGTGACTTTTTAAATCCAGCTAGTTTTTCATTTAATGTTGTTATGTTTTTATTTGTAATTTTCTTTGCATATTTTTATGCATCAATTACATTTAATGCAAAAGAGATTGCAGAAAATCTTAAAAGACAAGGTGGATTTATCCCTGGAGTAAGACCAGGTGGAAGTACATCAGAATTTTTAAATGAAACTGCAAGTAGATTAACATTCTTTGGTTCAATATATTTAGGATTTATTTCTACAGTTCCATTGCTTGTTGTTCAAGCTATGGGTGTTCCATTCTACTTTGGTGGTGTAGCTGTACTAATTGTAGTACAAGTTGCTATTGATACTATGAGAAAGATTGAAGCACAACAATATATGAATAAATATGACACAATATCTGCAGTAGGATTATAATAAGTGGCTATACCTCTTAGAAAATCTAGTGAGATTGATATGCTTCGTAACAGTGGTTTAGCTGTTGCGAAGACATTATCTTATTTAGAAGAAAATGTTAAGGCTGGAATGAGCCTTTTAGAAGTTGATCGAATGGGCGAAGAGTATTTAAACTCTTTAGGATTTAGACCTGCTTTTAAAGGACTTTATGGTTTTCCAAATGCAATATGTACTTCATTAAATGAAGTAGTTATACATGGTGTACCAGACAGTACAATACTAAAAGATGGTGATATCTTAGGTATTGATATTGGAAGTGAAAAAGATGGTTGGTTTGGTGATGCTGCTATTACTATGCCAATTGGAACAATAAGTAAAGATGATGAAGCATTAATTGCGTGTAGCAAAGATGCTTTATATCATGCAATTGATATCATTAAAGATGGTATGAGATTTAAAGAACTGGCAATGCATTTAGAAGCATTTATACGAGATAGAGGATTTGTACCTCTTGTAAAGTTTTGTGGACATGGAATAGGTAGAGAACCTCATTGTGATCCAGAAGTTCCAAACTATTTTGAAGGTAAAAATCCAAAACAAGGACCAAAAATAAAAAATGGTATGGTGTTTTGTATTGAGCCAATGATTTGTCAAAAAGGACAAGAGCCTGTAATTGATAAAAAAGACGGTTGGAGTGTAAGAAGTGAAGATGGCTTAAGAGCTAGTCATTATGAGCACCAAGTAGCTATTGTAAATGGCAAAGCTGAAATATTAACAAAAATAAAATAATTAACTAAAAGGAAATTAATGGCAAAAGATGATGTAATTGTAATAGATGGAATAGTAAAAGAGGTATTACCAAATGCAACTTTTAATGTAGAATTGGCAAATGGACTTGTAGTACTATGTCATATCTCTGGTAAAATGAGAATGCACTATATTAAAATTTTACTTAATGATAAAGTGACAGTTGAAATTACACCATATAGCCTTGATAAGGGTAGAATTACTCATAGATTTAAATAAGATATAAATTTTATTAGACTACAAAGGTATAATTCTTAATTGAGTTATGCCTTTTTTTATTTATAACAATAGCTTTAATTGTATAGTTAAATATATGATTTTATTGATTTAAATTGTTGAAAGTATTTATGGAGCTGTTGAGAGGATTTGAACCACCGACCGCCTCATTACAAGTGAGGTGCTCTACCAACTGAGCTACAACAGCATAAGTACATTTAAGTGGAGCGGGAGACCGGACTCGAACCGGCGACAATCTGCTTGGAAGGCAGAGGCTCTAGCCAACTGAGCTACTCCCGCAATCACATGGTGGGTCATGAAGGACTCGAACCTTCGACCACTCGGTTATGAGCCGAGTGCTCTAACCAGCTGAGCTAATGACCCTGGTTAAATGTGAGTGGAATTATAATGTGTAACTACTTAGAAACAGCTTATATTATTTTATAAATAATATTGAAATATCAAGAAGTAATTTTCAGCAAAATAATACATTGCTTTAGATACAATGGGCATAGTAATTAAGAAGGATTATTTTAAATGAAACATGTACCAATTTTAGTTTTAGATTTCGGAAGTCAATATACACAGTTAATTTCAAAAAGATTAAGAAATAGTGGATTTTATTCAGAAATTGTACCATATAATGAACCTATAGAAGATATTAAAGCAAGAAGTCCTAAAGGTATTGTATTAAGCGGTGGACCTGCATCAATATACGCGGATGATGCTTATAAAGTTGATAGAGCTGTATTTGATTTAGGTTTACCAATTTTAGGTATTTGTTATGGTATGCAAACAATTGCACAATATTTAGGTGGTAGTGTAGTACCGGCAGATCATCATGAATATGGTAAAGCTAAACTTTCAATAGAATCTGATTCTGCAATTTTTAAAAATATTACAGATAATGAAATTGTTTGGATGTCTCATGGAGATAGAGTTGAATCTATTCCAGAAGGTTTTAAAACTATTGCTACTAGTGACAATTCACCATATGCTGCAATTGCAAATGAAGATAAAAAAATATATGCATTTCAATATCACCCAGAAGTAACTCATAGTGTTGAGGGTGGAACAATGCTTGTTAATTTTGCAAAAGATATTTGTGAGTGTGAAAAAAATTGGAATATGGGTAATTTTGCAAAAGAACAAATTGCAAAAATCAAAGAACAAGTTGGTAACAAAAAAGTTTTATGTGGTGTAAGTGGTGGGGTAGATAGCTCTGTTGTTGCTACTCTTTTATCTGAAGCTATAGGAGATCAGCTAGTACCGGTATTTGTTGATAATGGATTACTAAGAGGAAACGAAGTTGAAGACGTTCAGAATATGTTTGCTAATAGAGGAATTGGACTAATTACTATTGATGCAAGTGAACAGTTTTTATCAAAATTAGCTGGTGTTACTGACCCTGAAACAAAAAGAAAAATAATTGGTGAAACATTTATTGAAGTATTTGACCAAGAAGCTAAAAAGCATGATGGTATTGAATTTTTAGCTCAAGGTACATTATATACTGATGTTATAGAATCTGTATCTGTAAAAGGTCCTTCTAAGACAATTAAATCACATCATAATGTTGGTGGATTACCAGATTGGATGACTTTTGAACTTATTGAACCTTTAAGAGAAATTTTTAAAGATGAAGTAAGAGAATTAGGACTTGAATTAGGACTTCCTTCTGTTATGATTGGTCGTCATCCTTTCCCTGGACCAGGATTAGCTATTAGAATTATGGGTGATGTTAATTCTCCTGATTTAGAAATTTTAAGAAAAGCTGATATGATTATGCTTGATGTGTTAAGAGCAACAGGTTGGTATAATAAAACATGGCAAGCATTTACAGTACTACTAAATGTAAAATCAGTAGGTGTTATGGGTGATAATAGAACTTATGATAATACTGCTTGTATTAGAATTGTAAATGCTATTGATGGAATGACGGCAACATTTGCACATATTCCACATGATGTATTAGAAAATATGTCTAGAAGAATAATTAATGAAGTTGATGGAATTAATAGAGTTGTATACGATATCTCTTCTAAACCACCAGCAACAATAGAATGGGAATAAAAGTTAAATTTTAGAACTTACTAAATTTTGATTTTTCTAACCTAGAAAGTTTGGAATGAAACAACAAGATAATAACTTACCAATTAGTGAAGATATTAAATCTCTTAATGTAAATATATTAGACGATAATATTTTTCACTATGATTACAATATTAGACATCTTTTAAAAATTCAGAAAAGTAATATGGATGTAGAATCACCAGAATATATAGGTACATTCAGTAGCTTTATTGGTGAAGTCTATGAAAACGTCATCTATGAATTATTAATAAGATATGCGGCTAAAAATGATTATATCACTAAGTTTATAGTAAAAGGTCCTCATCAGGATAATCATCAAAATATAAAAAATGGATTTTTAATAGATAGAAAATCACAGATTGTATATAAATCAGGATATAAAGACATTAGTGAGTTTGATGGCTTATTCTTTACTAAAGATAGTGTGTATTTTGTTGAAAGTACAATTGTTAAAGATACAATGAGTTTACGAAAAAGACTTAAAAAGAAAAAATCTCTTTTAGAAATATTATTTCCAAAATTAAAAGTTAAAGCATTAGTAATATTAAGTAAAGAAGCAACTGGATTAAACGTATTTCCAAAATATTGTACTTTATGGATTACAGATATATTGGATGTTACTTCAATATTAGAAAGATTAAAAAGTTTAGATAGAAGTAAATGTCAAGAATTTGTAAATATAAAGCATAACAAAATGACGGAAGTTTATAATTTAGAAGTTTCTAATTTTAAGTATTTTGCTACAATTAACTGGATATTAAGAAAATTAAAATCAAATGATAATTCTGTGTTAGATATTGATTTTCTTAAATCAATTGATCTTGAAAGATATTTTGATATCTATACGAAAATATTTGTTGGATTTACAACAACAGATGAATTTAAAAAATTACATTCTAATACCAAAGATAATAGTTTAAAAGAAATTATTAATGCAAAAATTCAAGATGATAAGTATTACATAGCAATAGAGAAGACACATAGAGGACAATTTATAATTGTTTACTTTACTAAAATAAAAAATGGAAAACTAAAAAGAATTGAAATTATTGGTAATAAGGTTTCTATTGCAAATAAAGACGCTAAAGGATTTACTTTTTCAGAAATTAAATACCTAAAATATGTTTTTAAGCCATACCATAAGCTAGAAAGTACTGATATAAAATCTGTAATAAATTTAATATAATTTTAGATATAATCTCCATAATTTACATATAGGGTTTACCCTCATTAGGAGACATAATTGATTACGTTAAAAGATGCCCTTAATTTAAGTGAAAATGAAATATCATCACTTAGATATGATATAGAATCTAATATCAATTCAAATCAAAAGATTGGTGCGTATGTTGAGCAATTAACAAATTCACCTGTTAGTTCATCTGGTACTGCAATTCCAATCGCTATAAAAGATAATATAAATGTTAAGGATTGGGAAATTACATGTAGTAGTAATATTCTTAAAGGGTATATTTCTCCATACAATGCAACAGTTATTAATAATTTAGAAAAAGCTGGTTTATCTGCTTTTGGTAGAACAAATATGGATGAGTTCGCAATGGGAAGTAGTACTGCTTCTAGTTGCTATGGTAAAACATTAAATCCACATGACTCAACAAAGACTCCAGGTGGAAGTTCTGGTGGTTCAGCTGCAGCTGTAGCTGCTGGATTAGCTATTGCTGCATTAGGAACTGATACTGGTGGATCAATTAGACAACCAGCAGCTTACTGTGGTTGTGTTGGTATGAAACCTACGTATGGTAGAGTATCAAGATATGGTATTGCTGCTTATTCATCATCTCTTGATCAATGTGGACCAATTACTCAAAATGTTGAAGATGCCGCGATTCTTTATGATATTATTTCTGGACATGATCCTAAAGATTCAACAAGTGCAAATATAGACTATACTCCTGTAGCACCTAATTTGAATACTACTAAAAAACTTACAATTGCTGTAATAGATAACTTTATTGAAGATGCAAGCCAAGAAGTTAAAAAAGGTTTTGACTTAGCTGTACAAGCATTAAAAGATGCCGGACATACAATTATACATAAAAATATGATGGATACTAAGAAACATGTTTCTTCTTACTATATTGTAGCAACAGCAGAAGCTAGTGCTAATCTTAGCAGATATGATGGAATTAGATATGGTAACAGAGTAGATGCAAAAAATTTAAAAGATACTTATTTAAAAACAAAAACACAAGGATTTGGAGAAGAAGTTAAAAAAAGAATTATGTTAGGTTCTTTTGTTCTTAGTTCAGGTTATTATGATGCATACTATATAAAAGCACAAAAAGTTCGTCATTTAATTAAAGATGATTTTGAATCTATTTTTAAGGATGCCGATTTGATTTTATCACCAGTTGCACCTACAACTGCGCCAAAATTTGATAGCTTTAAAACATCTCTTGAAATGTATTTAAGTGATATATATACAATTTCTGTAAACCTTGCTGGTTTACCTGCTATTTCACTACCTGTTGCAAATGATGATGAAGGAATGCCAATTGGATTACAGTTAATTGGTCGTGCATTTGATGAGCAAACATTATTTGATGGGGCAATGAGCCTTGAATCAGCTATAAATTATAAAAAAAATTAAAAAAGGATATTATATGAGAATTAGAAAAAGAGCTTTAACATTTGAAGATGTGTTATTAGTACCTGCAAAGTCAGAAGTTTTACCAAAAGAGGTAAGTTTAAAAACAAAACTTACTAAAAAAATTACTTTAAATATTCCTTTTGTATCTGCTGCAATGGATACAGTTACAGAATACAGAGCTGCAATTGCAATGGCTAGACTTGGTGGAATTGGAATTATTCATAAAAATATGGATGAACAAACTCAAGCAGTTCAAGTAGCTAAAGTTAAAAAAAGTACAAGTGGAATGATTACAGATCCTATTTCTGTAAATCCAACTCAAACTTTACAAGATGCTGAAGATTTAATGAATGAATATAAAATTTCTGGAGTTCCTGTAGTTGATGCAGATAATAAACTTTTAGGTATATTAACAAATAGAGATATGAGATTTGTTACTGACTTTTCACAATTAGCTGGTGATGTTATGACTAAAATGCCTTTAGTAACTGGTGTTGAAGGTACTACCCTTGAAGAAGCTTCTCAAGAGATGCATAAAAATAAAATTGAAAAATTACCAATTGTTGACAATGATGGAAAATTAAAAGGTCTTATTACAATTAAAGATATTAAAAAGAAAGTGGAATATCCAAATGCAGCCAAAGATGAACATGGAAGATTATTAGTTGGTGCTGCTATTGGTGTTGGACAAATTGATAGAGCAAAAGCATTAGTTGCTGCTGGTTGTGATGTATTAGTTTTAGATTCTGCTCATGGTCATTCAAAAGGTATTCTAGATACTGTTGTTGCTATTAAAAAAGAATTAGATATTCAAGTTATTGCAGGAAATGTTGCAACTGAAGAAGCAACAGAAGATTTAATTAAATGTGGTGCTGATGCAGTTAAAGTTGGAATTGGACCTGGTTCTATTTGTACTACTAGAATTGTTGCAGGTGTTGGTGTTCCTCAAATTTCTGCTATTGATGAATGTGCTGCAATGGGTGCAAAATATGGTGTTCCTATTGTTGCTGATGGTGGTATTAAATTTTCTGGTGATGTTGCAAAAGCATTAGCAGTAGGTGCAGGTACAGTTATGATGGGATCTGCGTTAGCAGGTACTGAAGAATCTCCAGGTGAAGTTATTTTATCACATGGTAGAAAATTTAAATCATACAGAGGTATGGGATCAATTGGTGCTATGACTAAAGGTAGTACAGACAGATATTTCCAAGAGGGAACAGCTGCAGATAAACTAGTTCCAGAAGGTATTGAAGGAATGGTACCTTATAAAGGTTATATGAAAGAGATTATTCATCAATTTATTGGTGGACTAAGATCATCAATGGGATATTTAGGTAGTAAAGACCTAGATGTATTCCAAGAAACTGCAGAATTTGTAGAAATTACAAGTGCTGGATTAAAAGAATCACATGTACATGATGTAACAATCACAAATGAAGCTCCAAATTATCATGTATAGAAATAAATAAAAGAGGATTATTTCCTCTTTTATTTTCTTAGTTTATATCCATTGTTTAATCTAAGTATTAATCCATAGTGATACATCTTTGTAATCACTTTTTTCAATAAATATGCTAAATAACCTTTTACTTTAAATTTATTTAAAATATTACCAACGGCATAATGCCCACCAAGAGCTACAAACATACCATCTATATGCCCTTCATAAGCCTCTAGTTTTTTACCATTTATAGTAGCAATAATATTTTTAGCTACATTTTGTGCACATTGTTCAGCTATTTGAGATGTAGGAGGTAAAAAATTACCATTTTTATCTTGAATTTGAGCACAATCACCAATAGCATAAATATCATGGTATCCATTAATATTTAAATATTTATTAACTATAAATTGATTTAATTTATTTTTTTCTACATCAAAAGTATCATTTAAACCATCTGCTTTAATACCACCTGTAAATATCATAAAATCGTATTCTATTTCATCATTATTTTGTAGTATTACTTTATCTTTTTGTACACTTGATATAAATGATTTAGTCATAACATCTACACCAAGAGACTTTAACCTTTTCATAGTATTATTAATAATATATTGATCCATTCCATTAAGTATTGAATCATATGCCTCAATCAAAATAATAGATATATTACTATATTTTATACCACTACTTTTAGTAAATTTTTTAGAAATATATGCCATTTCAGCAGCAATTTCTACTCCACTTAGGCCTGCACCACCAATAATTACATTAAATTTTTTATCACCACTATGACGTACCTTTTTATAGATAATATGCTCAAACTTTGTTTTTAACTCATATGCTCTATCTAAAACTTTAACACCATATGTATTTTCTTCTAATCCATCAATAAATATAGGAAAATTTGTCTTAGCTCCTGTTGCAATAATTAATTTATCGTACTTGATAGTTTGATTAGTAGTTTCTATTTCATATTGTAATGGATCTATATTAATTGCTTCTTCATTGATAAATTTAATATCTTTTGAAAATCCAATACACCATTGTTTAATATCAACAGTAATATCACAAATATCATATTTTCCAGCTATATACCCATAGGCTTCTGTTTGCATGTAATGGTAAGGGTTGGAGTCTATTAATGTAATATGAATATTTTTATTTTTTATAAGTTTTTCTACAGCTCGTAGTCCACCATATCCAGCACCGATTATGACTATATTCAATTTTATTCCTTAAATAATAAATTTATAGTGTAATAATACAATAATAATATAGCAATTAAGCAGTATATGTAATCATAATTTTTTAAAATATTAAAAAGCTTATTAAGTAAAATATTTTTTAGTATTTATAAACATAAATACTGATATAATATATGCATAAATACAAGGATAATATAATGCATCAACAAACACTAGCTTTACACGCAGGATATGAAAAAGACACTCAAGGAACTATGGCTGTTCCTATTTATATGAGTACAGCTTATGAATTTAGAGATAGTGAGCATGCTGCTAATTTATTTGCTTTAAAAGAACTAGGTAATATTTATACTAGACTTATGAATCCTACAAGTGCAGTATTTGAAAAAAGATTTGCAGAACTTGAAGGTGGTGTTGCTGCTATTGCAACTGCTAGTGGAATGAGTGCAATATTTTCAACTATTGTAAACCTTTGTGAAGTTGGAGATAATATACTTGTTGCAAATGCTGTTTATGGAGGTACATCAACATTAACTGATCACACTATAAAAAGATTTGGTATTGAAACAAGAAAATTTGATGTTGCTAATCCGAGTAACTTAGAAGAATTAATTGATGAAGATACTAAGATGATTCTATTTGAATCATTATCAAATCCTAATCTACAAGTTGCAGACTTTAAAACTATTGTTGATATTGCTAATAAACATAATATTATTACAGTTGTTGATAATACTGTAGCAACTCCAATTTTATGTAATCCTATTAAATTAGGTTGTGATATAGTTGTACATAGTACAAGTAAATATACAACTGGACAAGGTCTTGCTCTTGGTGGTATTATAGTTGATAGTGCTACAAGTGGTGAAAAAATTAAAGGGAACGATAGATATTCACATTTTAATGAACCAGATGATTCTTATCATGGACTAGTATATTCAGATCTTCCTTTTCCTCCATTTATAATGAGAATATTATTAAGTGTCTTAAGAGATTTGGGTGCGGCACCATCTCCATTTAATTCATGGTTAATGATTCAAGGACTTGAAACATTAACATTAAGAATGAAAGAACATAGTGCTAGTGCATTAAAAGTAGCACAATACTTAGAATCAAATGAGAAAGTTAAAAAAGTAAATTACCCAGGTTTAGAATCTGATTCAAACTATACTAGAGCACAACAATATTTAATTGGTGGAAATAGTGGGTTGTTGAGTTTTGAGGTTGATTCATTAGAAACAGCAAAAACTATAGTAGATAATATAGAAATTTTTTCTTGTGTTGTAAATATTGGTGATTCAAAATCAATTATTACGCATCCTGCTTCTACTACACACCAGCAATTAAGTGCTCAAGAATTAGAACAATCAGGAATTGGAGCAGGACTTATTAGATTATCAATTGGTTTAGAAAATGCAGATGATTTAATAGAAGCATTAAAAAAAGTATTATAGGTATATTCTATAGTGATAATTGAGACAAAAAAAGCATCTTTTAATCAACCACTTTATCTTGAAAGTGGTAGAGTATTACAAGAGTATGAAGTTGCATATGAAACTTATGGACATTTAAATAGTGATAAGTCAAATGTAATAATAATTACTCATGCTTTAAGTGGTTCGCATCATGCAGCAGGATATTATGAAGGTGATAGAAAGCCAGGCTGGTGGAATGATTTTATAGGTGATAATAAGCCAATAGATACAAATAAGTATTTTGTAATTTGTATGAATAATATAGGATCATGTTTTGGTTCGACTTCACCACAAAGTATTGATCCTTCAACATCAGAAGCATATAGATTTAGATTCCCTGTATTAACTATTACAGATATTGTAAAAGCTCAAATTTCAGTTTTAAAATCACTTGATATTCATAGTGTTCATGCAGTTATTGGTGGGTCAATGGGTGGAATGCAAGCTTTATGTTATGCTATTGAATATCCTGATTTTGCTAAACATATAGTTGCCTTGGCAACTACTGCTTATACAAGACCTTGGGCAATTGCATTTAATAAAGTGGTTACAGAAGCAATACGAAAAGATCCTGATTTTAAAGATGGATATTACAATACAGAAGATATAAAAGAAAATGGATTAAATGGCTTAGCTATTGGAAGAATGGCTGGACATATTTCATATTTAAGCCCTAGCAGTATGAATGATAAATTTGGAAGAAAATATGTAAACCAAGATGGTTTATATGAATTATTTGGTAGGTTTGAAGTAGAACGATACCTTGAATATAATGGATATAATTTTCCACATAATTTTGATCCATTAAGTTATCTTTATATTATGAAAACAATGAATATATTTAATGCTTCAAGAGGTAGTGATACATTAGAGCAAAGTTTATCTACAATTACATCTAAATTACATTTACTTTCATTTTCTGGTGATTTATTATTTAAGCCAGAAGAAATGGAAGAAATATATAATACAATGATCAATATTGGTAAAGAAGATTTAGTAACATATAAAATGATAGATAGTGATTATGGGCATGATGCTTTTTTAGTAGAAGTTGATAAATTTGGGGATTATATAAAAAATCTTATAGAGGATAATTAATGAATGAAGAAAAAGATATTAATTTTGAGAATAAAATTAAATCAGCTAAAAATATATTAGATAAGTTGATTGATCCAGAAATTACATTGCAAAAAAGTGTAAATATATATAAAGATGGAATGAAAGAGTTAGAAGAGGCTCAAAAGTTACTTGATGATGCTAAGTTTAAATATGAAGAGTATGTAAAATAATTATGATAGATTTTAATAGTTACTTTAATAGACAAATACAACTTTGGGGAGAAGATACACAAAGGTCTTTACAAAGTAAAAAAATAGCTATTATAGGCTGTGGTGGTTTAGGATGTAGTATTGCTATATCTCTCGGAGCTAGTGGAATAGGGCATATTGATTTAGTTGACTTTGATGAGGTTGGTGTACATAATATACATAGACAAATTGGATTCAAAGTAGGTGATGAAGGTTCTAAAAAATGTGATGTATTAGGTGCTCTTCTAAAAGACAGATGTCCCTTTGTAGAAGTAAATTCTTTTGATAGTGATTTTGAGAATTTTATTAAAGATAATAATACTAAATATGATTTAATCTTAGATGCTACAGATAATTTACCTGTAAGAGCTTTAATTAATGAGTATTGTAAAGAAAATAGTATTCCTTGGATCTATGGAAGTGTTGAGCAGTTTCATGGTCAAGTTTGTTTCTTTAAAGATTCTAGTTTTAGTAGTGTTTTTACAATTAGTGATCATAAACCTGCTGGTATTACAGCACCAATAGTGATACATATAGCTTCATTGCAAGCAAACCTTGCATTAAGATATTTAGCTAATTTATCAGTACAGGCAGATAAATTATATTATTTATCTTTTAATAACGAAGGCGAATTAGATACAAAAAAATTTAATTTACCTAAAGAGGAAGTATAAATGACTTTTGGAATTGTTGGATTGGGTCTAATGGGTGGCTCTTTTGGTAAAGCATTAAAGAAATATAATCTTGCAATAAATGTATATGGATATGATCATAATAAAGTGCATCAATCTCAAGCCTTAGAATTAGGTTTGGTTGATAAAATATGTACACTTGAAGAACTTAAAAAGTGTGATGTAATTATTTTAGCAATACCAGTTGATGGAATAATTGCTTTTATGCAACATATAAAAGATATTGATATTAATACAACAGTAATTGATCTTGGTAGTACAAAAGAGATTATAGTAAATAATATACCTACAAGTATAAGAAAAAACTTTATAGCTGCTCATCCTATGACAGGTACAGAAAAATTTGGTCCTAAATCTGCAATTGATAATCTTTATGAAGAAAAGATAGTTGTATTATGTAATCTTGAAGATAATAGTGCATTACATATAGAAAGAACTAAAAATATTTTTGAAAATATGAATATGAAGATTGTATATATGGATGCAAAAGAACATGACATACATGCTTGTTATATGAGTCATTTACCACATGCAATATCATTTGGATTAGCATATACTGTTATGGATCATGAAGCACCTAGAGAGATTATTACATTAGCAGCGGGTGGATTTAGGGATATGAGTAGAATTGCTAAAAGTTCTGCTGATATGTGGAATGATATTTTTAGACAAAATAGGGATAATTTAATTGAATCTCTTGGAATTTTTGAAAAAAATATGTCTGATGCTAAGCAGATGCTTATTGATGAAGATTATGAAAATTTATCAAAATGGATAAACAAAGCTAACAATCTACATAAAATTTTGTAAAATTATATATTATTTATAGCCTCTTGTAATTTAATTGCCTGATTGTGTTCTTTAACATCATGGCATCTAATTATACTAGCACCTTTTGATAATCCATTTAGATGTATAGAAAGAGTACCAGGTAACCTATCTTCTGTTTTAGTAGGAATTATTTTATCTATCATAGATTTACGACTTGCTCCTAAAAGTATTTCATGTCCAAAGTGTTGAAAATGTTCAAGGTTTTTTAATAATATTAGATTATGTTCTAATGTTTTACCAAAACCTATGCCTACATCAAGAATTATTTTTTTAATACCAAAGCTTTTTGCTTTTATAATTCTATTTTTAAAAAAGTTATCAATATCTATTATTAGATCATTATATATTGGATTTTCTTGCATAGTATCAGGAGATCCATTCATATGCATTATTACAACTGTAGCATTATATTTTGCTACAAGCTTTGCTATTTTATCGTTCTCTAAACCTGTAATATCATTCACTATATTAAATTTATTTTTTAAAGCATATTTTACTACTTTTGGTGAATATGAATCAATACTAAAATCAACTTCTTTATATAGTTTTTCTTGCTTAATCTGATCAATAATTGGTTTAACTCTTTGCAGTTCCTCTTTTTGGCTTATAGTTTTACTTCCTGGTTTACTTGAAACACCACCAATATCAATTATTGTAGCACCATCTTTAATCATTTGTCTGATTTTAGAAATTGCATTTGATCCCTCAAATCTACTGTTTTGATAAAAACTATCATCATTTGCATTTATAACACCCATTATTCTTGTATTGTATTTCTTAGTATTGATGAATGATTTAAGATGTTTTGCTAATTCTTTTAATCCAAATGGTTGTGCTAATTCTTTTCGTGATAATAGTTTAAAATGTTTATTAGTACCTATTAATATTACATCTACATATTTTTCACGAGCAACAATAACTCCATGAGGTACTGCTAAATCAGCCCCTATTGATAGAGCATCTTGCTTTAATATATTTGCAGCACCCACATGTATATTTTTTATATATAATAAGTTTATATTTGTTTTATCAGACATAATCTTAGCACCAGTTTCATCTGACCCTAATTTTTGAAATGCTTGTAAAGCATTTAATTTATCTAATTTATAAAAATTCATTAAGAAATCCTATTTTTAATATTCAATATTGTTAGTAAAACTGTAGTAAGTATATTTATAGGTTTCGAATTCAATTCTAGCAATTTAATAGATTTTGAGAATAATAATAATTCAGATTCTTCTAATTTTATATTTAAAGATTTACTTTCATATAGTATTGATTGAATAATATCTTTTGCATCATTTTTTGAGATTCTTTGATTCTCTTTTAAAAATAGATATATATCTTTTAGATCTTTTTTAAATATATTATGATTACTATATTCTTTTTTATTTAATGACTTAATATACTTATGTGGTAATCTAGAAATTATTGTAGGTAAAAGGTTTGATTTTGATGTTGTAATAATTATAAAAATAATATTTTTTGGTGGCTCTTCTAGTATTTTTAAAAGTTTATTCTGTGCTTCTAATTCAAATTTATTTCCACATAAAATAATATACTTTGATTCAGATGAAGCTATATATGCTTCTTTTATAACTTTCTTTGCTTGTTCAATTTTAAAGTTGTCTTTGTTTTCTTCTTCGTTTTGAAATATTCTGTGAGTATGTAATGGTAGAGTAGGAACTAATTCACTTAGATATAGATCAATATCTTTAGTGATTATGATCTGTGAATTAGTTATCATAATATTTAGTCTGTAGTTACTTCTGCAAATAAAATTGCATTTAATGTTTTATTAAATAATTTATACATTTGAAGTAGCTTTATATCAAGTGTAGGATCATTTTCATTAAATGTTAAACTACCTGGTAGTGTCTCATCAATAAGCCATAAAAAAGAGTTTGCATGGTATTTAGGTAAAATTGATTGCTTACTTTCACCTTTTCCAATATACCAAAAAATATATCCATTTGGAAAAGATATATTTAGCATATCAATGATTAATTGAATATCTTCTTCTGAATTTATATTTTTATAATTGCTATATAATGATTTGAAATCATAGAATGGTAAATTTGGTCTACCATTTTTAATATGATTTATATTTGATAATATATATTCCCCAAACCAATCTCGATTATCATCTGTTAAAATAAGAACAGTACAATTTTCATCTAATAAACTTTTTAATGATTTTACAACAAGAGGTGTCCATTCAAACTTTTGTTCTTCAAGCCAAGAAGAATCAACAATATTCTCTTTTCTAATTGTATTAATTGTCCAGTTTAATATTTCTTGCATATAGTTATTTTACTACTTATCTAGGTTGTACGCATCATGTAAGCTTCTTACTGCAAGCTCACTATATTTTTCTTCAATAATCATAGATATTTTGATTTCACTTGTACTAATAATTCTAATATTAATATTATTATTAGCTAATGCAGAAAATGCTTTACTAGCAACTCCTGTGTGTGATTTCATACCAACACCAACAATTGAAACTTTACAAATAGCATCATTATAATCAATATTTACACAATCATTTGTAAACTTTTCCATAACTATTTTAGTAGCTTCTAAATCTGTTGTTGGAACTGTGAAGTCTAAATCAGTCTTGCCGTCAACACCTACAGTTTGAACAATCATATCAACATTTATATTTTCATCTGCTAGGCTTGTAAAAATAGATGCAGCAATTCCAGGTTTATCAGATACTCCATACATTCCAACTCTAACTTGACTTTTATCTAGTGCAATACCACTTACAATTGGTTTTTCCATAATATTTTCTTCCTTTGTAATTAGTGTTCCCTCAACTTCTGGAGTGAAACTACTTCTTGATACTAAATTTACATTTAATTTTTTTGCCATCTCTACTGATCTATTTTGTAAAACTTTTGCCCCAAGTGAAGCTAATTCTAACATCTCATCATAAGATATTTTTTCTAACTTTCTTGCATTTGGTTCAATTCTAGGATCAGTAGTATATATACCATCTACATCTGTATATATTTCACATACATCAGCTTCTAATGCTCCAGCAATTGCTACAGCACTTAAATCACTACCCCCACGACCAAGTGTTGTTACTCTACCATTTTCAATATCTACACCTTGAAATCCTGCTACAATGATTATATTTCCATCATCTAAAGTAGTTTTCATTTTTTCTGTATCAATTCTTTCAATTCTAGCTTTAGTATGTGAAGTATCTGTAATAATTCCAGCTTCTCTACCACTCATAGATGTAGTTGGATAACCTTGTTCATTTAGTGCAATTGAAAGAAGTGCTGAAGTAACTCTTTCTCCTGAACTTAAAAGTGTATCCATCTCTTTTTCATTTGGTTTGGAACTAAAAGTACTTGCGTATTCAATAAGTTTGTTTGTTTCTCCGCTCATTGCAGATACAACTGCTACTATTGAGTCACCATTGTCTTTTAGTTTTTTAATTATATTAGCAACATTTTGGATTCTATCAAGTGATCCTACACTTGTACCACCAAATTTAAGTACTTTTAACATTTATACCTCTCCATTATAAGTAACCTTCTTTTTTAAAGTATTGTAATACTTCTTTGTAAACTGTTCTTTTAAAATATGTTACATGATCAAAAATATTTTTTGATGGTACAAATTTATAATCATCAAATTCTGGTATTTCTGTATCAATATTTATTTTTGCACCACTATTTAATTTTACAAGAAAATATTGTTGCTTTTGTCCATCGTATGGAGCCATCTTTTTAGCAACAGATTGTGGAAAATCATAGCTTACCCATTTTGGGTATTTTGCTACAATACTAACATCATCTGTACCAATTTCTTCTTTTAATTCTCTAAATAGTGCAGCTTCAACATCTTCACCTTCATCAATACCACCTTGCGGGAATTGCCAAGCATTTGTATCGACATCTATTCTAGATGCGATAAATACATCACAAGTTAATGGGTATTTAGAAGATAAAACAATTGCAGCGACATTTGGTCTATAGTTTTTAGTATTTTTTTCTTTTTCTTCTATCATTTAATTTAATCTTTTTTATTTATAATATAACGGGATGATATCTAAAAAATATTTAAAAAGTGCTTTTGAAATATTTGTAGTATAGTCTTGTTTCCTTTCTTATGTTTAAAATTAAAATATATGATAAACTACCAATATATAAACAGGAGTATATATGAAATCATTTCATTTTGAAAATCAGTTTTCTTCTCAACTATTACATGAAACAGTTAAACATCCTAATATAAGCATAGGTGTTTTTTCTTACTATTCAGGATATCACCATAAGCATGATTTTGTAGAGTGTGTAAGATACTTACATGATAAAAGAAAAGACGTAGATAGACTAATTATTGGTAGTTATTGCTCTATTGGTTCAGGGGCTGTATTTATGATGGCTGGTAATCAAGGTCATAATTCTCAATGGTTGAGTACATTTCCCTTTTATTTTCAGGCAAATATTTTCAAAAAAGCAAAAAATGGCTTTGAAAGAGTAGGTGACACTACTATTGGAAATGATGTATGGATAGGCTCAGAAGCTATGATAATGCCAGGTATAAAAATAGGAGATGGTGCTATTATTGCAGCACGTGCAGTAGTGACAAAAGATATTCCTCCGTACACAGTTGTAGGTGGGAATCCAGCTTTATTTATAAGAAGTCGTTTTAATGAAAAAGAAATAGAACAATTACTTACTATGAAGTGGTGGAATTGGACAGAAGATAAAGTAAAAGAAAATATGCCTCTTATTTGTAGTGCAAATATAGATGAGTTATATACATATTGGAATGATAATAAAAAAGATTTATAATAATACAAGCACTAAAGTGTTAGCATATTACAATATAGGTATTGATATAAATACCTTTTAGAGGACTTATTAAATTGCTTTTATATTTACACATACCATTTTGCGATAGCAAATGCAACTATTGTGCTTTCAACTCTTATGTAGGTTTATATACCCTTAAACAGTCATATATGGATGCACTATACAAGCAATTAAAATATGAATTAGAAAATAATAATATTAAAAAATTAGAATCAGTATTTATAGGTGGAGGAACACCATCATGTGTAGATACAAAGTATTATAAACCAATATTTGATTTATTAAAAGATTATATAGATGATAGTATTGAAATAACTACTGAGGCTAATCCCAATTCAGCTACTTTTGAATGGTTACAAAATATGTATGCTTATGGTGTTAACCGTGTTAGTTTTGGTGTTCAAAGTTTTGATAATGAAAAATTAGAGTTTTTAGCCAGAAATCATAATAAAAACCATGCAATTGATGCTGTGATGAATGCCCAAAAAATAGGCTTTGAAAGAATTAATTGTGATATTATTTATGATACATTTGTAGATACAAAAGCTCTTATTAATAATGATCTTGAAGTTATAAAAACATTACCAATAGATCATATAAGTGTATATAGTTTAACACTAGAAGAGGGTACTAAATTTTATAATAAAAGTGAAGTGAAAGTTGAAGATGAAGATATGGCTAGGCATATTTTTGAAAAACTAACAGACTTTGGATTTAAACAGTATGAAATATCAAATTTTGCTAAAGATAAAAATAGTCAATGTAAACATAATATTGGGTATTGGAAATATGAAAACTATTTAGGTATTGGTTCTGGTGCTGTTGGATGTTTTGATAATAAAAGAACATATACAAATAAGGATGTGCAAAAATATATTGTTAATCCTATAGAGTATGAGTCTATTGAAAATTTAAGTGATGATGATATATTAATTGAAAAGACTTTATTAGGTTTAAGATCAACTATTGGATGTGATTTAAATTTATATAATAATACTCAATTAGAAAAGATTAAAATATTAGAAGAAAATAAAAAAATACTTATTAAAGATTTTAGATTTTATAGTTATGACTTTATGCTTGCAGATGAGGTTTCATTGTTTATTGTAGATGATATTTAGAGGTTAATATGATTGAGTTAAGTATATTTGGAATATTAACTGGATTTATATCTGGATTTTTTGGTGTTGGTGGAGGGATGGTATTAGTTCCTATGCTTTTATATTATGGATTTAATATGAAAGAAGCAGTTAGTATATCTATTATGCAAATGGTTTTTTCTTCAATATTTGGATCTATTTTAAATACTCAAAAAAATAAACAAATTTTAAAATATGGTACATTTTTAGGAATAGGTGGTTTTCTTGGTGGATTAAATAGTGGAAGTATTTTAGAAGTTACAGATGCTATATTTCTAGAATATTTATTCATTGTTATTGTTTGTTTTGCAATATATAGAGTAGCAAAAAGTAGTGTGATTGATGATGAAAATATTCCAGAGCAAAGTATTTTAAAACTTTTAATTATAGGATTTTTTATTGGAATGATTGCTATGTCAATTGGAGTAGGGGGTGCAGTTATGCTTACGCCTATTTTAGCTACATATTTACATTATAATTTAAAAATAGCAAGTGCTATGGGCTTGTTCTTTGTTATGTTTAGTTCATTAGCAGGTTTTATATCACTATCATTTAGTGGTCAAATGCTTTATAGTGAAGGCTTTACAGTAGGAATTGCATCATTAGTTGGTGTATACTTAGGAATAAAAGCTAAAAATATTGTACATATAAAATCATTTAAAAATTATATTTTAATTTTATATATAATCATTTTAGTTTCAATGATTTTTAAAATATTTACAGTATAATGAATCTATGGAAAATAACAATCAAACAACAACTCAACAATTAGAAAATGCGATAAATACATTATTAGATGCTTATGAAGTTCTACAAGAAGAAAATAATGAAAAAGATTTAACAATTCAAACCTTACAAGATAAAATACAATCTTTAGAAGATAATATAGAAAATATTGAAGATGATAATGGTAAACAAAATTCTACTCTTGGAAGTATGCTTGGTAAAATAGAATCTATACTTGGTGGTAATAAAACAGAACTTTCAACTATAACTTCTGCTGCTTCTACGGATCAATCTACGCTTACATTTGAAGATAATAAAACAGAAGAGATAGATGCTATTAATATTGATGATATTATTGTAAATCCAGAAAGAACAGAAAAAAATGGATTTGATGAAGATAGAATGAATAAGCTTTTAGGTGGATTTAACTAAGAAATTAGTATTTCAATGATTATAAATTTAGATAAAAATAAGCTATATTCAACTTTTAGTGTTTCAGATTTTTCTGAATTAGAAAATAGTTTTGAGACCCTTGCACCTTCTATGGTAGAGTATTATTTGTCTTCACTAAGTGGTGAAGATGAAACATATATAAATAGAAGTAAAATACAAAATACAGTTTATTTAGATGAATATACAATTTATTTAGATTATGATGATAATACATACTTAGAAATCACTTCAAAAAATGAAGATGATGAATATTCTACTGGTTCTTTATGGTAGATTCAAATAATACAATTACATTATATCAACCAGAAAATGGATACTGTTATAATAGTGATACACATCTTCTATTTCAATTTATTTGTGATGGATTAGATAAATTTAAAAATATAAATGGCTCATTATTAGATATAGGTAGTGGTAGTGGCATATTAGGCTTACTTGTAGCAAGAGAGTTTAGTAAACTATCGTTAAATCAATGTGAAATTCAAGATATATTTGAATTTTTATCACTCAAAAATTCACAAATAAATAATATATCTACTACAATGCATAAAGGTTCTATTTTAGATATGGAATTTGATAAACAGTTTGATATTATAGTTTCTAATCCCCCATTCTATCATAGTCAAGTAGTAAAGTCACAAAATGAAAATATTAAAATTGCTAGGTATAATGATAATATGCCTTTAAAAAATTTCATAATGAAAACATCAAAAATATTAACTGCAAATGGTAAGTTTTTCTTTTGCTATGATGCTAAACAGATTAATGAAATAATATCAATATGTAAAGATGTAAATTTAAATATTGAAGCTATAAAATTTTTACATCCTAAGGATAATAAGAACGCGACAATAGTAATGATTTATGCAAGAAAAAATTCAAAATCATTAATGCAAATTTATCCTCCATTTATTATGTTTGATAATGGTGGAGAATTTAAACAAGAGATATTAGATATTTATGTAAAATGTTCGACACATAGTATTAAGGTAAATATGGAGCTAGTAAATGATTAGTCATAATGAATTTAATTATAAATTCGATGAATTAAAATGCAAAGAGTGTGAGGGTAATTGCTGTATTGGAGAATCAGGATATATTTGGATTACAAATGATGAAATTACATTTTTAGCAGATCATTTAGGGATAAGTCAAAAAGAGACAATCGATAAATACTTGTTTAAAGCTAGATATAAATATTCAATTAAAGAGAAACAACTACCAGAAAATAATTATGCTTGTGTATTTTTTGACTTAGATAAAAAACAATGTAGTATATATGATGCACGACCAAAACAATGTAGAACATTTCCTTTTTGGGATTATTTTAAAGAAAAACTAGATGAGGTAAAGCAAGAATGCCCGGCTATAGTAGACTAATAATATTTATAATTAGTTTTTTAATAACTATAAATATTTATGCAAAAGAAAATAAAGGGAATATAGATCAAACATCTTTAATGCTTCTTGCTATTGATTATGAGAATAAAGAACAGTTTAAAAAAAGTAAAGATGCATATTTATTATTATTTAAATTAGATGAAAAATATGAATATTTAAAACATGGATTATCTTTATGTTTAAAAACAAAAGATTTTGACAGTATTCTTCCATTGACAGCAAAATATAAGCATATATTTAAAGAACATGAAGAAAAATTAAGTCGATTAGAAATAATGGCTTTAATAAATATTGGACAAAAAAATTTGGCTTTAAAATTTGCATACGAATTATTAGAAAAATTCAATAATGCAGATAATTATGAAACAGTAGCAACAATTTTATATTCTCAAAACAAATATAAAGAATCATTAAAATACTTTGAGAGTGCATATGCTTCTAATAAAAAAGCAAAAACATTATTGAACTTAGCAAATGTTTTATATACATATATGGATAATAAAAAAACTGCTATTTCTTATTTAGAAACATATATTGCATTGAATGGTTGTTCTCCTATTGTGTGTGATAGATTGTTAGTTTATTATCAGGAAGATCAAAATCTTGATGGTATGGTATCAATATTGAAAAAAGTTTATAAAAAATATAAAAATAATGGAAAAAAATATAAATCATTAGATAAAATAACGAATACTATTGTAGATATATTAAAATTAAAAGATATAAATAATGCTATAAAGTTTTTAGAAGAAAATAAGATATTAGATATTAGATTATTAACTTTATATCATCAGTCAAAACAATACGATAAAGCATTAAAACTAACGAGAACTTTATATCTAAAAACAAAAGATGTAAATTTTTTAGCGCAATTAGCAATACTTGAGTATGAGATGGCAGAAAATAAAGCTGATATTTTAGATACAGTTATAGCAAATTTTACTATTGCATTAGAAAGTATTGATAGCCATACATATCAAAATTATTTTGGTTATATTTTAATTGATCATGATGTAGATGTGAAAAAAGGTATAAAGTTTGTAAAAAAGGCACTTGAAAAAGAGCCAAATAGTATTGCATATAGAGATTCTCTAGCATGGGGATATTATAAACAGCATGATTGTAAAAAAGCAAAAACTATAATAGAAAAATTAAAAGATGAAATAGGCTTAGAAGATTTAGAAATGAAAAAACATTATGATGCAATTAAGGAGTGTAAGTAGATGGGAAATAATATGATACTAGATGAGATAATAAGAAAAACAAAAGATGATTTAGAGAAGAGAAAACTAGAATATGATTTAGATTGGTTAGGGAGAAGTTTATCATATAATCCATATCCTCCAAGAGATGTAAAGCCATATTTAACTGCTACTAAAGAAGACCCAATTAAAATTATTGCAGAAGTTAAAAAAGCAAGTCCTAGTAAGGGTATTATTAGAGAAGATTTTGAACCAGTTTTAATTGCTGAGGAATATGCAAAAGGTGGAGCTAGTGCAATTTCAGTATTAACTGAGCCACATTGGTTTAAAGGGAATCTTGAATATCTTACACAAATTAGAAGATATAATGAAACACCACTTTTAAGAAAAGACTTTATTATTGATAAGTATCAAATAGTTGAAGCATTAGTATATGGTGCTGACTTTATCCTACTTATTGCTAAAGCGCTTAGTACAAAAGAATTAAAAGAATTATATGAATATGCATTACATGTTGGTCTTGAAGTACTTGTAGAAATACATGATAAAGAAGATCTAATGAAAGCTATGAAGTGTGGAGCAACTATTATTGGTATTAATCATAGAAATCTTGATACATTTGAGATGGATATGGAATTATGTGATAAATTAATTCCAATGATACCAAATGGCAAAATTATAGTAGCAGAAAGTGGAGTTAGTAATAGAGAAACAATTGAAAGATTAAGTTCAATTGGTGCTGATGCATTCTTGATTGGTGAACACTTTATGAGACAAGGTGATGATATAGCTAAAGAAGTTCAATACCTAAAGACAGGTATAAGAAGCTAGATTATAGTAGATTAAAATACCAATTAAATTAATTGGTATTTTAGTTGATAGTTTCTCATTAGAGGTGGTATCTCATAATCATCTACTTTAACAGGTTTAGATAATGATGTTTCACTTAAAGATTCTTCTGTGTTTTCAACTTCGTCTGTTGCTGCATCAAATCCAGTTGCAACAATAGTAATTTTAACTTCATCATTTTCAAGACTTGTATCAGTTGTTGTTCCAAAAATAACTTCAGCATTACCATCTATTGTAGAATGAAGTTGTGTCATGACATCATTTATTGCAAATAATGATATTTCTGGATGAATGTGGAAGTGTATTAGCATACCTTTTGCACCTGAAAGAGACATCTTATCTAGTAGTGGTGAATCAATAGCACTTTCTAATGCTTTCATAGCAGCATCTTCACCTTTTGCTTTTCCAATTCCCATTAATGCCATACCTCTATGTTGCATAACAGTTTGTACATCAGCAAAATCGGTATTTACATCTCCATTACCATGATTTAAAATAACTTCGCTCATACCATTTACTGCTTGGTATAAAACATTATCTACAATTTTAAAGGCATCTTTAAATCCAGTATTTTTGTCAATAATAGCTAAAAGTCTATCATTAGGAATTACAATTATTGAATCACTAACTCTTTTTAACTCTTCTAATCCTATATTAGCAAGACCGGCTCTTTTTGGTCCTTCCCATGAGAAAGGTTTTGTAACTACAGACACAGTTAAAGCTCCAACTTCTTTTGCAGCTTTTGCTACAACTGATGCTGCACCAGTACCAGTACCACCACCAAGTCCAGCAGCTACAAATACAATATCAGCACTTCTTAGTGATTCAACAATTTCATCATAGCTTTCAATTGCAGAATCCCTACCTTTATCTGGTTTCATTCCTGCACCCAAGCCTTTTGTTAGCTCTTGTCCTAGTTGAATTGTTTTAGGTGCTTTAGAAGTTTGTAATACTTGTAAATCAGTATTTGCAGCAATAAGATTAATCTTATGGATACCTTCATTGATCATATGATTAATCATATTGCATCCGCCACCACCAACACCAATTACAGTTACTTTAGCAGCATTTCCAATTAACCCATCTGCTGGCATTGTTACTTCTATATTTGAAGGATCAAATAAATTTTCCATTAAAACCAATCCTTCATATTTGATAATGTTTTAGAAATAAAAGACTCTTTCTTATTTTTTTCTAATGCAACTAGTAGTTCATCTTTTGGAGGAACTATCTCCTCTATAATAGAATCAGAAGAAGTCATTTGAATATTATCTACTTCATCATTATAAGTAATATTTTCTTTTACGTCATCTGCTATATTTATATTTAATCTTAATTGTTTTTTTGAATCAAGTTCATAAGAATTATTAGTATTAAGTGCATATAATATAAGTCCTACAATTGTAGATTTAGAATTGTCATTAAAATCAATATATTCATTTTGTATGTTTTGTACAATACCTATTTTAACGTTAAAATTTTTAAATATTTGTTCTGCTAATTCTTTAATACCAGGAAGTTTACTCATCCCTCCTGTTAATACAATACCTGCTTTTACTTTACTTTCAAGCTCACTTTGTAGGAATTTATTAAGAGTTATTATTAAAGTCTCTTCAACTCTAGCATGAACAACAGGTTGTATTCTATCAAGAGTTATTTCATTAGTTTCTGATTCATTACCTAAAATTGGTACCTTAATTCTCTTGTATAATAAAGGATCATCTTCTTTAAAGGGAATAAGTGTTGCATATTGATTTTTAATCATTTCAGCAGCTATTTTTGGAGTATTAAATGTTTGAGATATATCATTTGTAATATATTCAGATCCTAATGCTATAAAATCATTAAATAATACAGAGCCTTGACTATATAATGTCATATTTATAGAACTAGCACCCATATCAAGTATTAGTGCTCCAAATGTTTTTTCATCTTTATTTAAAGTTGATATACTTGATGCATAACCTGATAGTACAAAGTTTTCAACTTCAAGTCCTGATGGCTTAAGTGCATTTTCTATATTAACTAAAGTTGACTTTCTAGCTATTATTATTGAAACAGAAACTTCTAATCTACTACCTGTCATATGCAGTGGAGCATCACTTTGTACATCGTCAATTTTAAAAAATAGAGGTAAAATATGAATCACTTCATATTCTGGAATCATACTTGCATTATGATATGCCATTTCTAAAACTTTTTTTATTTCGGCATCACTAATATAGCCAGTAGGAGTAGATATTGAGCCACTACTTCTGATAGTTCTAGTGTATGAATCTGATATTGAAACTGTAGCACTTTTGATATCTTCATTTGATGTTCTATTAGCACTAACTACAGCTTTTTTTATTGCAGTTCCTAAAAGGTCAAGATTTGTAATTGATCCCTTATTGATCCCTTCAGATTTTGTCATGCCTGACCCTAGTATATTTATTGTACCATCATTTGCTTTTTTTGCAATAATAGCATCTATATTAGATGAACCAATATCAATTACTAAAGTAGTCGCATTACTCATTATTTACCTTTTTTAATATTTTGTAATTTCATATTTTGTTTTAATATTTGTAATAAAATTATTCATTGCTGCTTGATATTTAATATTACTCATTGTACTTTTTACAACGCTATCTTTTTTAGTGTCATATTTTGCTAGTTTACTTGCATTTATTTTATATACAACAGATTTGTTTTTTAATTTAATAATACCTTTTTCTGATGTTGTTAAAAATAATTGATTTAAAAAATCCATAGCTTCTTGATCCGATAGTCCAGTTACATTATTAATTGACTCACGACTAACATATCCTATATCTTTACCTTTAAAATTATTAAGTGAATTTTGTGCTGTTTGATCTAATAGAATAGTTTTCTGATTGTTTTTATAGTCAACAGTAACTAGTTCTTTAGCATCTACGAATGATAATGGTTTTGGATCAACTTTTTGTAAAATTTTAGCAATTATATATTCTTTATTCTCAAGCATAGGCTTTATTGCTTTACCAATTTCTGCTTCTTTAAATTTTGTTAAATTTTCTTGGCTAAATGGTAAGTTACTTTCAGTAATAGTTTTTTTATTATCAAATTGAAGCTCACCTTTTTTAAGTTTTAAATATTTTTTAAGAGCTTGAGTTTTACTTTTTTTAGTATCATTTTCTACTTTTATATTTGTAGTTTCGATTATATATGAAACTTCAGATAAGTAGTTTGATTTGTTCTTTTCCCAATAAGTTTTTAAATCAGCTTCTTTGATACTTAAATCTAATTTATCAGCATCAATGATATTGATTGAAAGTTTATCTTGAGAAAATAATATTGATTGGATATCTTTTAACTCTTGAGATGATGTCGTTGTAAACTTATTAAGTAGTGTTTTTACTTTTTGAATTAGTAAATCTTGCTTAATACTATCTTCAAATTCTATAGGAGTTTTTCTATTCTGAGCTAAAACTTGTATGTAAATTTCTTTATTGAATTTACCATCTTTTAAAAATGATTTTATTTTTACTAATTCAGTTGCTACTTCATTATCTGTAACTGCAAGTCCTAGTTCATTTGCATAATTAACTAGCATTGCATTACTTATTGCATTACTAAGTGCAGCTTCTTCTAGGTTTAGATTTTTTGCCATCTCATTATTAAACTTTTCACCAAACATTTGCTTGTATTGTGAGTATAAATTATTATATTGGTTCTGAAGATCTTTTACTTTAACAATTGTATCTCCAACCTTTGCTACATCGCCACCTTTTTTACCAAAGTCATAAGAACCCCAGCCAACGAAACCAGCTCCTACAAACGCTATTGTACTTATCCAGATTGTTGTAATTAGCCATTTTTTGTGTCTTTGCATCCAAGTTATCATTTAATAATATCCTATATAATTTATTTGTATTTTATAGGATATTATATACAAATATGACTTAAAATTAATTTGTTAAAGGATCCTAGATTTGAACTTTTTATATCCAAATTCTTTAAGTGTCAAATGTAACAATATAAAGCCACTTAGAGTACTAGCAAATGCTAAGCCTGCAGCTTGAAAAGGTATGATAAAGATCAGAGAAAGGACTATATTCCATCCTAATGATATTGCGGTTATCTTAGCTGCCTTCCCTTGTTGATGTTTTGAATATAACCATAAAGAGAATATTTTAGAAATACCAAATGGAACTAATCCAATTAAATACATTGATAATATAAGGGCTGTATTATCAGCATCAATTTGAGTAAATGCACCACGTAAAAATAGTAGTTCCACAATAAAGTTGTTAAATATAATACCAATTAAGGAAGCTGTGATAAGAAGTATCGATAATATATAAAATGATTTTTTTAGTATTTGTAATGCTTTGTCTTCATTGTCATGTTTTAATGCTTTGGCAATTGTAGGAAATAAAGCTATAGAAGTTGCAATAGCAAATAATGCTAATGGTAGCTGAAATACTCGATTTGCATAGTATAAATAACTAATTGTACCACTAACTAAAAAAGAGGCTAGCCATGTATCTAAAAATGCAGCTATATGGGCAGAACTACTACCAAATACAGCTAAATAAAATTGATTGTAGAATTTACTTTCTTTAAAAGTATTTTTACTTTTTTTAATACTTTTAGTTAAAAATTTAATTTTGAATTTTTTAATAGCAATTAAATGTACAATAACTTGTAGAATACCACCAATAATAACTGCCCAGCTTAAATAATAAGCAATATCATATTTTTCTAAATTAGCTGTAAGTAAAAGAGATGTTATTAATGATATATTTAAGAGTGAGGTACTAAATGCAGTAGTAGAAAAATGATTTTTATATTGTAGTAATGCAGCTAAAAATGTAACTATAAATATTAATGGTAAATAATAAAAACATATTGCAACTAGTGGTGCTGCTAGATCTATAGTACTTGTATCAAAGCCAATTGCAATTACTTTTGTAATTAAAGTAGAAAATAATGTAACTATAAGACTTAGTATAATTATAAATATTAAAAATTGTGAAAATAGTATTGTTGAAAATTGTATTTTATGATTTGTTTTTGCATAGGAAGGTATAAAGCTTTGAGTAAAAGCACCTTCTGCAAATATACGACGAAATAGGTTTGGTAGTTTAAATGCTACAAAAAATATATCACTATATATATTTGCTCCTAAAATAGAAGCAGTAAGTAGATCTCTAATGAAACCTAAAATACGAGATATTAAAATACCAAAACTATTTGTAAAAATGTGTCTTATCATAGTGAAAAGTATATCTAACTTTATCTCAATATTTTAATTTGTAGTGGAGAATATATAAGTAAATATATTTTGATTATTTTCATAACTTATATCATATAAAATATTATATTTATCACAGATTTCCTTTACTATAAATAGTCCAATACCTGTACCTTTTTCCACTGTGTTTTCTCTATAACATTTCTGAAATATTTTTTTTGATTCTTTAATAGCGTCACCGTATGTTTTAAATTCTAAAGTAGTTATATTGTCTTTTTTATATAATAAAATCTCAATAGGTTTATTTTTCGCACCGTATCGTAAAGCATTTGAAATATTATTATCAATAAGTCTTTCTAACTCTATATGACTAATAGTGTATTGATATTCTTCATCTTTTGTAGAAATATAAATAGGTTTTGTATTGATATTAGCAATAGTACTGTGAAATGTAATTCTATTTTTTAAAAACTTATCTAATAAAATATTGGCTACTGGATAGTCTAATGATTTATCACCAATTAAGTATGATAAATCTTCATAGTGATTATTGAGCACACTAATTGATGCATTAATACTATTAATACACTCTATAGAGTTTGTATCTTTTGTTTGCATTTTTAATAAATCAGCATTAAGCATAATAATTGAAAGTGGTGTTCTAAGTTGATGAATTGTAGTAGTGACAAACTCTTGATTGTCTGCTAAAAGAGTTTTGTTTTTCTCTAATGAAGTAGATAATTGTTTTTGTTGATCTTTAATAGTTTTAAAAGATTTCTCTTTTTCTTTTTCAAAGAGATAAGCAAGATATGTAAATAATACTAATCCTAGAGAAATATTTAAAAAGCCACCAAGGTCTGTAAAGTTTCCAATACCCAGATAAGAATCAATAATTATAATAAGAGCATAAATTATAGAAGAATATAAACCTATTTTTATACCATTGAGCATAAATACTACAAAAGGAAAAAAGAATAACCAAAGTGAAGAAAATAGTACTTTTGCACTATTAAGATAAAATGCTAATGATATTATAAAAAGTAAAATAGTAGTTGTTAATAAAAAAAATTCAATATTTCGATATTTTTTAAAGTAAAGTAATGAAAATAAGATAATAGATGAAAATGAAAGCTCAATAATAGCTAATGTGCTGTTATTAAATTGTATCATATTCATAATACCAAAGAATGTTATAATACAAAAAAGTGCAATATTGGAAATAATTGCAAATTTGTAAATATTTTCATCTCTGTTATGTAAGTCAATTTCAAAAGTTAAGAAGTTAATATTTTGTACCAATTGTTTACCTTATAAGTAGAGAGTTATTATATCTATTTAATGATAAAAACAGAAAAAGAAAGCCGATTTTATTGGCTTTCTTAAGTGAATTACAGGAGAGGAAACTACATTCCCATACCAGGCATTCCTCCACCCATGTCTGGCATTGCAGGCATAGCTGTTGGAGCTTCTTTTATATCTGATATAGTAGCTTCTGATGTAAGAAGTAATGAAGAAACAGATACAGCATTTTGCATAGCTACTCTTTCTACTTTTGTTGGATCAACAATACCAGCTTCAAACATATCTACATATTCACCTGTTGCAGCATTAAAACCAATGTTAATATTGTCTGATTTAATAACTTCATTCGCAACAACACCAGCATCAAATCCAGCATTTGAAGCAATTTGTTTAATTGGTGCTTGAATAGCTCTCATAATAATATCAGCACCAATTTGCTCATCACCATCAAGCTCAAGAGAAACTTTAGCAGCAGATTTAATTAAGGCAGCTCCTCCACCAATTACAACACCTTCTTCAACAGCAGCTCTAGTTGCACTTAGTGCATCATCAACTCTATCTTTTTTCTCTTTCATTTCAGTTTCTGTTGGTGCACCAACTTTAATTACAGCAACCCCACCTGAAAGTTTTGCAAGTCTTTCTTGTAATTTTTCTCTGTCATAATCACTTGTAGTAATTTCGATCTCATTTCTAATTTGAGCAATTCTAGATTCAACACCATTTTTATTTCCAGCACCATCAACAATTGTTGTATTATCTTTATCTATTACAATTTTTGTAGCAGTTCCTAAATTTTCCATAGTAGTATTTTCTAATGACATTCCTCTTTCTTCAGAAATAACAGTAGCACCAGTAAGAAGTGCAATATCTTCTAACATTGCTTTTCTTCTTTCACCAAATCCTGGAGCTTTAACAGCTGCAATATTTAATGAACCTCTTAATCTATTTACAACTAAAGTTGATAATGCTTCACCATCAACATCTTCTGCAATAATTAAAAGTGGTCTTTGAGTTTGATTTACAGATTCTAAGATTGGTAACATCTCTTTTAAAGATGATATTTTTTTCTCAGATAATAATATGAATGGACTTTCTAGTTCAGCAGTCATTTTTTCCATATTTGTAGCAAAGTATGGAGATAAGTATCCTCTATCAAATTGCATACCTTCAACAACAATAAGTTCATCATAGATACCTTTTGCTTCTTCTACTGTAATTACACCATCTTTACCTACTTTATCCATAGCTTCAGATATCATATCACCAATAGCAGTATCACTGTTTGCAGAAATTGTAGCAACTTGAGCAATATCTTTTTTGTCAGCAACTGGTCTAGAGATTTTTTTAAGTTCTGCTAAAATTTGCTCACAAGCTTTATCCATACCTCTTTTTAATGTTACAGGATTTGCTCCAGCTGTAACATTTCTAAGACCTTCTTTAAATATAGAATGAGCTAATACTGTAGCAGTAGTAGTTCCATCTCCAGCTTCATCATTAGTATTTGATGCTACTTCTTTTACTAGTTGTGCTCCCATGTTTTCAATAGGATCTTCAAGTTCAATTTCTCTAGCAACACTCACACCATCTTTTGTGATTACTGGAGAACCAAATGATTTTTGAAGTAAAACATTTCTACCTCTAGGTCCCATTGTTACTTTAACTGCGTTAGCTAATTGCTCAACACCACTATATAATTTTTGTCTAGCGTCATCACTAAAAAATATTTCTTTTGCCATTATTTCATTACTCCTAATATTTCAGCTGTTTCCATTACTAAATATTCATTTCCATCTAATGTTACAGATGCACTTCTTGCAAATTTAGTATATACAACTTTATCACCAACATTTACAAGTTTTACATCATTACCAATTGCAACAACTTGTGCTTGTGTTGGTTTCTCTTTTGATGCATTATCTGGAATATAAATTCCACTTGCTGTTTGAGTTTCTACCTCTTGCACTTTTAAAAGTACTCTATCTCCTAATGGTGTAAAATCCATAATTTTCCTTTTGAGTTTATCTTAATCATTTTGATTAGCACTCTTTTTATTTAAGTGCCAGAATTGTATATAATTTTTGCTTTTTTGTCAAGTAGGATGAGTGAATTTAACTCAAGTTTTATAACTACTTATTTATGTCTATATAAGTAGTGTGAAAGTAAGGGTTTAAGACTGTTTTGTAAGTTGATATCAAAACTATTTAAATTGTTTTCACATTTTGAAGCTAATGTATTCGCACTATCTAATGCACCATTAAGACCAAGTAAATTAACAAATGAATTCTTTGCTTCATCATTTGCAGTAGTTTTTCCAGCTTCTTCTTCTGTGGCAGTTTCATCAATAATATCATCTTGAATTTGAAATAATAATCCAATATCTATACCAAAATTATAAAGTTTATTTTGTGTATCAATATCAAGATTACATATAATTGCACCCATTTTTAAAGATCCAGCAATAAGCTTTGCTGTTTTATGTATATGTAAAAATTCTAATTGATTTAACTCTAGTTTTTGATTTTCAAAGAAGCAATCAATTGCTTGACCAATAATCATACCATCAATTCCACCGTCACTACTAAGTGTTTTAATTAGTTCAATTTTAATATCATTACTAAGTGGAGCATTAGCAATCAGATTAAAACTGTGTGTATTTAAAGCATCACCTACTAGTATTGCTGTAACTTCATCATATGATTTATGTAAAGTAGGGTGTCCTCTTCTTAAATCCGCATTGTCCATTGCAGGAAGATCATCATGAACGAGAGAATATGTATGTAGAAATTCAACACCAAGTGCTACAGGCATTGAATTTTTTAGCAATAGAGGTTGTAAAGACTGAACAATAGAAAGTATTAGCATTGGTCTAAATCTTTTTCCTCCAGCATTTAGCATATCTTGAAGTGCTTCTTCAAATATTGGATGAAAAGTTTTTGATTGAGGAAGATTATTATTTAAATAATCTTCAAAATTAGCTAAAAGTGTATTATTTTGCAAAAGGGTTCATCCCGCCCATCATATTCATGGCCATTGCTTTTTTACTATCATCTGATTGTTTAATCACATCATTCATAGCTGATATCAGTAAAATTTGTAAAGAATCTTTATCTTCTAATAATGAATTATCAATTTGAAGATCAATTACTTCACTATTTCCATTTATAGATAGTTCAATCATACCACCACCAGCTTTAGAAGTGAATATTTGATTTGAACCATTTTCTTTCGCTTTTTCAGCCATTTCTTGAACTTGACCCATCATGTCATTTAGATTAATTTTACTTAAATCTATACCATCAAACATTAGTAGTCACTTCCAATTAATTCATTTGTAACTTCAGTTATATCGTTATTTTCATCAACATGAACTACAATTGGATTATGAGTTTCTAATTCTTGCTCATTATAAGATCCATATGCAATTACAATAATTTTATCACCAATTTCAACTTTTCTTGCAGCTGCACCATTTAGGCACATCTCTTTTAAGCCTCTTTTCCCTTTTATTACATAAGTAGAAAATCGTTCACCATTATTAACATTTACAATTTCAACTTTTTGTCCAACTCTTAAAGCTGATGCATCTAATAAGTCTTGATCAATTGTGATTGAACCAACATAATTAAGATTTGCATCTGTTACCGTAGCTCTATGGATTTTACTATAAAGCATATCAATATTCATTTGTTATGTCCTACTTAATTATTTTGATATATCTTGAGCTTCACCCCAGAATTGCTCTGGAATTAAATATTCGTCAACTGGATTACCACCAATCATATGCTCATCAATAATTCTATCTATTTTTTCTTTTGTAAGATGTACATACATATGGTGACCTGGTTCCATCATCATTACTGGACCCATTTGACATCTACCCATACAGCTAGTTCTAATTGGTTGTACTGGACCCATAATACCTTTTTGCATTAGTGATTGAGCCATATGATTAAATAGATCTCTTGTTTGTTCACTTACACATGAAGGTTTTGGCATACCTGGAGGTGAAGATTGTTCACACTTAAAGATATAGAATGTTGGTTGTGGCATTTCTGGCATTTGCATAGTTGTTCCCTTTATTTATTAATATTCGCAGATTTTATCTAAGTATGTTTAAATATAATCTTATATGTAAAAATTACTATTAGATAATTACTTTACTATATGTCCTACAAATTTAGAATAATTATCTAAAATTATTCCACCTTTTCTAAACCCAAGACCACAAGCTTCATATGCGTAGAATACACCTGCTTGATAAAAATCACCATTATTATCTTTTGGAAACTCTACATATTCTTGATATATTGGTTTGAAATTGTCATATTCACCATCAGTTTTAATTTCTAATGAATTATCAGCATTAATAATTGCTGTATTTGCTCCTTCTCTCCCAAAGCACATCTTCTCTACTTGTTTTTTACTATTAAGTGGTTCAAAAGATGTTTCAAGAAGAAGAGGGTGATTTGGATATAGATCCCAAAGTATTTTCATAAATCCTTTACTTTGAAACATCACTGTATATGCAGGATTAACAATAATAGCTTTTTTGTTATTTATTATATCTGTCAATAAGACAGCTAATTCACCTTCATCAATAGCAATATCTTCCCATGGAATTAATTTAAACCAAAATTCAAATATTTTATCTTTTTTAGAAATACCATCATTACTAAACTCAACATCTTCCATATATTCAAAGTCAGTAATATATCCAGCTTCATTAGCTATATGTTGTAATAGTTTTACTGTATTTTCATCTTCAATAGATTCAGAAATTGAAGAAAATAATATTTTAAAATTCAAATCTTTATAATATTTTTCAAAATCTTCAATTGGAGTATTTAAAGTTACAAATCTTTTAAAATTATCTTTTAATGATTCATATAATGAATTGAATTGACTTGACTCTTCAAGGTCATTAAATTTCAACATAGCCCATTGAATAATTGCAGTTTCAAATACAGAAGTTGGAGTATCTGCATTAAATTCAATTAATTTAATAGGCTTTCCATCTATTCCACCTGCAAGATCAAATCTACCATATAAATGCCAGTGAACATCATCTTCCCATGATTGTTTAATTAATTCTACTAGATTAAAAGGTATATTTAATTCATGAAATAGATTATTTTCTATTACATGTTCTCCAGCTTCACAATACATCTCATATAGTTCATTTGTAGCTTCATAATATGCTGTTGCTTCATCTTCTGTGATTTCTACAACTTCATCGCTTATATATGAAGTATTGTCATCATCTGTATGCCAATGAAATCCAATAGATTCAAGATATTCATTTGTTAATGGTTTTAATTTTTTTAGTTGCATATTGGCTTATCCACCGAAACGACTACTAGATCCAGTTCTTGATCCACTTTTATTTCCAAAGAAACCACTTTTTCTAGATGCTTTAGCAGCTTTTGCTTTTTTAAAACTATTTACACTTTTTGAGTAAGTAGATGGTGATTTGTAATTTCTTGAACGATTATTTTTAAAATTATTATTATTAAATAGTTTATTTCCAATATAGCTACCTATCATAGCTCCAGCAATTGAGCTTAGTAGAACTTCTCCTAATCCCATTCCTCCATTTGATATTGACTCTTGTGGTTTTGTTAGGTTTGATGTTCCATTATCTATTTTTATTGCTTCTTGTTGTACAAATTGATCAATTTGGGCTTGTGTTAGAATTCTTTCAGTTCCATCTAGTTCTCTTAAAACAATTCTTGTAGAACTGCTTGGAAATTCATCTACAATTGTATATCCACCAGTAGATTGTTTTTCTATGATTACAAATGCATTTTGTTTTTCATTAGCTTGTGTAAATGATGAATCTTGGCCTGAACCATCTTGAGGTTTTTGTTCACATCCTGTGAACCCTGTTAATAAAACAGCACTTACTCCACCTAAAACAGCAAAGTCAGATAGTTTTTTAATATATTTTTTACTCACCTAATATCTCCATAATAACTTTTTGATCACTAAATGGTAATTTTTGATCATAAATTATTTGATTTTCTTCATCACCTTTTCCTAATACTAAAACTACTGGATTCTTAAATTCTTTTGCTTTTTGTATTGCTTGTGAGATTGCAGATTTTCTATTTAAGTCTAAAGTGATCTTTTCTTTATCATTCATTCCCGAAAGTATATCTTCACAAATAGTATCCGGATCTTCAAATCTAGGATTATCTGCTGTAATGAAAATATGTTTTGCATATTCATTAGCTACTCTTCCCATTGCAGGTCTTTTAGTTCTATCTCTATTACCACCTGCTCCAAATACAACAATTATCTCTTTATCTAAAAAGGAATCAAATACTTTTTTCATAGCATCTGGGGTATGTGCAAAATCGACAACAATGAATGGATCATAATTTACTATTTCCATTCTTCCACTTACACCTGCAAAGTTTTCTAATGTATCACAAATGTCTTGTAGTGGTTTATTAGTTACTATATGAACAGCAGCAATCGCAGCTGTCATATTATATACATTGAACAATCCAACTAATGTTGAAGAAAAATTAACCATCTCTTGAAAATATTGTACAGCAACATTCATACCCATATTAAAATTGTAAGCTTGAACTTTATACGTTGCATTATTATCTAATCCATATGCAAAACCATTTTTCATATTGAATTTTATTTTTGGATCGTCTTTATTAATTAATTTTTTTGAATCATCATTAAAAAATGAATTTTTAACATCAATATATTCTTGTAGTGTTTTGTGATAATCAAGGTGATCTTGGGTGATATTTGTATGAACTTTTAATTCAAAGTTCAGCCCTTCTATTCTATTTTGTGATATTGAATGTGAACTTACTTCCATTACGAAAAAATCACAACCATTATCAATAGCTTTTTGAATATGTTCAAAATTACCTAGTTGTACAGGTGTTGTAAGAGTATAGTCTTCAAGTCTTTCATCATTTATGAAAAAACCTCGAGTCCCTTGAAGCGCTACTTTATAGCCTAAATCTAAAAGCATAGAATATATTGCAGCAGCAGTTGTTGTTTTACCATTTGTTCCTGTAATACCAATTATTTTAATTTTTTCAAAATTAAAATAATTTTTCAATTCATTGGAGTTTATAAAATGTGTACACCCATTACTTTTGGCATTTTCTTTGTATTGTTTATTTGTTTTTGAACATACAAAAGTGGTATTTATATTTGCATCATTTGAATTATCTGTAAATGTTTGATTATTGATTGATATTGTCAAGTTTTTTACTTTCTAGTATTTTATAATA
>JABJGE010000095.1 GCA_018662405.1 Campylobacteraceae bacterium
AATACAACTCTTAGTTCTTTTGCTATCATTTTATTCTTCTTCCATGATAGCTTTTAGAGGAAAGCCTTCTTTTTTTGCCATTTCTCTAACTTGAGCTATTTTTGTTGCAGCAATTTCATGTGTATACACTCCACATACTTCCTTACCTTTATTATGTACATTTAACATAATTTGTTCTGCACTAGAGATATCCTTTCTAAATACGCTTGTTAATATTTCTAATACAAATTCCATAGTTGAATGATCATCGTTTAACAGTAATACTTTAAATTTTTTTGGCTCGGTTACTTCTACTTGTTCGTCAAGTTCTACTTCGTAATATTTTCCCATAAGTACTTAAATATCCTTTGTGATATAATTATTTTATATTTTAACACAAAGATTATAAAGGGTATCTATAAAATGAAAACTATATATTTTGTAACAGCAACAAATACTGATATTGGTAAAACAAAAGCTTGTGAAGTGTTTTTAAAGAAATTTGCAAAAGATGGAAAAAAAGTTGGATATTTTAAGCCATGTGAAACAGGTGTTGAAGATTTACCTTTAGATGGTGATTCTATGTTAAAACTAGTAAAGCAATTGAATTCAAATTTTAATGTGACAATTGATGATGTAGTTCCCTATCAATTTAAACTTCCAGCTGCACCATATGTAGCAAATGATAAAAATATTAATATTGATATTAACTTTTTAATTGAAAAAATAAAAAATATTTTAGAGCTTTGTGATGTATTGGTTATTGAAGGTGCTGGTGGATTGATGGTACCAATTAAGAAAGATTATTTTATTATAGATTTAATAAAAGATTTTCAAGATCATTTTCCTAATCAAGAAACAATATTAATTACGCCAAGTAAACTAGGGTGTATTAATGATACTTTGTTATCTCAAAATATGTTGAAACAAAGAAATATTCAATTTAAGTGGTACATAAATTTATACCAAGATAAAGATGCTTTTGTTAAAACAACTTTACCTTTTTATGAAGATTATTTTAAAGATAAATTATTATATTTATAAGACTTAGTCTTCATCCACATTTTCAATCATATCCATGATATCTTCATATATTTCAGTACATTCTTCAGCATCTAATTCATTGTTTTCAATATCTTCTAAAACTTTTTGAAATTCTGCTTTTAATTCTTGCATCTCTTGTAGTTCTTCTTTTTGAAGCATTGTTGCTTCTTTTTGTTCAGCTATAGTTTCAAATAATTCATCAATTACTTCTTCAATATCTGGAAATACAGTATCTTCAATTAGTGCTTTTAATTCTTCCATTGTTGCCATTTTAATTCCTTAATATGAAAAATATTGCAAAATGCAATATTTTTCATATGATTTTCCAAATTATATTATAATTTAGCAAAAATAAAGGTGGAAGATATGAACAAAATCAAAAACTTTAAATGTGAATGTGGTGGAGATGTATTGAAGTTAGATGATGGATATGAATGTACTATGTGTAAGTTAAAAGTATATAATAAATTTATGAACTACAAATTATCTGATGAGCAAATACAAAAACTTTTTTATTCTGATATGATTGAATGTAATAATATAAAATTAAATGATGGATATATTATAAATGCTCAAATATATTCAAGTAGTTAAAGCTTTCCAGACCAATTAATTCAGTAGGTGAGATAAGTTTTTACTTTAAACTCTTTAATGATATACTTTAAATCATTAAAATTAAAGGAAATATGTTTATGCATAAACCACATATTACACCAACAAATGAAGAAAAAATAATGGATCAAAATGATTTTATTGTTTCTAAGACAGATACAAAAGGAATTATAACTTATTGTAATCAAATATTTATGGATATGGCAGGATACAAGGAAGACGAATTAATAAGAGTTAACCATAACCTTATTAGACATCCTGATATGCCACAAGTAGCATTTAAATTAGCATGGGATTTAATTCAATCAGGTAAAGAGTTTTTTGGTTTTGTTAAAAATTTACAGAAAAATGGTGGATTTTATTGGGTATTTGCACATATCACTCCAGATTATGATCCAAATGGAAATATTATAGGATATACCTCTGTAAGAAGAAAACCACCAAGAGAAGTTTTACCTACAATCGATGGACTATATAAACAATTGCGTGATGCTGAAGCACAAGGTGGTATGAAAGCTTCTGGAGAATTATTAATGCAATTTCTAGAAGATAATAATACAACATATGATGAACTTGTATTATCATTACAAGGGGATAGATAATGAATAGTTTTTTTAAAGGAATTAATTCACTGAACTTAATTAAGAGTGTACTAGTTATATTATTTTTACAAGTATTATTATTAAATTTAGCAATTGTGTATGATTTTAATGGTACTGTATTATCAATTTCTGTAATTGTTTCTTTTACTTTATTGATAATAGGTTATACAGCAATGACTAGATATAAAAAAGAGATAGATAAAATAGAAACACTCGTTGATCTTGCAGCTAATGGTTCTTTATATCATAGAATAACAGATATTGATGAAACAGAAGATATTGGTAAGTTATCATGGCATATAAATGATCTTCTAGATCAATTTGAAGCATTTTCTAGAGATGTTAATACTTCATTAGCCCATACATCAGAAGGTAAAACCTATAGAAGAGTATTGACATTAGGATTACATGGAGATTTAATTAAATATTCTAATAATGTGAATAGTGCCTTAGACATAATTGCTACTTCTCAAAGTAAAGATGAATTTATACAAAATATGCTTAGTATTCTAAATGAATATCAAGAAGGTAATTATTCAAATAGTATTGATACTAAAGGTATGCAAGAAGATATAATTGGATTAGCTAATGGTATTAATGAATTAGGTAATGGATTATCTGAGTTATCACAAATTAATTTTGAAAATGGTTTAACATTACGAGATGGTGCAATTACATTAAGTGAAAATGTAGATATACTTACAAAGTCATCAAATGAACAAGCAGCCTCTATTGAAGAAACATCAGCTACATTAGAAGAGATATCTAGTAATATGAAATCAAATAATGACAATACAGCAGAGTTATCAAAATATACTGAACTTTTAATTAAGTCTGCTAAAGATGGTGGTGATTTAGCTACTAAAACTGTCGAAGCAATTGATCATATTAATAATGAGACTACAGCTATAAATGATGCTATTACAATAATTGATCAAATAGCATTTCAAACAAACATTCTTTCATTAAATGCAGCAGTAGAAGCAGCAACAGCCGGAGAAGCTGGTAAAGGGTTTGCAGTAGTTGCAGGAGAGGTTAGAAATTTAGCAGGAAGAGCAGCAGATGCTGCAAGTGAAATAAAATCTTTAGTTGAATCTGCAAAAGTTAAGGCTGATGATGGTAAATATATTTCTCAAGATATGATTGCAGGGTATGAAGAATTAAATAAAAATATTACTAGTACTATGGCTTTGATTGATAATATGATTACTGAAAATAAAGAACAAGAAGTTGGTGTTGAACAATTAGTTAAAACTATGACACAACTTGATAGTACTACTCAACAAAATGCTTCAATTGCACAACAAACTAATGAAATTGCACATCAGTCAAAATCTATTGCTGATACTATTGTTGAAGAAGCTAAAAAAAATATAAATAATTAGAAAAGGTTTTAAATATGTTACTTGGAGTAAATATAGATCATATTGCTGTATTAAGAGAAGCTAGACAGATAAATGATCCAAATCCATTAGATGCGCTAGGTATATGTAAAAGAGCAGGGGCTGATCAAATAACTATTCATCTAAGAGAGGATAGAAGACATATAGTTGATGCTGATGCTAGAAATATTATTAATTTATCAACAATACCAGTAAATTTAGAGTGTAGTATTAATGATGAGATTATTGATATTGTATGTGATTTAAATCCACATAGAGTAACTTTAGTACCTGAAAATAGAGCAGAGGTTACAACAGAGGGTGGTCTTGATCTAGAAGGTAATTTTACTCAAATACAAAGAGTAATTAATAGACTTCATAATCAAGGTATTGCAGTATCATTATTTATTGATCCAAGTACAAAAATGATTGAACTTAGTGCAAAAATGGAAGTAGAATGGATAGAGATACATACAGGTAAATTTGCAAATATATATGCTATGTTGAATAGTGGTTTAGAAAAAACACATCATAGTATAAAAGAGTTAGAACTACCAAGAGCCCAATTATCAAAGATGTTAGTACAAAGTATAGAGGAGATTAACTCTGCATCACAATTAGCATCTAAAACATATGATATTAAAGTTGCAGCAGGACATGGTCTTAATTATCAAAATGTAAAACAAATATCTCAAATCAATGAAATAATTGAATTAAATATTGGTCAAAGTATTATTGCAAGGTCTGTATTTACAGGTCTTGAGAATGCAATAGTAGAAATGAAAGACTTAATTGTTGAGTAAAAAAACTATTGCTATATCTGTTGGGGATATTAATGGTGTTGGATTACAATTAGTATTAGAAAATCATAAAAATATTTCTAAATATTGTAAACCAATATATTGTATTAATAGTAAATTATTAAAACAAGCAAGTAAGCTTTTAGATATAAAAGTACCAAATAACTTTACTACATATGATACTCATGGATATTTTAAAATTAAAGCTGGAAAGGTCTCAGGGAAGTCTGGGTTATTTTCATACAATTCATTTTTAGATGCTATAAATTTAGCTAAAGAAGAAAAAGTAGATGCTATTTGTACTATGCCAATTAATAAAGAAGCCTGGAGTAAGGCTGGTATAAATTATGTAGGTCATACTGATATGTTAAGAGATATCTTTAAAAAAGATGCAATTATGATGCTAGGATGTGAAAATATGTATATATCTTTGTATACTGAGCATATTCCGTTGAAAAATGTACCTAAAGAGATAACAAAAGATAAATTAATTATTTTTTTAACTAATCTACATAAATCCTTAAAACTAAAAGGACAAAAAGTTGCAGTACTTGGATTAAATCCACATGCAGGTGATAATGGTGTTCTTGGGAATGAAGAAAAACAAATCCAAAAAGCAATTAGAAAGACAAATAAAATAATAGGAAAAGATATTTTTAAAGGTACTTTTGTTCCTGATATTGTATTTACTCCTAATGTTAGAAAAAACTATAATTATTTTGTTGCGATGTATCATGATCAAGGCCTAGCTCCACTTAAAGCATTATATTTTGATGAAGCTATTAATGTATCTTTAAATCTTCCAATTTTAAGAACATCTGTGGATCATGGAACAGCATTTGACATTGCTTATAAAAAAAATAATAACTTATCAAATCTAAGTTATTTAAATGCAATCAAATATATAACAAAAGGATAAAATATGACAAGTTTTTTACTAGAATTTTCAATGTTCCCAACATCTGGTGATTGTAGAGATGGTTCTTCAGTATCAAAAGAGGTTAGTAAAATTATTGATGCTATTGACAAATCTGGAATTCCTTATCAACTTACACCAATGGGAACAGTGATTGAAACTACAACCATGAGAGATGCTCTTGATATTATAGAATTGGCATATAATCAACTTGATTGTGATAGAGTTTATTCATCATTAAAATTTGATATTAGAAAAAATTGTGAAAATAGATTAAAAACTAAAATTCAATCAGTAGAAAAAAATTTAAATAGAAGTGTTAATCACTAGCTAAAGTTACTTGTTGATGTACTCTTACATTAATATCTTCTAATGGTTTTATAAATATATCAAATGTTTTATTATCATTTGATACTACAATATTAAGTGAATATTTTTCAATATTTTCATCCCAAATTGGAACTTGATGATGTTTTAAAATATATTCTTTCACATATTCTAAATGTAGCCTTGATTGTAAGTGAAAATACTTAAATTTATCAATATTTTTATCCATTCTTTGAATTTCAATTATACTTAACGATATAGTTGAAAATATAAATACTAATATTATTGTTACTAAAAGTGCAAAACCTTTACGCATTAGTTTAATACCCAATTTTTACATATTTCATATTTTCTTTTTATGCATATATCTACAAATATTAAATTATTATTTTTTATATATTTAAATTTTGTAACATTATTTAATAATATATTGTTATTATAAATAAGATTATTATCTTTTAAAACAATATTAGTAAAATTATTTTCTTGTAAAAATAATTTTGTAGATTCAAGATCCATTTTAGATATATTTAGTTGTAAGTTTTTATTGTTTTGTTGATATAAAGTAAATGAAAAATTAAGACTATATATTACTATGATAGATAGTATTACAATAGATATTAATAACTCAAATAATATTATTGCTTTATATGATTTTCTTATCATGGGACTATTTTTTTTACTAATTTAATATTCTTAGATTCATAAATAGAATTTAAATTTGTATTTGATAAAAATTCATTTTCTGCAACTTGTAATTCATTATAAACACTATATGATACTTGAATTTTATATAAATTAAAAAAACCGCCAATCATTATAGATATGATGGTTAATGCAAAAATAGTTTCAATAAGTGTAAATGATTTTTTAATGTTTATCCTTCTTGAAATTTAAACTTTTTTAAATTATATTAGATATAATAATATTATTATACAAAGGGTTAGATAAATGACTAATATTAAATATAAACTACTGATACTTTTAGCTGTATCTGTATTATTTACAGGATGTTCTCAAAAATTAGAAAATGAAGAATATAATAAACCAGCAATTCATTGGTACAATAAAATTTTAAAACAAATTACAAGGGGAGATTTAGATTTAGCTGATGATACATTTACATCATTAGAAAGTGAACATAGAAATTCCCCACTAATTTCATCTTCAATGATGATATTAGTAGATGCACATATTGAAAACGAAGAATATGAAATGGCTAATTATTATCTAGATGAATATATTAAAAGATATGCATTTAAAAAAGATGTTGATTACATTAGATATTTAAAAATAAAGTCTAAGTTTATGTCTTTTAGAAGTCAATATAGAGAACAACAATTAATATTAGATATTTTAGAAGAGATCGAGGATTTTAAAGTTAAATATCCAAATTCATCATATATGTATCTTGTAAAAACAATGCAGACAAGAGTAATGATGGCAAAATCTTCATTTGATGCTGAAATTTCAAACTTATATACGAGAGTTGATAAGCCAGTAGCAGCAAATGTTTATAAGCAAAGAGCAAAGGATAGCTTCTATGATCAAAAAGATATTGTAAAAGTTAAAACTCCATGGTATAAAAGAATGTTTGAAAATGGACTTGGTATATGGAACTAGAAAATTACGATGAGTTTCCTCAAAGCTTACCTTTAATTATTGAGGATGATATATTTTTATATCCATTTATGATAGCACCAATTTTTTTAAATGATGAACAAAATTTAAAATCTGTTCAAGAAGC
>JABJGE010000097.1 GCA_018662405.1 Campylobacteraceae bacterium
AGGTAAAAACTTAACTATAGAAGAGTGAACTAATTCATGATCAATCTTTCTTTCATTTAAAGCAGCTGAAAGTCTAGATAAATATACCTCTGCACCACCATGTTTAGTTTTATTTGCTCGAACGAATTTTAGTTTTTTCAAAATATCAACCTTACTTTTTTATACTTTTACTCTACTAAAACACTAAATACTTTGAAAAAGTTTATCTAGCTTATTAACTGCTATATCAATTGAAAAATATTCTACAGCTCTTTTTCTTGCTATTTCACCCATATCTTTCATTTTATCTTTATTTTGATACAAGTATTTAATATGTTCATAAAACTGCTCAGTATCTTTTGCTACCAATCCACTTACATTATGTGATACTACACAAGAGTTAATACCAACATCTGATACTATAGGTACTACTCCTGATGCCATATATTGAATAGCTTTAAATGCACATTTTCCTTGAGCATGTGGAGAATCTGGCAATGGCATCAAACCAACATCAAATTTTGCAATTTCTATTTCTTGCGTTTCTAGACTCCAAGGAATAAAGTTAACATTAACATTTTCCATATTTACAGGCTTACCAGTTATCATCCTTACTTCTAATGAAAGTTCCTTAGAAAGTCTTTCAAAAACATTTTCCAAAAGCTTTAATTGATTATGATTAATATTACCACCAATCCAACCAACAACAAACTTTTCATTTTTAATATTATAGTCCCTCACAGCAATATCATTTGTCTCAACGGTTGATGGGATAATCTCTATATGATTATTGAGAGCTGACACATATTTAAAAAGAATCTCATTCCCGACAGTAATAAAATCTGCACTTTTTGCAATACGATTAAATTTTTTAGTATTGGATAAACTTCTTTTCTTTTTAGAACTTTCATGTTTATAATAAATTGCATCATCTAAATCAAAGAGTAATTTTTTTGATAATAACCTTATAAAAAACTTATCAAGTGCATTAGGAAGTTTTTTCTGTAGATATACTATATCGTATTTCTTTATACTTGCAAACAATTGTATTTTATCACTAGTTTTTTTTGGATACTCTGTACAAGTAATTCTATAGCCCTTATCTTTTAACTTTGGTATAAGATTTAAAATACGAACTCGACTACTTGGTACATCATATCCTTGAATAATAAATAATATATTTTTCATTATTAGCTTTTGTCCTTATTATATTTTTCTAAATACCATTCAATAGTCTTAATAATCCCACTATCAAAATCTTCATCAGCTTTCCAACCAAGTTCATCTTCAAGTTTTGTAGCATCTATTGCATATCTTCTATCATGACCTGCTCTATCTTCTACAAAGGTAATTAAATCTTTATATGAAGATAGATTCTTTGATGGAACTTTTTTATCTAAAATAGTACATATAGTATCTACTATTTGTAAATTTGTTCTTTCATTTCTTCCACCTATATTATACACATTAGCCTCTTTACCTGTATGATAAACTAAATCTATCCCTTTACAGTGATCAAGTACATATAACCAATCTCTAATATTTTTACCATCACCATAAATTGGAATAGCTTCACCTGTTAGTGCTTTTCTTATAATAGTAGGTATAAGTTTTTCATCATGTTGTTTTGGTCCATAGTTATTTGAACAGTTTGTTATAACTGTATTCATACCATATGTTTCTTGATATGATCTAACTATCATATCACTAGATGCTTTAGATGCACTATATGGACTATTTGGTGCATATGGTGTTTCTTCAGTAAATAGATCTGTTTCATTTAATGTACCATATACTTCATCTGTAGAGATATGATGAAATCTACAATCTTGGTAAGCTTCTTTATAAGTAAATGGTTTTTCCATCCAATATGCTCTTGCTACATCTAGTAAAGTAAATGTACCATTTACATTTGTTTCTACAAATACTCCAGGATTTTTGATACTATTATCTACATGAGATTCAGCTGCAAAGTGAATCACACCTTGGATATCATATTCAGTAAATATAAATTCAACTAAATCTCTATTGCAGATATCACCTTTGATGAATTTATATTTAGAATTATTTTCACACTCTTTTAGATTTTCTAAATCTCCTGCATATGTTAAAAGGTCAAGATTTATAACATTATACTCTGAATATTTATCTAAAAAATATGGTACAAAATTTGATCCTATAAATCCTGCACATCCTGTTACTAATATTGATTTCATTATTTTCTTTCTCCCATTACTTTTAAACATTTATCTAAACTATCTTTCCAATATGGAATAGTTATATTAAACTCTTTTTTTATCTTTGATTTATTAAGTAAACTATAGTGTGGTCTTTTAGCTGGCGTTGGATACTGAAATGTTTCAATAGGATTGATACTACAACCTATTTTTGCCATTTTCATTATCTCTTTTGCAAAATCATACCAAGACAGTACACCTTCATTACTATAATTATATATTTCAATTTTTTCATTTTTTATATTTGGAATAATATCTAATATAGTTTTTGCTAAATCTTTTGCATATGTAGGAGTTCCCACTTGATCAAATATCACACCTAAAGAATCTTTCTCTTTTCCAAGCTTTAGCATAGTTTTTACAAAGTTATTCCCAAAACTACTATATACCCATGAAGTTCTAATAATTATAGAGTTTTTTAAATTATACTCTAATATAGCTTTTTCACCATCTAATTTAGTTTGTCCATAGACACTATTTGGATTAGTTTTATCATCTTCACAATATGGTTTAAAATTTTTACCATCAAATACATAATCAGTAGATATATGTATAAGTTTAATATTATTATCTTTAGATATTTGAGCTATATTTTGAATAGCTAAATGATTTATATTATTAGCGTTTGCACTATCTTCTTCTGCATTATCTACAGCAGTATACGCAGCACTATTTATGATAGTATTAATCTTATTTGATTCTATATATTCTTTTACTTTATTATCTTCAGTTATATCAAGATTAGTTGAAGTAGTAAAGAAGAAGTTGTAATTATAATCTTTAGATAATTTTCTAATTTCAGATCCTACTTGTCCATTTGATCCTGTAACTAAAATATTAAACTTATTAGTCATTATAATAATTAACTCCGTATTCAAATAAATCATTAGTATTTTTTAAAAGTGGCTGTGCTTTGTCTTTAGATGATAGATTTAGCTCATCAGTATTTAAAATCCAATCAATATTTAAATCTTTATCATCAAATGCTATTCCCCTATCATTTTGAGGACTATAATAGTTATCTACTTTATATGCAAATATAGTATCATCTTCAAGTACTACAAATCCATGTGCAAAGCCTCTTGGAACTAATAATTGTTTTTTATTTTCAGATGTAAGTTTCACTGATACATACTGACCATATGTAGGAGAATTTTTTCTAATATCTACTGCTGCATCTAAAACACTGCCTTGGATTACTCTTACTAGTTTAGTTTGAGCAGCAGGAGCCAATTGATAATGCAGACCTCTTAAAACACCTTTAGAAGATTTAGATTCATTATCTTGACAAAAATCTATTTTATATCCTATAAATTCTTCAAGCTTATCTTGTCTAAAAGTCTCTACAAAATATCCTCTATCATCACCATGAACAGTTGGTTCACATATAACTACATCAGGTATATCAGTTCTTATAAAATTCATTTACTATATCTCATTTGCTCTACGTATTAAATATTGACCATATTGGTTTTTCTTTAAAGGTTGTGCTAGTTCTAGTAATTGTTCTTTATTAATATATCCCATCTCATATGCAATTTCTTCTATACATGCTACTTTAAGTGATTGTCTATTTTCAATAGTTTGTATAAACATACTTGCTTCGAGTAGTGATTCATGAGTACCTGTATCAAGCCAAGCATATCCTCTACCCATTAATTCAACTTTTAATCTATCTTCTTCTAAATAATCTTGATTAAGTGTAGTTATCTCTAGTTCTCCTCTATCTGATGGCTTTACAAGTTTAGCTTTTTTTACCACATCATTTGGATAAAAATATAGTCCTACAACTGCATAGTTTGATTTTGGTTCAGATGGTTTTTCTTCTAGTGAAGTTACTTTTCCATCTTCATTGAATTCTGCAACTCCATACCTTTCTGGATCTTTTACATAGTAACCAAATACTGTTGCATTATTTTCCTCTTTAGCATTTTTAACTGATTGTGCCAATAGTTCTGTTAAACCATGTCCATAAAATATATTATCACCAAGAACAAGACAAGCATCATCACCATCTAAAAACTTTTCACCTAATGTAAATGCCTGTGCTAATCCATCGGGACTAGGTTGTACTATATATTCAAACTTCATACCAAGATTCTCCCCGTTGCCTAATAACTCTTCAAATCGAGGTAAATCTTTTGGTGTTGAGATAATTAGTACCTCTTTTATTCCAGCTAACATTAAAACAGATAGTGGATAATAAATCATTGGTTTATCGTAGATGGGTACTAATTGTTTAGATACACCTTTTGTAATTGGGTATAGCCTTGTTCCACTTCCCCCTGCTAATATTATTCCTTTCATTTATTTCTCCTTTTGTAACTTGAAATACTTTTCTATAATAAGTAACGATATAAGATCTTCTCTTCTATCATCTTTAAACTGATGTAGATACTCTTGCCCATTTTTTATTATATTATTTGCTTCTTCAATGTTTTCACTATAATATCTTACTTTTTCTTCTAAATCTGAATAATCATCTTTTAATAATACATAATGATAGTTTGGTATCAATAGACCTTCCATATACCATGACTCATACTTTGGCTTTGTCATAA
>JABJGE010000019.1 GCA_018662405.1 Campylobacteraceae bacterium
ATTTCTGCATATTCATACGCATCATATACAAATTCGTAACTTCCATATACAATTAAAAATGCAAAAGGAATAAGCATAAATATTGTGCCAAATATATTTATAAAAGCTTTTTTTCTAGTAGTTAAAGTATCATAAATAAAATCAACCCTTACATGGGATTCATCATTTAGTGCATATGCAATACCCAGTAAAAACATCATAGAAAATAGATGCCATTCCATCTCTTGCATAGCAATACTTCCTGTATTAAAAAAGTATCTCAAAACTACATCAATAAATACATTTAACATCACAAGTAGCATCAATACTGCTGTAATATTTCCTAAATATTTTTGTAGTTTTGCAAACAACTATTGTACCTCGTGTACAGTCTTAATATAACCATACTCTTCGATCTCTGACCATGATCTAGCTTTGTTCATAAACTTTTTTTGATTTTCATAAATCTCTTTGAAAAGCTTATTTTTAGAAGCATATTCTTCCATAACCTCATCTGTAGCTTTTTTAAATGCTTTTACAACTGGAGTAGGAAATGATTTTACTTTGATATTAGGATAATCTGTTTTCATTTTATCCCAAGCTTGGGCTGATTGTGCAAAATTTTCATGGTACATATCAGCAGATGCAGCTTTCATTGCTACTATTAACATAGCTTTATATTCATCTGGAAGCTTTTTAAATGCTCTTTTATTTACTATAAACTGCATCTCTGCACCTGGTTCATGCCATCCTGTATAATAATATGGAGAAACTTTATGGAATCCCATTTTTATATCCATACCTGGGCCTACCCATTCTAATGCATCAATAGTTCCACGATCTAATGAAGTGTATAGTTCACCTGCTGGTATATTTGTCACATTTACGCCAAGCTTAGCCATAACTTCCCCTGCAAGTCCAGGGATTCTCATCTTAAGACCTTTTAAATCTTCTACAGTATTGATCTCTTTTCTAAACCATCCACCCATTTGTGAACCAGTATTTCCACCAGGGAAAGAAAGAACTTTAAATCTATCATATACTTTATTCATATACTTCATTCCATCACCATGATAAAACCAAGCATATTGTTCTTTTGTAGTCATACCAAATGGAACAGTAGTAAACCAGATAGTATTAATATCTTTACCTTTCCAGAAATAAGAACTACTATGGCCTATTTGATATTGTTTGTTTTTTACCATATCAAGAATACCTAGAGCTGCTTTATGCTTCTCTTTTCCATGAACTTGGATAATAAACTTTCCACCAGACATCTCTTTAACCATCTTGGCAATTTGCACAGGAGGACTAGCTAATGGTGTTAATGTTGTAGGCCAACTCATTGCTAACTTCCATTTGACTTTTTTCGCTGCACTTAACTGTGTACTAAATACTACTAATGCTAGTAATAAAACTGATAATTTTGAAATATTTTTTATTTTATAATACATTTTGAGGACTTGTCCTTTCATCTATAATTTTTGTAACAACCAAATCACTTGTAACATTAAGTGATGTTCTTGCCATATCAAGAATTCTATCAACTGCAACAATTACCGCAAGATATTCTACAGGTAGACCTAACTGATTTAATATAACAACCATCATAACTAATGATGCACTTGGTAACGCTGCAACTCCAACACTTAAAGCTACTACAGTGATACCTAATAAAAGCTGATCACCAAATGTCATAACTACACCTGATAAATTTGCTATATAAAGTACAGCAATAGTTAAATATGCAGCCGTTCCATCCATAGAAACTGTAGCTCCTAAAGGTAATACAAAACCTGCACTTCTAGCACTAACACCACCTTCTTCTTGTGATACTTTTATACTTACTGGTAATGTTGCAGCACTAGAAGCTGTTGAAAATGCCATTAATGAAACTTCTTTTACTTTTCCCAAATATTCATATGGATTTATTCTTCCAAAAACTTTAAGTACTATTGGTAAAGATACCATACCATGAATTGCTAATACTCCTAATACAAGTAATACATACTCCCATAAGTTTAAAATAGTATCAATCCCTTGCTTTGCTACAATATAAGATATTAAAGAAAACACACCAATAGGTGTAAGTTTGATTACCCAATTTGCCATTACAAGCATTGCATTACTAATAGCTGTAAAAAAACTTAGTAATAATGATTTTTCTTCATCTGGTAAATATAAAGATGTAATTGAAAGTAATACTGAAAATATAATAATTTGCATCATTGCACCACTTGCAAGTGAATTAAATATATTTGTAGGGATAAAGCTAAGAATCATACTAGAAAATGTCACATCTTGGACTGTCTTTGCTTTTTCGAATACAAGCCCAGCTGAACTTGTAGCTTCACCTATATTAATAATATTCATAACAGCTATTGCAAGAAGTACTGATAAAGCTGTAGTAAGCAGATATAGTCCAAGAGTCTTTAGTCCTATGTTTTTAAGACGCTCAAGTGAACCTAAACCAGCAATAGCTATGAAAATAGATGCAAATACCAAAGGTACAACTATCATCTTTAAAAGTGACACGAAAACATTTCCAATGACCTGCTGTTCTAGTGCTAATGATGGTATAAACATACCAAACAATATACCTAAGAGAATACCAATAATCACTTGACCATTTAATGATTTAACAAACATCTACAACCTTACTATTTAATGGCGTAGTATATTAAATTTTTGGTTATGTATTGATTATAGATCTTGTAACTTTATTTCGTATTCTTCAGTAATTTCATCTAATTTAGTTTGGGCTATTTCTAATAGCTCAAACTTATCATCTACTTCTTTTTCATGTTTTGTTACAATTCCTGAAAGTTCAATTAATCTACTATTATCTCCATTTCCAGATACTACAATAAGTTCTTTATGTTCATCTTCAAGCAACTCTTCAATCTCCATGATTTTTGTTTCTAATTTTTCTATCTCTTTTTTAAGAGGTGATGTAAGTTTAGATCTTTCTTGAATGAGTGCTGTTCTTAATCTTTTTTGTTCTTTTTTATCAACTTTAGGAGCTGCTTTTGTTTTTTGTTCAAACTCTTCTTCCTCCCAACCAATCTTTTCTAAAAAGTCATCATAGTTACCATCAAAATATTTTGCTCCATCTTTAGCAAATATAATTAGTCTATCACATACTGCTCGAAGTAGTTTTTCACTATGTGTTACAATGATACATGAACCTTTAAACTTTTTAATAGCAATAGTAAGTGCATCTATTGATTGCATATCGAGGTGGTTTGTAGGCTCATCTAAAAATAATAAATTTACATCTTTTGCTAATATCTGACCAAGCATTACTCTACTTTTTTCACCACCAGAAAGGAGTGATATTTTCTTCTTAGCATTATCATCACTAAACATCATAGAACCACATATACTTCTTACAGTTGATTGGGCTAATTTAGAATTACCTACATATATCTCATCCATTACAGTATTGTTTGGATTTAGATGTGCAATATTTGTCTGACCAAAATGCCCAAACTCTACAGTACCATGAAAATTAACATCTCCATTAAGTTGTTTTAATTCCCCTGCAATTGTATTAAGTAATGTAGATTTACCTTTACCATTTTTTCCTATAATTCCTAAAGTCTCACCTTTTTGTAAAGTAAAAGCAATATCTTTAAACAATATATTATCTTGTGTATATCCAAAGCTTAAACCTTTTACATCTACTAGTACTTTTGCAGGTGTGTCTTTAAAATTAAAATTAAATTCTAATGATGAATCACTTACAAGTGAACTCATATCTTCCATTTTTTCTAATTGTTTTACTTTTGATTGTGCAAGTGCTGCTGTTGAAGCTCTTGTCTTATTTTTTGCAATAAATTCTTCTAGTTCTTTTCGTTTTTTATCTTGAGCTAGTTTTTGTTTTTCATACAGTTCATCATTTGATTGTAATTGATCATAAAATTTATGTGTATTTCCAGGTATGATACTAAGTGATTTTCTTACAATTCCCATAGTATGAGTAGATATACTATCCATGAAATCTCTATCATGCGTAATAAGTATCACTTCTCCATCAAATGACTTTAAAAATGCTCTTAGCCATCTTAAAGATACAATATCAAGGTAGTTTGTAGGCTCATCCAAAAGTAATAGATTTGGTTCAGTTAAAAGTAATTTGGCAAGGTTTATTCGTATTTGATAACCACCTGAAAATGACAATGGATCTTTTTCTAAATCATCTTGAACAAAACCTAGTCCAAATAATATTTTTTCTACTTTATAGATACTAAATTTATCATCTTCTGCAAGTGCTAAAGCTGTTTCATCTACTAAAGTTTTTTCACTAAATTCTAAGTGCTGTTTCAATGCACCAATTTTATAGTTTTTTGGAATTAAGACTTCACCATCATCAGCAAACTCTTCACCTAGGATTAGCTTAAATAGTGTAGATTTTCCACTACCATTTCGCCCTACTAAGCCAACTCTATTACCTGAATTTAGTCTAAAATCTAAATTTGTAAATAATTCTTGCTTTCCAAAACTTTTTGATATATTTGTAAGTTGTATCATATGTATATACTCTTTATTGTTGATAATTTATTATGTGTGTCATTTTATATAAATAGGTGTTAAAACAAGATATACTCCCATATGATTAAAAAATATTATTATAGTTATGATGAATTTAGAACTGATACTCAAAAGTTAAAAGACCAATGTCAAGAATTTAATCCTGAAGTAATCTTAGCAATAGCTCGTGGTGGTCTTACTTTAGGACAATTACTAAGTGAAGCTATGGATATACGAAATTTATTTACATTAAATTCTATACATTATAATGGTACTGAAAAATTAGATACATTTGAAATATTTAATATACCTGACTTATCAAATTTCACAAAAATACTTATTGTTGATGATATTATTGATAGTGGTGAAAGTATGGTTGAAATTTTAAAAGTATTAAATTTAAAATACCCAAGTTGTGAATTTAAAGTAGCTACACTATTTACAAAACAAACTGCTTTAATGCAACCTAACTACAGTATAAAAGAAGCTACTCAATGGATAGAATTCTTTTGGGAAATAGACATAAAATAAAGGATAAATATTGAATCAAATAATATTTAATGATGAAAAAATAACACCATCAAAAGTGATCGGTATAACACCAGATACAAAAACTATATATAATAAGCCAAACTCTACTGTTACAACAATACTTAATATACTATCTGAAGATAATAGACTTAAAAGTAGAATTTGTTTTTTAATAAAAGATGAAAAAATTGCTGGGGTAGGACTTGGTCTTGATCTTAAAAATGCAGGTATTTCATGGGAAAGTTCAAAAGAGTTTGAGAATAGTTCTGTGTTTAGTGATTTTGTATCATTTGATGGTGATGTTAGTAAATTAAGACATGAACTATTGATCAATGATGAATTACAACAAGAATCTAATTATGATCTAATGGTGTACAAACCAGAACAAATGATAGAAGATATTAAGGCTGTTATGCCATTAGAAGATGGAGATATAATTATGTCTAGCACACCAAAAGATGTATCTGCCTATGAGGAGTGTGATCTATTTACTAGTACAGTATATTGTGGCGATGAGATTTTAGTAGAAGCTTGTTGGGAAGCAATATAAACTAACTTATTA
>JABJGE010000036.1 GCA_018662405.1 Campylobacteraceae bacterium
ACAACAAACTTCACAATCTTCAACATACTCTTCACCAGACATGTCTGGGTCTAAAAGCATTGATATTCTTTCCCAACAATATGGACAAGTAAAAAAATGTTCAATCATATAGAATCTTTAAAATTTAAGTTCTAGTGCAATAGGACAATGATCACTTCCCATAACATCACTTAAGATGTAGGCATCATGAATCATATCTTTTAGATCATCACTTACATAAAAATAATCTATTCTCCATCCTACATTATTTCCTCTTGCACCTGCTCGATAAGACCACCATGAATAAGAATCAGCTTTTGTAGGATTTATATGTCTAAATGTATCAATATATCCATGACCTATAAACTTATCCATCCATTCTCTTTCCATTGGTAAGAATCCAGATGTTTTTTCATTTGCTTTTGGTCGCGCTAAATCTATTGGGTGATGTGCTGTATTAACATCTCCACATACAATAATTGATTTTCCATCATTTTTTAATTCTTCACAATAATCTAAAAACCTATCATAAAATTCCATTTTATAAACAAGTCGTTCTTCTTTACTTTGTCCATTTGGAAAATATACATTAAACAAGGCTATCTCTTTATCTTCAATTTCAAAATGAACTTCATTTATTCTACCTTCATCTAAAATATCAACTTCAGAACAAGTACCTTGAAATTTCAAATCAATATCACAAAATAATGCTGTTCCAGAACGTCCCTTAATTGCACTTTGAGATCCTGTAAGATTATTGTAGTTTTTTTCAAATATAGTTTCAGGTATTTGCTCTATTTGCGATTTTGTTTCTTGAATTCCTAAGAAATCAATATCTTCTTCATCTACCCATCTTAATGCTTCTTTTTTATCTACTGCTCTTATACCATTTACATTCCATGATATAAACTTATATGTTTTATTCAATATCCATCTCCATAACTTTCCAAGGAAGCCCTTGTGTCATCATCTCATTTACAAATGGTGTTGAGTCAAACTCTTCTACATTTACTGCACCTCGTAAATCCCAAGTACCATTATAAACTAACTTTGATCCAATCATTGCAGGAACTCCTGTAGTGTAACTTACTGCTTGTGCTGTTGTTTCTTTATAACATTCTTGATGATCACAAATATTATATATATAATATTTTTTTCTAACACCATCTTTAATACCTTCACAAATACAACCAATATTTGTCTTACCATGTGTTCTTGGTCCTAAAGAAGCAGGGTCAGGTAAAAGTGTTGCTAAAAATTCTATTGGTGTAATCATTTGACCTTTATGTTCAACTGGTTCTATTCCAAGCATTCCAACATTTTCTAAACAATTCATATGTTGAATATAAGCGTCACCAAATGTCATAAAAAATCTAATTCTTTTTAAACCTTTTATATTTTTAGATAAAGATTCTAATTCTTCATGATAAAGTAAATAAGATGGTTTTACTCCTACTTCTGGATAATCATGGTCAACTCTAATCTCAAGTGGCTTTGTAGTAATCCATTCACCCTCTTCCCAATATCTACCATTTGCACTTACTTCTCTTAAATTTATTTCTGGATTAAAGTTTGTTGCAAAAGGATAACCATGATCACCTGCATTACAATCCATAATATCAATATATTCAATGGAATCTAGATAATTTTGTTCAATATACTTTACAAATACACCAGTAACACCAGGATCAAAACCACTTCCAAGAAGTGCTGTTAAATTGTTATTTTTAAAGTCATCATTTCTAGCCCATTGCTCTTTATACTCAAATTTTGCCTCATCTGGATGTTCATAATTTGCAGTATCAATATAGTGTGTATTTGTAGCACTACAAGCATCCATGATAGTTAAATCCTGATAAGGTAATGCTACATTTAAAACAACTTTACAATTAGTCTTTTTGATTATTTTAATAATATCATTCGTATCATCTGCATCTACTATTGCAACATCAATATCAACATCTATTTTTTCTTTTATCATCTTTTTTATTTTTACACATTTACTAAGTGTTCTACTAGCTAATGTAATGTTTTCAAATGTATCTATATTCATTGCACACTTTAAAGTTGCAACCGTACTTACACCACCAGCACCAATGATTAATAAACCTTTTTTATTCATCTACTAACTCAAAATCTTCTTTTGGCATACCACAATCTGGACACACCCAATCCTCTGGCAAATCCTCAAAACTTGTACCTGCCGGAATACCATTTTCCTCATCACCAATTTCGGGATCATAAATATAACCACAATCTGGACATTCATATCTTTTCATGATAACTCCTTATGAATTTATAAGTTATAATTGTAACATATTTAATATGTCATAAGTTTGAGAAGCTATTTCTAATTCTTCATTTGTAGGCATAACTAAAATCTCTATATTTTCATCTATATTTTCACAAACTTTAGTTCTAACCTCAGCACAATTTTCACCTATTCCACCAGTGAAGATAATAGCATCTAACTTTTTTACTTGAATAAGATATGAACCAATATATTTTTGAATTCTTAAACAAAACATATCAAAAGCTAATGTATCTTTTTGCTGTAATACTTCTCTCATATCACTAATACCACAGATACCTTTTAGTCCACTTTTTTTATTTAATATTTCAATAACTTCATTTGAAGATAAATTATTAGTATCTTCTAAATATGTAACAATAGACGGATCTATATCTCCACATCTTGTACCCATCATAAGACCTTCAAGTGGAGTAAATCCCATAGATGTGTCAAAGCTTTTTCCATCTTTTACTAATGTTGCACTTGCACCATTACCTAGATGTAATACAATTATATTAACCTCATAAATATCTTTTTGTTTTTGTTTAGCAAACTCTTTTGTAATATATTCAACTGATGTACCATGAAAACCGTATCTTCTAATATGATTTTGTTTATAATATTCTAGTGGTATAGGATATGTAAAATGTGTTTTATCAATTGTTTGATGAAATGCTGTATCAAAAACTACAACCTGTGGCAAATTAGGATATTTAAATTGTATCTCTTCTATATATTTTAAATTTAATGGATTATGTAATGGTGCCAATGGTATTAAATCTCTTATATCTTCAATGACAGTATTAGTAACTAAGGCTGCTTTATTAAACTTTTCACCACCATGAACTACTCTATGTCCAACAGCATCTAAAGTTTCAAAATCACAAATATCTTCAATATTAAAGTTTGTTACATCCTCTACAGTACCACTTATTATTTCTTGTAAATTATCAAATAATTTATACTTAATAGTTGAACTACCAGAATTCAAGACTAATATTTTCATTTTTTTAGCCCTTGTGCTTGTATTGAAGTAATTGCTACAGTATTTATAATATCTGTTACTGTTGCACCACGACTAAGATCATTTATAGCAGCATTTAATCCTTGAAGTACTGGACCAACTGCCACAGCTTTACTACTTTTTTGAACTGCTTTATAAATATTATTTCCAGTATTTAAATCAGGAAAGATTAATACATTTGACTCACCTGCTATTTTACTATTTGGTAATTTCTTTTTACCTATTGTTTTATCTACTGCTGCATCATATTGAATAGGTCCATCAACTTCTACTTTTCTATCTAATTTCCTAACTATTTCTACTGCTTCTTTTACTTTATTAACCTCATCACTATTTGCTGAATCACCAGTAGCATAAGATAATATTGCAACTTTTGGCACAATTCCAAACTCTTGTGCAGTCTGAGTAGAACTTAT
>JABJGE010000099.1 GCA_018662405.1 Campylobacteraceae bacterium
GATATTGCAGTATTATATGAAGCAGGTCAACGAGCTTTTGGTGAAAATAAAATACAAGACTTAAAAGAAAAATCACAAGCACTTGAAGAGTTACCAATTCAATGGCACTTTGTAGGTTCTTTACAAAAAAATAAAATCAACAATCTTATTGATCTTAGCCCAACTTTAATGCACTCATTAGATTCACTTGAGTTAGCACTAGAATTAGATAAAAAACTTTTAGCTAAAGGTAAAAAGATGAGTTGTCTTTTACAAATCAATTCTGCTAATGAAGATACAAAATCTGGATTTACACCTGATGAAGCAATTGATATGTATAACAAAATTAAATCTGAATGTCCAAATATTAGACTTAAAGGTGTAATGTCAATTGGTGCACATAGTGAAGATAGAAAAATAATAGAAGCAAGTTTTAAAACTACAAAAAATATATTTGATAAACTTGAAGATGCTACAATTTGTTCTATGGGTATGAGTGGTGATTTTGATATTGCTATTTTAAATGGTTCTAATATGATTAGAGTTGGATCAGCTTTATTTAGTGAAGTAAAATAGGTATATAAAGTGAAAATTGCATTTATTGGAGATATAGTTGGTCGTCCTGGACGAAAAATAATATCACATCATTTATCAGCAATAAAAGATGAATATGGTATCGATTGTGTAATTGCAAATGGTGAAAATGCAAGCCATGGATTTGGATTAACAGTAAAAAATGCAAATGAACTATTTAAATATGGTATTGATGTAATTACAGGTGGAAATCACACTTGGGATAAGAAAAAAGATATTCTAGTATTACTTGAAGACAATAGAGTATTAAGACCAGCTAATTATCCAGAGGGTGTATCTGGTAGTGGTGTTGGTATTTACGATATCAATGGTACTAAACTAGCTGTAATTAATCTAATGGGTTTATACACTATGCCTCAATGTGAAAATCCATTTAATATAGCTATATCAATTGTAGAAGATTTATTAGCACAAGGTATAAAACATATTTTCTGTGATTTTCATGCTGAAGTAACTGCTGAAAAAAGAGTATTATTTATGATATTAAAAAATAAAATTAGTGCTATGTGTGGGACACATACTCATGTAGGTACAGATGATTTACAAATAATAGATGGTACATTTTATCTTACAGATATTGGTCTTACAGGGTGTTGTGATAATGTAATAGGAATGGAAAGTACTGTGCCTGTTAAAAAAGCACTTACAGGATTAGGTGGTCATTTCAAAATACCAAATGATTGTAAATCAATCTTACAAATGGCTATAATTGATATTGATGATATGGGTTTAGCTAAAGATGGATTAAAAATAAAACTATATAGTGATGGACAAAGAGTAATATCACAAGCTTATAAAGCTAAATAATTAAAAGGGATTATAATGGAAAACGATAACAAACAACAAGATATAATTAAAATGTTTAATGAAATAGCAAAAACTTATGATATTGCTAATAGAGTTCTTAGTATGGGTATTGATAAAACATGGCGAAGAGCTGCTTGTAATCTTAGTTTCAAACTATATGGTAAAGAAAAATTAGACAAAATTGTAGATGTTGCTTGTGGTACTGGTGATTTAATGATTGATTGGGACAATATCGGTAAACAAAATGGTATTGAAATTAATGATATTATTGGTATTGATCCAAGTGTTGGAATGATGGAAGTTGGTAAAACAAAAATACCAAATAGAACATTTATCGAAGCAGGTGCAGAAAAACTACCACTAGAAGATGAAAGTGTAGATTTTATCTCAATATCATATGGTATTAGAAATGTAGTACAAAGAGAAGAAGGACTAAAAGAGTTTGCAAGAGTTCTTAAAAAAGGTGGATTAGCTGTAATTTTAGAATTTACAAGAAATGATAAAAATAATTTTACAAGTAATTTAACTAAATTCTATATGAATAATATTATGCCAACTATTGGTGGATTAGTTTCAGGGAGTAAGGAAGCATATACTTATTTACCAGAATCAATAGAAGCATTTATTACAAGTGATCAAATGGTTGAAGAATTAAAAGCAGTTGGATTAGAACCTATTTTTGTTAAAGGATATTCTTTAGATATGTCTACAACTTTTATAGCTCGTAAGATATAGATATTGCAACACCCTATTTCTGTATCTGATTTAAATAATCAGATAAAAGGTTTACTTGAAACAACTTTTTCTTCTACTTATGTAGAAGGTGAAATATCTAATTTAACTTATCATAACTCTGGTCATATTTATTTCTCAATAAAAGATTCAAAATCAACTATTTCATGTGTTATGTTTGCAGGAAATGCTAGATACTTAAAGTTCCAACTAGAAGTAGGAATGAAGATAATCATATCTGGAAGTATCACCGTATATACTCCAAGAGGAAATTATCAACTTCTTTGTAAGAAAATAGATCCAAGTGGAGTAGGATCATTAGCATTAGCATATGAACAATTAAAAGCCAAACTACAAACAAAAGGCTACTTTTCACAAGATATTAAAAAAGTATTACCAAACTATCCAAAAACTATTTGTATTGTTACATCAAATACAGGTGCAGCTATTGAAGATATGAAAAAAATAGCACAAAATAGATGGCCACTTACAAAATTAATTTTAGTTCCTACTTTAGTACAAGGTAATGGATCACAAGAAGATATAGTAAACTCAATACAAATAGCAGATAGATTAAATGTAGATATTATAATTGTAGGTCGAGGTGGTGGAAGCATCGAAGATCTATGGGCATTTAATGAAGAAATTGTTGCTGATGCAATTTATAATGCAAATACACCAATTATAAGTGCAGTTGGACATGAAAGTGATTTTGTAATATCAGATTTTGTAGCTGATATAAGAGCATCAACACCATCAAATGCTATTGAAATATCATTACCAGATATAAATGAACAACAATTATATATAAATGAGCTACAAAATAATTTAAATCATAGATTTAAAACTATTATATACAATAAAGAACAACAACTAGTAAATCTAAAACAATCATTTTCACAGCATTCATTAGAAAATAAATTTATTTTTATACAAAAACAAATAGATGATGTTAAACAAAACTTTAATCATTATTTTCAACAAATCTTAAATCAAAAGCAGTCTTCTATAAACCTTTTAAAACAAAACTTTCAAGCTAATGATCCTAAAAATAAAAACTTTGGAAATATGGTACAAATATCAAAAGATGGTAAACTAACAACTCTTGAAAATATAGATAAAGGAGATAATTTACATTTACAAACATCAAATCTTGATGTAACTGTAAATGTAGTATCTAAAGAAGAGATTTAAATTAGTAAGCTTTCAATCCATTAAAATGTATTGAAAGTTGGCTTACTGTTTGACTTACTAACTTTTCCATAAACTTATCAAATTTATCTTCTTTATTCCAAACTGGTTTTGAAACATTTGAAAGTTTCATTAAATCAGATTTTGCTTTTGAAATCGTAGCTACTTCATCAATTAGACCTACTTCTTTAGCTTGTCTTGAAGTAAATATATGTGCATCGGCATAAAGCTTGTGATCTTCTTTTTTAAGACCTCTTGCAGTAGAAACATCTGTAATAAACATATCATATGTATCATTTATTACTTTTTCTAACTCAGCCTTTTCACTCTTCGTCCAAGATCTTGTAGGTGTACCTGCTTCTTTATATTCCCCTACTTTTACTGTTTGTGTTTTGACACCAATTTTTTTCATTAATTCACTTACATTAGCACCTTGCATAATCACACCAATAGATCCAACCATACTACCTGGATTTGCAATTATTTTATTTGCCCAAATAGCAGAATAATAACTTCCACTTGCAATCACACCACTTGCATATACAACAACTGGTTTAATTTTATTTAATTCTTTTATTGCATAAGCTATTTCAACAGAAGGAGCAACTGCACCTCCTGGAGAATTTACATTTAAAAGTACGCCCTTTACACTTTTATCTTTTTTAGCTTTTTCAATTCGTTCAAGTACATCATCAGCTATCATAATAGGACCAACTAGATCAATCTTATAAAGATTTGGTTTTTGAATATTTGTCGCATCTGAATTACTAAATATATAAAACATAATTGCTAAAAAGAAAAATGTTTTAAAGTTCTCTTGTATAAATTTTATTGGTGCAGTTATTGGTAAAAATACCATCTTAAGAAAGTTCAATATGTTTTCCTTGTATATAAGTTTTATCTACTTGTTTTGTATGAAGTATTACTGCTGTTGCAATATCCTCTTCACTACAAGTATCTGGTAAAGAAAAACTAATCAAATCAGCATCTTTCCCTTTTGCTACTTGTCCTTTATTTAACCCAAGTGCTTTAGCTCCGCCATTTGTAGATGCACTAAGTAATCTTTTGGATAAATCATTAATATCATTAGTTCTATGTATAAAAAGAGCACTTTGCATCTCATCAAATAAACTTAATGAATTATTTGAACTTAATCCATCTGTACCCATAGCTAAACTAATATCATCTAAATAATTTAAATTTAAACTCGTATTATTAAGTAATCTATTAGACTTTGGACAATGAATAATTGTAGCATTCATATCTTTTATCTGCTCTAATTCTTCTGCATTTGCTTCTACACAATGAGTAAAACTTAGATTTCTAATCCCTTTAAATTGACTCAAAA
>JABJGE010000062.1 GCA_018662405.1 Campylobacteraceae bacterium
AATACCTCTTTATATAAGAGACCTAAAAATAAAACAAGATGATATTAAAATATCTGATAAGTTTATTGAAAATGTTAGTACGAATGTACTTGAATTAAGTGGTGCAGAAATACCTGCAGATTTATCGGAAAGATTTATCAAACAAAATAAGAATGTTAGAAATGATAATATTAATATGATTAAAAAAGTTACAGATAAATATATGGATAGATCTTTAGTTCAGGATTTTAATATAAATATATTTAAACGATTAAAAGGATCGCGAACAGCTGCTGGATTTGCTGAAAAAAGATCATACTTCCATAATGATAATGAAATTGATGAAGCATGGCATCTTGGAATGGACTGGGCAAGTATCAAGCAAGCACCTATAAAAACATCAAATAATGGTACAGTTATATTCAATCAATATCTTGGTATTTATGGAAATACAATTATTATAGATCATAAAATGGGACTATCTACACTTTATGCACATGTTAGTTCTAGTAGTGTTAATGTAGGAGATAAAGTATCAAAGAATCAAAAAATTGCAAATACTGGTAGTACTGGTGCTGTTTTAGGTGATCACCTTCACTTTGGAGTTTTAATTCAAGGTATTGAAGTAAATCCAAAAGAATGGATGGATAGAAACTGGATTAAATCTAGAATTACAGATATTTTAGATGATGCCAAGAAAATAATAGATTCAAAATAAAGAGAATTATATGAAACAAAGAACTCTAGCAAAAAGTGTTGAAATAGTTGGAATTGGACTACATAAAGGTGTTCCTGTAAAAATGATTCTTGAACCATTAGATGCTAATACTGGAATTATATTTTATAGAAGTGATAAAGGAGTAAGCATCCCACTTACTCCAAATTTTGTAGTTGATACAAAAATGGCTACAGTTATTGGAAAAGATGATGTTATTATTTCAACTATTGAACATTTATTATCTGCTATATATGCATATGGTATAGACAATTTAAGAGTTACATTAGATAATGATGAAATACCTATTTTAGATGGTAGTAGTAGTGGATACTGCATGTTAATAGATGAAGCAGGTATAGTAGAACAAAAAGCTACGAAAAAAGCTCTAAGAATAAAAAAAGAAGTTAGTATAGAAGCTGCAGGTAAACATGTAAAGCTAAAACCTTCAAATCATATTATATATGATTTTTCTATAGATTTCAATCATCCAAGTATTGGTGAACAACAATTTAAATTTGACTATTCAGTAGAACAATATAAAGAACAAATTTCTCGTGCTAGAACATTTGGTTTTTTACATGAGGTTCAATATTTAAGAAGTATTGGATTAGCTCAAGGTGGAACTTTAGATAATGCAATTGTATTAGATGAAGAAAAAGTAATTAATCCTGATGGATTAAGATTTGACGATGAATTTGTAAGACATAAAATTCTTGATGCAATAGGAGATATGTCTTTATTGGGATATGCAATAATTGGTGAATATAATGCTCATGCAGGAAGTCACCACTTAAATCATTTACTTACAATGAAATTATTAGAGGATCCTGAAAATTATGAGATTATTGATCTAGAAGAGGCTGTAGATCATGCACAAACTCTTGAAGTAGCGTATGCAAAACAATCATAATATATCTATATTAGTAATATCTATTACTAGTCCAATTTTAATTGGAGTTTATAAAAATAATAATCTTATGGAAACTATATCTAAAGAAGGTAAAACTAGTGATGTTTTACCTATAATATTTGATAAACTATTAAAAAAATATATAATTAACTCAATAACTTATGTAAATGGTCCTGGTAGTTTTATGGCAATAAAAGTGAGCTATATATTTTTAAAAACAATATGTATTGTAAATGATATTAAACTATTTGCAAGTAGTGGATTTAACTATAATCAAAATAGTCCAATCAAAGCTTTAGGTAAAAAATACTTCTTTAAAGCACAAGATGATAAAATAGAATTAGATTTTTTAAATGACCAGAGTGAAATATTACCATTTAAACTACCCCAAATGCTAAATGAAGATTTACTCACTACATCCTGTGAGCCAAATTATAATCTACCAGCAGTAAATTAATAAATTAGGAGTCCAAGCAGTGACTATAACCGTACCGGCAACAAGTGCCAATTTAGGACCAGGATTTGATACATTAGGTCTTGCAATTAAAATGAGAAATAGTGTAACTATTAGTCCATCAAAATATCATAGTGTCTCTTTAAGAGGTGAAGGTTCAAAGAATAATAAACTTAAAGATAATAATATGTTCGTTAATATATTTAATGATTTTTATTTTAATCTATGTAAGTATAAAAGTCATTTCAGATTTGAATTCTATAATGAAGTGCCTCTTTCTAGAGGGCTAGGTAGTAGTAGTGCTGTAATTACATCTGCTATTGCTTCAGCATATGCTGCTGCTAATACTAAAATTTCAAAACAAGAAATTTTAAACTTAGCACTTAGCTATGAACCTCACCCGGATAATATAGCACCTGCTGTATTAGGTGGTTTTACTGTTTCAACAGTAGAAAATAATGAAGTTAAGGTATTAAAAAAAGAATTGCCTTCAGATCTTCAAGCAATTGTAGTAATACCAAATAGACCAATTTCTACTTCACAATCTAGAAAAACTCTTCCTACTAAGTATTCAAAAGAAGAAGCAATATATAATTTATCACACTCTTCATTATTGACAGCAGCAATGTTTAGTGAAAATTGGGATATGTTAAAAGTTGCATCTCAAGATATTTTTCATCAACAACACAGAATGAAGGCTATGCCAGAATTATTTTCTGTACAAAAAATAGCACTAGAAAATGGAGCACTTATGAGTACACTTTCTGGTAGTGGTTCAACATTTTTTAACCTTGTGCATAGAAGTGATGCAAAAAATATATGTAATGTATTAAGAAAAAGTTTTTCACATTTTAATATTTTAATATATGATTTAGATAACGATGGCCTAATTACTAAGGCTTAAGTGAATTTTAGATAAAATAGCGATAATTAGATGAAACCTATTCGTATGTGTATATCTTGTAGAGGTAAATTTGAACAAAATTTATTAACAAGACTTCAATGTAAAGACAAAAAACTATTAAAGTTTGATGGTAATGGTAGAAGTTTTTATATATGTAACACTTGTCTAAAAGATACAAACAAAATAAGCAAAGCTCTTAAAAGAGCATGTAAAAATAACAAAAAATACGAAATAGATCTTAAGGAGATTTTAGTAAATGTCAGATAAAGTAAAAGTTTTTGAAGTAGCGCAAGAAGCTGGAGCAAGCAGCCAAGAAATAATCACAAAGGCTGCAGATTTAGGAATAGAACTTAAATCAGCAAACAGTACAGTAACTTTTGATCAAGCAGAAGAGCTTGTGAATTATTTAGTAACTGGTAAAATTAAAGCTAAAGAAAAGGCTAAGCCTGCAAAAAAAGTTGCAGTAACTCCTGAGGTTAAAGAAGAACCAAAAACAGTAGTTGCAAAAGAAGAACCAAAGATTGAAGCAACTCATGAGGTTAAAGAAGAACCAAAAACAGTAGTTGCAAAAGAAGAACCAAAGATTGAAGCAACTCCTGAGGTTAAAGAAGAACCAAAAACAGTAGTTGCAAAAGAAGAACCAAAGATTGAAATCAAAAAACCTTTAGCAACTGGTTTAAGAAAAACTGGTGGACTTAAAATTATTAAGAAAAATAAACCAGCTGCTGCGAAACCTAGAAAAGTAATCACTGGAGATCTTAACCATTCAATATCTGCAAAAACTGAAAGAAAATCATTAAGTGAACTACTTGGAAATGGTCCATCACTTGATGCTCAACATACTTCTAGAGTTAAAAAAGAAAGAAGAAAGTCTGCTGCTACTGCAAGTGAGCATGGTAGAAAACTTGATGTTACAACATCAAGTGACTTTAGAGAATCTCAAGACAATCTAGGTGGAGAAGAAGTTGTTTTATTTGATATGGGTAAAATTGAAACTTCTAAATTCTTACAAGAGCCTCCAAAGAAAAAACCAAATGAGCAAATTAGAACTACAAAACCTAGTGCTTTTGGAAATAGACCAAGAGGATTAAAAAGAAAAGGTAAAAGAAAATCTTATAAAAAACCTACAGAAGAGGTAGAAATTACAGAAATCACAATTCCAAAAGAGTGTAGACTTTATGAATTTGCTGAAAAAATCGGTAAAACAGATGGTGATGTAATTGGTAAACTATTTATGCTTGGTATGATGGTAACTAAAAATGATTTCCTTGGTGATGACGAACTTGAAATTCTTGGTGAAGAGTATGGTATTGAAGTTACTATTAAAGATGAGCTAGAAGAAGTTAACTATGAAGATGCTTATGAAGAAGAAGAAATAGATACTACAAATTTTGTAACTCGTCCTCCTGTTGTTACAATTATGGGTCATGTTGATCATGGTAAGACATCTCTTTTAGACAAAATTAGAAGTTCTAGAGTTGCAGCTGGTGAAGCTGGTGGAATTACTCAACATATTTCTGCATACACTATTAATAAAAATGGTCATGATATTACATTTGTAGATACTCCTGGACATGAAGCATTTAAGTCTATGAGAGTTAGAGGAGCTGGTGTTACAGATATTATTATTATAGTTGTTGCAGCAGATGATGGTGTTAAACCACAAACTATTGAATCAATTAAAGCAGCTAAAGAATCTGGTGCTCCAATTATTGTAGCGGTTAATAAAATGGATAAAGAATCAGCAAATCTTGATATGGTAAAAGCTGGTATGGCAGATCATGAAATGATGGCAGCTGATTGGGGTGGAGATATAGAATTTATTCCAGTATCAGCACAAACAGGAATGGGTATTGAAGATCTACTTGAAAATATTAATATCCAAGCTGAATTACTTGAACTACAGGCAGATCCAACTGCACTTTGTAAAGCTACAGTACTTGAAGCTTCTACTCAAAAAGGTAGAGGTCCAGTTGCTACAATTATCGTTCAAAATGGTACTTTAAAAGTTGGTGATTCTATTGTTGCTGATACAACATTTGGTAAAGTAAAAGCTATTATGGATGATCAAGGAAAACCTGTAAAAGAGTTAGGATTAAGTCATACTGGTCATGTTGTTGGTCTTGGTGAAGTTCCTTCTACAGGAGTATCTCTTGTAGCACAAAATAATATAAATGAAGCAAAAGACATTGCTACAACAAGAGCTGAACATGCAAGAGCAAAAGAACTTAGTAAGTCAACAAAAGTATCTTTAGATGAAATGGCAGGAATGATTGCTGAAGGTAAAATCAAAGCACTTCCTGTAATTATTAAAGCTGATGCTGGTGGTTCACTAGAAGCTATTAAGTCAAGTTTAGAATCTATTAAAAATGATGAAGTTAAAGTTAAAGTCTTAAGTGCTGGTGTTGGTGGTATTACTGAAGCAGATCTTGCTCTTGCTAATGCTGGAGACAATACTATTATCTTAGGATTTAATGTAAGACCTACAGGTTCTGTAAAAACTAAAGCAAAAGCTGATGGTATTGAAATTAAAACTTATTCTATTATCTATCAATTAATTGATGAAATTAAAGATACTCTATCTGGTATGATGAGTGAAATCGTAACTGAAGAAAATACAGGTCAAGCAAATGTTCTTGAGACATTCGTTGTACCTAAAGTTGGAACAGTTGCTGGTACTAAAGTTACTGATGGTAAAGTTGTACGAGGTGGTATGGCTAGAGTTATTAGAGATGGTGTTGTTATCTATACTGGTAAAATTGCTTCTCTTAAAAGATTTAAAGATGATGTTAAAGAAGTTGCAAATGGTTACGAATGTGGTATTATTTTTGAGAAATTTAATGATATTCAAGTTAATGACTATATTGAAACATTTATTCAACATTCAGAAGCTCAAACAATCTAGTAGGATTATATGCAAGAAAAATCTATAAACTTACAAAAAACAGAGTCTCTACTAGTAGAACTTATTCCTGAAGCATTAAGTTCGCTTAATGATTCAAGAATTAAGTCTTTACCTATTACAGATGTAAATTGTAAAACTGGAAAATATAATGCTGTAGTATATTTTGATGCTACAGATCTTGATAAAGATGAATTAAAAGAAGTACACAAGTTACTTAAAAAAGCAAATGGTCGTATCAAATCTCATTGTCTTGCAAGTACTGGATGGTACAAATGTCCAGACTTTAACTTTGTAAGTGATAATTCAATAGAAAAATCAAAAAGGCTTGAAGATCTTTTTGAACAAATAAAAACTAAATAGAGAGAAATATGACATTAGAAGAATCAATCCAAATTGCAGTTGAAGGTTGTGGTGTAGTATTATACGATATAGCTCAATTAAAAGAACATAGTGATAATATTTATAGGGTATATATTGCATCAAAAGATGGTATTACACTAGAAAAATGTACTGAAGTAAGTCGTATGATCTCTCCTATTTTAGATTTAGATGAACCAATGCACGGTAAATATAGATTAGAAGTTAGTTCTCCAGGTGTTGAACGAAGATTAAAAAAACCTGCACATTTTATTGGTTCTATTGGATCAAGTGTTAGAATTAAAGATATTGCAACTGATAAAATAGAAGGTGTTCTAAAAGATGCTGATGAAACTTCTATAGTTATAACAACTGAAAATGGTGATGAAACATTACCTTATGATGAGATTTTAGCAGCAGCTACTTATATAAATTGGTAATTAATAGTGAGCTTTCAAGACGATAGCCACTATATGCAACTAGCCATAAATAAAGCATGGCAACATCAACTATTAACCTATCCTAATCCAGCTGTTGGTGCTACAGTAGTACTTAATAATCAAGTTTTATCTGTATCTTCTCATATCAAAGCTGGTGGTCCTCATGCAGAGGTTAATGCAATTAAAGATGCATTTATTGTTCTTAATCCACAATCTACTTTAAAAACATTAACTACTTCACATGATATTCATGAATTTTTAATAAAAAACCATAATAATATATTTATAGATTGTACTATTTATGTAACATTAGAGCCATGTAATCATATAGGCAAAACACCATCATGTGCTTCTTTAATTAAAGAGTTGAATTTTAAAAGAGTAGTTATAGGTACTATGGATCCAAATAATGATGCAGCAGGTGGATTGAAAACATTAAGAGATGTAAATATCCAATGTGAACAATCAACACTTTCATCAAAAACAGATGATCTTTTATTACCGTTTATAAAATGGCAACAAAACAAATTTGTATTTTTTAAATTAGCTATGAGAAAAGATGGTTCAATTGATGGTGGATATATTACTACAAAAGAATCTTTAACTCATGTACATAAAATTAGAACCCTAATAGATACTCTTATAATTGGTGGCAATACAGTAAGAATAGATAGACCAACACTAGATACTAGATTTTTAGAAGATTCAACTATAAATCCTGATATTCTAATATATTCTAATGATCAAAATATAGATAAATCTATCCCTTTATTTAATATTGAGAATAGAGAAGTAACTATATCAAATTCACTTGAATCAATAAATAATAAGAATTTTATAATGATTGAAGGTGGATATAATTTACTTGAAACTTTAAAAGATTATGTTGATGTATTGATGATATTTGTATCCAATAAAGATTGTTCAAAAAAAGAATTTAATTGTGAGAGTTTAGGCTTCAAAGTAATACATACAGACTTATCTAAAACAGATAAAATCATTTGGCTTAAAAAATAAATAATTAATATGATATAATATCTATATAAGAGGAAAGAGTTATGTCAAATAAAATTTTAGATACCTTAAATGATGCACAAACTAAAGCAGCATCTCATATAGATGGACCATTATTAATTTTAGCTGGAGCTGGAAGTGGTAAAACAAAAACAATTACAACAAGGTTAGCTTATCTAATCTCCTTAGGAATTGATCCAGCATCTATTTTGACTTTAACTTTTACAAATAAAGCAGCTACAGAAATGAGAGAGCGTGCATTTAAACTTATAGATAATATGAGTTATCCTCCACTACTTTGTACTTTCCATAAATTTGGATTATTATTTCTTAAATTCCATATTTCAAAGCTTGGAAGAAAGAATAACTTTGTAATTATAGATACAGATGATAAAAAAAGAATTCTAAGAAATATAGACAAAACTACAACAACTTCAGTATTAGCACATGAAATTTCAAAATATAAAAACTCACTTATTACTCCAAGTGATGCAAAAGCTACAGCACAACAAACTCTGTATATACAAATTGCCAATGTATATGAAAAGTATGAAAATTATTTAGAAGAAAATAACTTGGTAGATTTTGATGATCTCTTGTTACTTACATATAGACTACTAGAAAAAGATAAAGAGTTAGCACTTGAGACAAGCCAAAAGTATAAATATATTATGGTAGATGAGTATCAAGATACAAATGAATTACAATTTAAATTATTACAAAAACTTTGTTCACAACATAATAACCTATGTGTAGTTGGAGATGATGATCAATCTATATATGGTTGGAGAGGTGCTACAATTAAAAACATTCTTAATTTTGATCAAAATTTCAATGATGTATTAGTTGTAAAACTGGAAGAAAACTATAGATCTACTGATACAATTTTAAAACATGCTAATTTATTAATAGAGCATAATAGAGATAGATTAGGTAAAAAATTAGTTGGAACAAAAGCTCAAGGTAACAATCTAAAACTATATGAATCACACGATGAAAATACTGAGACAAGAAAAATTTGTGATGATATACGAAACCTAATTGATAGTGGAGTACATGCAGCAAATATTGCAATACTATTTAGAGTTAATGCACTAAGTAGATCACTTGAAGAAGGTTTAGTAAAGTCTGGAATAAACTATAGACTAATTGGTGGAATGAAGTTCTATGAAAGAGCAGAGATTAAAGATCTAATTGCTTTTTTTAGAGTAATTACAAATCCAAATGACAATTTTTCATTAAAAAGAATTGTAAATAAACCAAAAAGAGGTATTGGGAAAACTACAATAGATAAGCTAGAAGCAGAGTCTATCAAAATTGGTAAATCTATGTATAAAATCATGGAAGAGTATCAACCTGAAGAATTAGCCCAAATAGTAGGTAAAAAGAATAGTCGTACTTTAAAAGTATTTTGCGCATCGATAGCAGATCTACAAGAATCTTTAGAAACAACAAAAATGAAATTTATTGATAATTTCGAAGACACCTTTGATTTTAAATCTTCTTTCTTAAATACAGTAGATGGTGAAGATAGAATAGCAAATATAGATGAATTTTACGGATATCTAAGGGATTTCTTCCTAAAAGACTTATCTTTAAACCTTGATGACTTTTTAAATGAAGTATCATTAGCAAGTGACCAAGATGATCTAGAAAATGGTGCTATATCTTTAATGAGTATACATGCCAGTAAAGGCTTAGAGTATCAACATCTATTTGTAATAGGTATGGAAGAAGGGTTCTTCCCTCTTACTGGTGACGGAAATGATATAGAAGAAGAAAGACGATTAGGGTATGTTGCAATTACAAGAGCAATGGATGAATTAACTTTAAGCTTTGTACATAGTAGATTTTATAAAGGACGCCGAACTGCATTAGTAAAAAGTAGATTTTTAACTGAGTCAGGATTAATCAAAGGAAGTCTAACTATTGAAAAATCAACACAGTTCAAAAAAGGTGATGTAGTTAAGCATAAAATATTTGGAATGGGAAGAATAGAAGCTGTTAGCAAAGCTGGTCGTGAATTTAAGTTAAACATTAACTTTGGCGGAAATAATAGAGATATTTTATCAAACTTTATTGAAAAGGTATAAATTAATTTGAACAGATTATTTGTAATAAATAAACCAATATTTATTAGTTCTAATTTTTATCTTAGAAAAATAAAAAGAAAATATAAAACAAAAAAAGCTGGCTTTTCAGGAACATTAGATCCATTTGCCACTGGATGTTTAATTGTAGCATTTGGACAATATACAAAACTTTTTCAATTTTTAAAAAAAACTCCTAAAACTTACCGTACTACTATTTGGTTAGGAGCACAAAGTACTTCATTAGATATTGAAAATATCGATGTACCATCAACTATGCCAAAAAAACTAGATATAAATAATATCAAATCAGAACTATTAAAATTAGTTGGTGAATTAACATATTTACCTCCAAAATATTCTGCAAAAAAAATAGATGGTAAGAGAGCTTATGATTTAGCTAGAGATGGTCAAGATTTCACTATGAAACAAATCACTTCTAAAGTATATAGTGTAAATTTCATTAGCTACTGTCATCCATTTATTACTTTTGATATAACTGTTAGTGAAGGTAGCTATATTAGAAGTATTGCTCAAATATTATTAGATAGATTAGATGCTATTGGAACACTTAGCTTTTTAGATAGATTAAATGAAGGTAAGTTTAAAATAGATAATGAAAAAGCATTAAATCCATTAGAATACTTAGATTTAGAAGAAAATATATACACTGGGACAAAAGAATGGGTAGAGTTAGGTAAAAAACTGCAAATTGATTTTTTTGAAAATAAAGCTGATGGAAATTATCTATTGACATTTGATACATTCTTTTCAGTGATTAAAATAGAGAATGAAAATATAAGTTATCTTCTAAATAAGGTACAACTAAATGACTAAAAAATCTTATGCAAAAGTAAATATATTTTTAAAAATTGCAGGTAAAAGAGATAATTATCATGAATTAGTATCACGATTTGTAAGAGTTAAAAATTTATTTGATACTATTTCTTTTATAAAACAAGACTGTAATGAATTTACTTTAGATGGTAATTTTGGTTGTGATACAAAACAAAATACTATTTTTAAAGCCTATAGTATATTAGCAAAAAAATATTCTATAGTAGAAGAATATTTTAAATATAATAAAGTAGTTGTATATAAAAACATTCCAGAGTTTGCAGGGCTTGGTGGTGGTTCAAGTAATTGTGCTACATTTATGAATATGGTTAATAAAGAATGTGATTTAAAACTATCAAAAGATCAATTATCTAGCATTGCTGCAACTATAGGTGCTGATGTACCATTCTTTATATATGAATTAGATTCGGCAAATGTAACAGGAATTGGGGAAATTGTAAAAGAATTTAAAGAAGAAACTTTAGATATTACAGTTTTAACACCAAATATTCAATGTAACACTGGTGATATTTTTAAAGATTTTAGAGATAATTGTTATAAAGAAATTAGTAAAGAAGATGCTAATAAACTATTAAATATGACGAGTATTAATATTTTAAAAGAGCTATCAATCAAAGAAGCAAATGATCTATATCTACCTGCTAAAAACTGCAATAAAGAGTTAGAAGAATATGCAAAAAAAGATTGGTACTTTAGTGGTAGTGGTAGTAGTTTTTTTAAAATAAATAAGGTAAATTAAGTGGCAAAGAAAAAAGAATCAAGTAAACCAACACAATTTTTAAATAAAAAAGCTGGGCATGAATTTTTTATTTTAGAAAAATATGAAGCTGGTATTCAACTACAAGGTAGTGAAATAAAAGCAATTAGAGAAGCTAGAGTAAATTTAAAAGAAAGTTTTGTAAGAATTATAAAAGATGAAGTATTTTTACTAAATGCACACATTACACATCTTAGTACTGCACATGCTACATATAGACCTGAAGAAAAAAGAGATAGAAAATTACTTCTTCATAGAAATGAGATTGAAAAACTTGCAAAAAAAGTTGAACGAGATGGTCTTACAATTGTAGTGACAAAAATGTATATTAATGCTAGAAACTTAGTTAAAGTTCAAATTGCACTTGCTCAAGGTAAAAAACTTCATGACAAACGAAATGATTTAAAACAAAAAACAATGCAAAGAGAAACGCAACAAGCATTAAAAAACTTTAGATAATAAAACTAAAGCCTCACATAACCAACTTTTAGATAATATTTCTTTATGATGAATTTAAAAGAAGAAATACTAAAATTAAAAGAAAAATTAGATGTAACGATAGTAGCTCATTTCTATCAAAAAGATGAAGTTTTTGAATTAGCTGATATCAATGGAGATAGCCTTGAATTAGCAAAAAGAGCTATGGCTGCAAAAAGTAAATATATACTATTTTGTGGTGTAGGATTTATGGGTGAAAGTGTAAAAGTACTTAGTCCTGAAAAAACTGTAGTAATGCCAAGAATTGCATGCTGTGCTATGGCAAAAATGATTGATGTAGATTACTTTGATGAAAATCTTGCTATTTTAAATAAAGCAGGTATTCAAAATGATGATATTTTACCAATTACGTATATCAACTCTAGTGCAGCCGTTAAAGCAGCAGTAGGAGAGATGGGTGGATATGTATGTACAAGTTCAAATGCATTTGCCATCATTAAAAGAGGATTAGAAAGTGGAAAGAAAATCTTCTTTGTTCCTGATCGTTGTTTAGGACAAAATTTTGCAAATGATATTGGATTAAAATCTGCAGTAATTGGTATTAATACTATTGAAGAAGTAAAAGATGCTGATATTATTTGTTATAACGGTTTTTGTTCAGTACATCAATTATTTACTGTTGAAGATATAGAATTTTATAGAGAAAAATATCCAGATATTTTAATTGCTGTTCACCCTGAGTGTGACCCATCTATTGTAGCACTTGCAGACTTTTCAGGATCTACTTCACAACTCATTAAGTATATCACAGAACTTCCAGCAGATCAAAAAGTAGCAGTTGGTACTGAATATAATATGGTTAATAGATTAAGACCAAATAATACTTATGTATTAAGTTCAACAAAACCAGAATGTCCAACTATGAATGAAACTACAGTTCAAGATGTATATGATACATTAAAAGCTATAGAAAATGGTAATATTATAAATGAAATAAAAGTTGATGATAAAGTTTCAAAATATGCAAAAATTGCTCTTGAGCGAATGTTTGAGGTATAGATAAATATGTCTCAATCTACAAGAATATTATCAGGTATTCAACCATCAGGAACTATCCATATAGGAAACTATTTTGGAATGATTAAAAAAATGATTGAATCTCAAGATGATGGTGAATTATTTGCCTTTATTGCATCATATCATGCACTTACATCTGTGAAAGATAAAGAATTTTTACAAAAAAATACTTTTGAAGCAGCTGTGAATTTTTTATCACTTGGAATGGATCCAGAAAAATCTACATTTTGGGTACAAAGCGATGTTCCAGAAGTATTAGAACTTTATTGGATTTTATCAAATCATACACCAATGGGACTACTTGAACGTGGCCATAGTTATAAAGATAAAGCTGCACGAGGTATTGCCACTAATCATGGATTATTCTCATATCCAGTTTTAATGGCTGCAGATATATTATTATATGATTCAAATATTGTTCCTGTAGGAAAAGATCAGATTCAACATGTAGAGATGACAAGAGATATTGCAAATACATTTAATAATAATTATGGTGAGATTCTTACTATGCCTGAACTAAAAGTAGATGAAAATGTTCAAAGTGTTCCAGGTACAGATGGTGCAAAGATGTCTAAAAGTTATGGAAATACAATTGACATGTTTGGACCTAAAAAAACTATTAAAAAACAAGTTATGAAAATCATTACTGATTCTAAAGAACTTGAAGATGTAAAAGAATATGAAAACTGTAATGTATATAAATTATGTGAATTATTTATGAATAATGATGAGCTAATTGAATTACAACAAAGATATGCAACTCCTGGTGAAGGTTATGGTCACTTTAAACTTACACTATTAGATAGGATTAATGATCATTTTGCTCCATACGCTCAAAAAAGAGAATATTACCTTAATAATCCAGATGAAGTAAAAGATATTTTAGCACATGGTGCTAAGAAAGCAAGGAAAGTAGCTCAATCAAAAATTAAAATAATCAGAGATGCAGTTGGACTGTAAAGTCAGCTATATAAATAAATCTGAACTAAAATCTCTTTTAGCTTCAAGGCTAAAAGATGATACTTTTACTACTCTAAAAGAATTACCAAATCCATCATCATTTAAAGATATTCATAAAGCAACTCTTCGTGTTCTACAAGCTATTAATACCAACGAAAAAATAACTATAGTAGGTGATTATGATGTAGATGGAGTTGTATCTACTACTATTATGGTAGATTTTTTTAAAAAACTTGGAATAACAGTTGATTGGATTGTTCCAAATAGATTTAAACATGGATATGGATTATCTCCTAAAATTGTAGATAAAATAAATAGTGGTCTTATTATTACTGTAGATAATGGAATCAGTGCTATACAATCAGCTTTATTATGTAAAGAAAAAGGCCTTGATCTTATTATTACGGATCATCACACTGTAGGTGATGAAATTCCTGATTGTTATGCTATTATAAATCCAAAACAAAACGATTGTCAATTCCCCTATAAAGAGATATGTGGAGCACAGGTTGCTTGGTATTTTTGTGCTAGTATTAAAAAGGCACTTAATCAAAATATAAATTTAATGGAATTTTTTGATATTTTATCTATTGCTATTATTGCAGATGTTATGCCTATGAGAAGTTTAAATAGTACTATAGTTAAAAAAGGTCTTAAGATGATAACTACAAGTACAAGACCTGCAATAAAAACATTAAATAATCATCTCAAAAAACATACAATAAACGAAGAAGATATTGGTTTTTCAATTGCACCTTTAATTAATTGTGCTGGAAGAATGGAAGATGCTTCAATTGCTGTAGAGTTTTTATTATCAGATAATCAAAATAGAGCATATGAAATTTTAGAATATCTAATAACACTTAATAATAATAGAAAAGAAGAACAAAACAATATCTTCAATCAAAGCCTTACTCAAGTAAACCAGGATGATCAAGTAATTGTTGTTGCATCTAAAGATTGGAATGAAGGTATTATTGGAATCGTAGCTGCTAAACTATCAGAAAAGTTTAACAAACCAAGTTTTGTATTTTCAATTAATGGAGATACATCTAAAGGTAGCTCAAGATGTAATACAGATATAAATTTATATAATTTACTTAACAGTTCTAAACAAATGACAATTGGCTTTGGTGGGCATAAAAGTGCTGCAGGCGTAGTCGTACAAACTGATAATTTAAATAATTTTAAACAAGAAGTTAATAATAATATTAATAAATTACAAAACACATCTAATGAAGATGAAATAATTTTGGATAATACATTTAATATAAATATCTCTGATATTGATTTAGAAACTTATAATATTATTGAAGAGTTTAGACCATATGGACTTACTAATACCTCTCCAGAGTTTATATTTAACAATATCACTATTCAACAGCAGTTTTTTTTAGGAAAAGACAAACTACATCAAAAATTAATTTTAGAAAACAATGTAGAACTCCTCATTTTTAATAATACTGATTATTTTAATGTTAATTCACAAATTAGTTTTATTGCGACAATTAGTCTCAATGAATTTAGAGGAAATATAACTATAAATCTAATTCTAAAAAGATTAATATAGTCATATTCTTAAAGTTACCTTTATTTAAGCTTTATCAAAGTTTATTTTACATATACTTTCGAACTTATAAAAAATGAAGGTAATGAATATGAAATTTACACAAATGGCAAACAAAGCTGATAGACCAAGAGATTGGATCGTAATTGACGCAGAAGGTAAAGTATTTGGTAGAATTATGACTGAAGTTGCAACAATTTTAAGAGGTAAAAACAAAGTTGATTTTACTCCTACAATTGATTGTGGTGACTACGTTGTAATCATCAATGCATCTAAAGCTGTATTTACTGGTAACAAACTAGCAACTAAAAACTACTATACTCACTCAGGATACTTTGGTTCTACTAAGACTCATAAAATGTCTACAATGTTAGAAGAAAACCCTGAAAGACTATATAGATTAGCTGCAAGAGGTATGTTACCAAAGACAGATCTTGGTAGAAAAATTATTAAAAAATTAAAAGTATATGCAGGTTCTGAGCATCCTCATACTGCACAAGTTAAAGGACTATAATAATGGCAAAAGTATACGCTACAGGAAAAAGAAAAGCTGCAATCGCTAAAGTATGGCTAGAAGCTGGAAAAGGCGAAATGACTATTAATGGTATGACTTTAGACGCATGGCTTGGTGGACACGAAGCTATTAAAAAAAGAGTTAAGCAACCATTAGAAGTTTCTAAACAATTAGAATCTGTAAATATCAAAGCTAGCACTTTAGGTGGTGGTTATTCAGCACAAGCTGATGCACTAAGACATGGTATTTCTAGAGCATTAGTTGCTTTTGATGAGCAATTCAGAACTATTCTTAAGCCTTATGGACTTCTTACAAGAGACGCAAGAACTGTTGAGAGAAAGAAATACGGAAGAAGAAAAGCAAGAAGAAGCGGTCAGTTCTCAAAGAGATAATGATTATTCATCTTTATATAAAAAAGCTAAAAAGATTTTTCTTTTTAGCTTTTTTTATTTCTACAACATTAGCAAATTCATCTACACTAAATTTAAGTATATCTTCGAATCCAAGTAGAATAAATCCAATACTAGCCTCAGACAGTGCTAGTAGTGAAATAAGTCAATGGATATTTAATGGATTATTTAAATATGATAAAAATGGAAATATAGTAAATGATTTAGCATCAAATTACAAATTCATAAATGATACTACATTAGAAATTTCTATTAAACAAAATATACTCTGGCATGACGGTATAAAATTAACAGCCGATGATATTATATTTACATATAATAAAATTATTGATCCAAAAATATTTACATCATTAAAATCATCTTTTGCATATGTTCAATCAGTAAAAAAAATTAATAATTATAAAATAGAAGTAAAATATAAAGAACCTTATTTTAAGGCATTAAATATTTGGATGACAGGGATACTACCTTCTCATATATTAAAAAATGAACCTGATTTAATGAAATCAGATTTTAATAAAAACCCAATAGGAACTGGATCATACAAATTAAAAACATTAAAAAATTCTAGTGATATTATATTGGATGCTAATAATAAATACTTTGATAATAGACCAAATATTGATAAATTATCTTATAAATTTTTAGCAGATCCTACAACTTCATTTTTTATGCTAAAACAAAAAAAACTTGATGTTGGTTCAATTACACCATTACAAATCGATAGACAAATATCTGATAAATTTATTCAAAATTATACTATTGTAGAAAAACCTAGTTTTGGCTACACATATATGGGATTTAATCTTTCACATCCAAAATTTAAAAATATAAAAATACGACAAGCACTAAATTTAGCTATCAATAGACAAGAATTGGTAGATATACTATTTTTCGGACATGGTAAAATTTGTACAGGACCATTTCTACCAAATACCTTTGCATTTAATGATAATGTAAAAGCACCAATTCAAAATATTAAAAAAGCAAAAAAATTATTAAATGATTTAGGATACTCAAAAGATAAACCATTTGAATTTGAAGTAGTTACAAATGCAAATAATTCAGTTCGTGTTTATGCTGCTCAGATTTTACAATACCAACTAGCTAAAGTTGGTATAGATATGAAAATTAGAGTAATGGAGTGGCAAGCATTTCTAAATACAATTGTAATGCCGAAGAAATATGAAGCAATTATTTTAGGATGGGGTCTATCCTTAATGCCTGATGCTAAGCCACTTTGGCATAGTTCAAGCAATAAAAAAGGCGGTTTTAACCTGGTTAATTATTCTAATAAAAATGTAGATAATTTAATAGATGAAGGTGCAAAAACTATAGATAAAAATAAGTTAAGTCTTATATATAAAGATATATTTAAAAAGATAACAGATGATATTCCGTATCTATTTTTATATATTCCAAACTCAATTACTGTAGTAAATAAAGATATCAAAAATGTAAATCCAAGCTTTTTAGGTATTATGCACAATCAAAAAAATTGGATAAAGGAATAAAAGACATAATGAATAAAGATTTAATAATATTATTTGATTTAGATGGCACATTAATAGATAGTACTGATGCTATATTAGAATCATTTTATTTTGCATTTAAAGATCAGAATTTTGATTTTACTGGTAATGATCAAAATATTAAAGATGAAATAGGATACCCATTAGACGTAATGTTTGCAACTCTTGGAGTAAATAAAGAAGATGTATGGAATTTTGTAGATTCATATAAACTTCATTATAGAAAAATATCTAAAGAAAAAACAACCTTACTACCAAATGCTAAAGAAGCGGTAATTAATGCAAGTAAAATTGCAAGACTTGGGGTTGTTACTACAAAAACAACACGATACTCAATTCCACTTTTAGAGAATTTTGGATTACTTGAATATTTTGAAACAATAATTGGAAGACAAGAGGTAGAAAATCCAAAACCGCATCCAGAACCAATATTAAATGCACTTAAAAATATGAATGAAATAGGTCATACTAATACATATATGATTGGTGATACAAAATTAGATCTAATTGCTGCACAAAAAGCAAATATAAAGAGTGTTGGAGTACTATGTGGCTATGGCAAAGAAGTAAATTTAAGAGAATATACATCACTAATTGCTACAAATTCTCTAGAAGCAATTAAATTAATAAATAATAAGTAAAAGTAAAGCACTTTATAAGTTGATTTTACTTAAAATTTAGCATAAACATTAAATAAAGTTTATACTTTATTACTTAGGAGAAACTATGTTAGAAATTAGATGGCACAGTAGAGCTGGACAAGGTGCAGTAACTGGCGCAAAAGGTCTTGGTTCTGTTGCGGCTGAAACAGGAAAGCAAGTACAGGCATTTTCATTTTACGGTTCTGCAAAAAGAGGGGCAGCAATGACTGCTTATAACAGAATTGATGATTCAAAGCTTCTGAATCATGAAAGATATATGATTCCAAATTATGTATTTGTAATTGATCCAGGTTTAGCATACACAGATAATATTACTGAAGATTGTGATGAAAATACAAAATATATCATTACTACACACCTTACAGATAAAAAAGACTTATGTAACATGATTCCAGCATTAAAAGGCAAGGAAGATCAAGTATTTATTCTTGATTGTTTAACAATTGCTCAAGAAACAATTGGTAGACCAATTCCAAATACACCAGTACTTGGTGCATTTATGAAGTTAAGTGGTATGTTTGAAATTGATGTATTTAAAGATGCAATGAAAAGTGTTTTAGGTAAATTACCTGAAAAGATTATTGATGCGAATATGCTTGCTATTCAAAGAGCATACGACGAAGTAAAATAAGGAGATATTGTGGCTAAAGATAAAAGTGAAAATCTAAATAGAGTTGTTCCAGAATTAACAAGATTACCTGATAGTAAATCTGTATTTGATATGGGTTGGGATGAATTAGTTCCAGGTGCTGCATGTTTTTCTTTTGAAGAAAATATTGACCATACAGTTGTAAATGTACAACCTGAAGATAGAGTATATGCTGAAACAAACTCTATTAATAAGTATGTTGGGGATTGGCGAGTTATGAAGCCAGTTTGGAAAGCTGACTTATGTATTGATTGTCAAAACTGTTGGTTATATTGTCCTGATACTTCTATTATTTCTAGAGATAAAGAGATGGTTGGAATTGATTATGATCACTGTAAAGGTTGTGGAATTTGTGTAGAAGTATGTCCTACAAATCCAAAATCATTATTAATGTTTAATGAAACACAGGCAAATGAAGAAGCTTTATTAGCATGGCCTGAAAAAGAAAAAAATGAAAAGGACGGTGAATAGTATGAGTACACTAAAGACTGGAAATACGAGAGTAATGGAATTAAGAACTGTTGAAGTTTGGGATGGAAATGTTGCTAATTCACATGCTTTAAGACAAGCAAGTGTTGATGTAGTATCAGCTTATCCTATTACTCCATCAACAGGTACTGTTGAAGGTTATGCATCTCATAATGCAAATGGTTATGTTGATGGTGAAATGATTATGACAGAATCTGAACATGCTGCAATGTCAGGATGTATTGGTGCTGCTGCTGCAGGTGCTAGAACAGCAACTGCAACATCATCTCAAGGTTTAGCACTTATGGTAGAAACACTTTACCAAGCATCTGGTATGAGAATGCCAATTGTATTATGTTTAATCAACAGAGCATTAGCTGCTCCATTAAATGTAAATGGTGACCACTCTGATATGTATCTTGCAAATCAATCTGGTTGGATCTCAATTGATGCATGTAACCCAGAAGAATCTTATGACTTAGTACTTTGTGCATTCAAAATTGCTGAACATAAAGATGTAAGATTACCAGTAATTGTAAATCAAGATGGTTTCCTTACTTCACATAAAGCACAAAATGTTAGACCATTAACTGATGAAGCTGCACACTCATTTGTAGGACCTTATTTAGAAGTTAACTCTATGTTAAACTTTGACACTCCTGTAACACATGGTGTACAAACTGAATCTGATTGGCATTTTGAGCATAAAGCAAAACAAAATGATGCAATGATGAAATCTACAAAAGTTATTGAAGAAGTATTTGCTGAATTTGAAAAAGTTTCTGGTAGAAAATACAATATGATTGAAAAACATATGACTGACGATGCTGATGTAATCTTAATATGTATGGGTACAACTTATGAAACTACTTGTGTTACTGCTGATAAATTAAGAGCTGAGGGTAAAAAAGTTGGTGTTATGATGCCAAGACTATTTAGACCAACTCAATTAGATGCATTTGTAAAAGAATTATCTCATGCTAAAGCTGTTGTATGTATGGATAGATCTGCTCCTGGTGGACAAACTGGTTTACTATACAATGATGTAGCTGCTGCATTATTCAATACTGATTCAAGACCGCTATTATCAAATGTTATTTATGGACTTGGTGGTAGAGATATTAATGTTGAAAACTTATCTGGAATCTTTAATGATGCATTAGCAGATGTTGAAGCAGGTAAATTATTAAATGGTGCTATCCAACAATGGGTTGGAGTTAGAGGACCAGAACTTAAATACTATAGCGTGAAAGGATAATATTATGAGTTGTAATATTAGTAGTGGATGTACTCCACAAGGAAATAAAGAGATTAAAAACTTAAAATCTTTCTCAACTGCTGCAGAAAGATTTGAAGGTGCTCACGTTTTATGTCCAGGGTGTGCTCACTCTATCATTGTAAGAGAAATCTTAAATGCTACAAATGATAACTTAGTTGTATCTGCATCTACAGGTTGTCTTGAAGTTTGTACGGCTATTTATCCTCATACTTCATGGGATTGTTCTTGGATTCATATTGGATTTGAAAACTCTTCAACTGCAATTGCTGGAGCTGAAGCTGCAAATAAAGCATTAAGAGCTAAGGGTAGAATTTCTGCTGATACTCCTGAACCTAAGTTTGTTGCTTTCGGTGGGGATGGTGCTACTTACGATATCGGATTCCAATGGATTTCTGGTTGTTTTGAAAGAGGTCATGACATGATGTATGTATGTCTTGATAATGAAGTATATGCAAATACTGGTGGTCAAAGATCTTCAGCTACTCCTATTGGAGCAACTGCAACAACTACTCCAGCAGGTTCTCATTCTTATGGTGAAAAACAACATAAGAAAGATATGCTTCAAATTATGGCAGCACATGGTTCTCCTTATGTAGCACAAATTGCTCCAAATAAATGGAAAGATATGGTTAAAAAAATCCAAAGAGGATTTGATACTAAAGGTCCTGTATATATTAATGGAATGTCAGCTTGTACTACTGAGTGGAAGTTCCCAATGCACCAAACAATTGAAGTATCTGACTTAGCTACTGATTCATTAGTATTCCCATTATATGAGATTATTGATGGTGCTGAGTTAAATATTACATATAGACCAAAAAATATTGTACCAGTAAGAGATTACTTAGGTGCACAACCAAGATTTAAACACTTATTCAAGCCTGAATATGAGCATATTATTGAAGAAAAACAAAAGCTTGTAGATAGAGACTGGGATAGACTACAGCGTCGTGAAGAAGCAAGAGTTTAAAAGTTTATCGTAAATACTACGATAAAACCACTTTTTACTCAAGTCATTTACAAAAGTAAACTCCTTTCGAAAGAAAGTAGTTTACTCTTGATTTACAATAAACTTTAACTTTTCATATACATTATTAAAAAATTTCTTTTTCTACAAATCCAAAATTATATATTTTTTAGATAAAATCCTTTATGCAAGACAACTATACTTTCCCACTTTACCGACCACCTGCTGAAGCTAATAGCATCATAATTCAAGTTACTAATGGTTGTAGCTATAATAATTGTACATTTTGTTCTATGTATGTAGATAAACAATACAGTGTAAATAATTTAGATAGTATTTATTCACAAATAGATAATTATTCAATACAAAATCCAGATGCTACAAAAATATTTTTAGCCGATGGTGATGTATTAGGAATAAAAACATCAGTCTTAATTGATATACTAAAATATATACAAAAAGCTTTTCCAAAGTTAAGAAGAATATCTGCTTATGGATCAACACAAAATGTATTAAATAAAACAAATGAAGAATTAGAACATCTAAAAGAAAATAAATTAAATTTAGTTTATTATGGTATTGAATCAGGAAGTGATACAATATTGGAAAAAATAAATAAAGGCGTATCTTCTCAAGAGATAATTGATACTATCAATAAACTTACTAATTCTAATATAAAAGTTTCTGCAACTATTATACTAGGTCTTGGAGGAATAGCTTATTCAAGAGAACATATACTACATAGTGCTAGAATTATTAATAATACACAAATCACTTATCTATCTACTCTACAACTTGGACTTGACGATAGCATTAAAGATAGATTTTTTAAAAGCTTTATAGATTACTTTGCATCTACGGATTATGATATTATAAATGAACAAAGAGAATTTATAGAACAAATCAATCCTATCAATAATATAATATTTAGATCAAACCATGCATCAAATGCTATTCATCTATCGGGAACGCTACCAAAAGATAAACAAAAATTAGTGGAGCAATTAGATGTATCTAAAATAATGGGTGAGGAAATAATTATTCCTATGAAATATAGGGGTTTCTAACCAATAATCTCACAATATCCCTTAAATTAAGGACTTTACAAAAATCAAGCCATAAACAAAGTGTATTAAAATATAATTATTCAATCTAAAGGTATATAAAAACTTGTACTAAATTTGATTTTTTATTTATATATTTAAAAAGATTCCCATTCATCACAATCAGTAATATTTCTATCTTCATTATCATATACAATAATTGTATTAATTTTTAATTTATTTTTCATCTTATTTTCCTATATATTCATCTTGTTAAAGTAGTATATTATTAAATAGTGTTAAAGTAGTGATATTTTAAATTAAATTAGGCATAAAAAAAGCAAGGCGGAGAGAGGTGCCTTGCTTTCAAATCGTCTATTCTACGTTTGACTAAAGAAATTATAGATAATTAAACTTATTATAAATACTCTATACTATATTTAGCTTACTTATTTAAGATTTAAATAAGAA
>JABJGE010000052.1 GCA_018662405.1 Campylobacteraceae bacterium
CAGAGTACTACAAATAAAATAGTACCTGTAGGTTATCAACAAATTAAATATGTAAAACTTGTAAAGCCAAAACCAAAAGTTAAACCTAAAAAAATACAAAAACCTATAGAAAAAAAAGAACTAAAAAAGAAACCTAAAATTAAGAAGAAAATTCAAAATCCTATTCTTAAGAAAAAGGAAGTTTTAAAAGAAACTAAAAAATACATAAAAGTACCTCCTAAAGCAAAAAAACTTAATAAAGTTCTACCAAAAGCTATTCCTAAGGTAAATACAAAAAATATATTTGAACAACATAGACAATTAGTTAAAGAAAAACAAAAATTAAAAGAAAAGATAAAAGATTTAAAAGAGATAGAAAAACTAGATAAACAAACACAAAGTTATCTTAAATTGTATGGCCAAGAATATTTTACTTACTCAAAAGAAACAAAAAAATATTTAAATAATAATCTTAATAATATTGGTCGCATAACACAAATGTATTTAAGATATCCAAGAATATCAATAAAAACAAAACAGCAAGGTATGAATATAGTTCAATTCTTCTTGTATCCAAATGGTGATATTAAAGATCTTAAGATTATGAATGGTTCTGGATATGAAACTTTAGATAAGAATACAATCAAAACAATAAAATTAGCATACAAAGACTATCCTAGGCCACAAGAAAAGACTAAAGTTAAGATATATGTTTACTATAGTTTAAGATAAAGTATCCATATCTATAGAAGCTATAGGACTATCTATAGTATGTAAAAATTGCAATAATTTATTTATAGAGTTTGATCTAATTATTAAATCAAACCTATATTTATTTGCAATTTTATATATTTGTGACTCTCCAAACTTTACAATTTGAAGATATTCAATACTAGAAACGATATCTTTATATTTAAACATCTCTGATTGTGCTTTTGCCCCATTTATAGAAGAAAATACTATCTTTGCTAATCTGATTTTTGGTGGATACAGCATCTGCCTAAATTCTAATTCAGAATTTAAAAATTCCTCATAGTCACTTTCATTTAAATAATACTCGAAGAATTCCCTATTTTTAGTTTGTATTAATACTTCCCCATTATTCTTTCTACCACTTCTACCTGCTATTTGTATAGCTAAAGAGAGTGCATTTTCACGAGCTTTATAACTTTCCATATTTAATACAGAATCAATTCCTAAAATAATAGCAAGTCCTACATTATGATAGTCATGACCTTTAGATAACATTTGAGTGCCAACAAGTATATCAATTTTGTTTTTATTAAACTTATCAAGAATATCTCTTAGTTGTTTATCTGTTTTAACTTTATCACGATCAAATTGTCCAATTGTATTATTTGGTAATAATTCTGTAAGTTGTTCTGTAACTTCTGCCGTTCCTAGTCTAGAGTTTGTAATAATTCCTGTATTACATGAGGGACATTGTTCTGGTATCTTCTGTGTATAATTACAATAGTTACATTTTAAAGCTCTCATATTCCTATATAAACTCATACTTACGCTACAATAAGGACATTCTACTGCTTTTCCACAATCACTACATACTTGATATTTAAAGTTTGCACGAGTAGGTAAAAATATAATAATTTGTTTATTTTCATTGATTGTTTGGTGTATTTTATTAATTATTAAATCATTTAATTTTAATGGTGATTCATCAAATATAATATTATTTCGACTATTATTAAAAAATTTTGTTTTAAGTCTGAAATAAGGTATTTTATTAAATGAGCCTATAGATGGTGTAGCACTTCCTAATATAACTTGTATTTTATATTTATATCCAAGATATATACTTAAATCTTTTGCGTTATATCTTGGTTTTTGATCACTTTTATATGAATCATCATGTTCTTCATCAACAACAATAATTCCTAAATCTTTATATGGTAAAAATAATGCTGACCTTGCACCTGCAATTATATTAATTGTACCATCAAGAACACCATTTAAAATTTCTTGTTTTTTCTTTTTTGTAATTTTACTATGCCACAGAGCAACTGTTTTATCAAATACTTTTTCTAATCTACTTTGCATTTGTGGAGTTAGTGAAATTTCAGGCATCAATAATACAGCCTGCTTTCCTTCATTTATGTGCTTTTGAATTGATTTTATATATATTTCAGTCTTACCTGAACCTGTATTTGCAAATAATAATGAAGTGTTATTTGTATTACAAAAGTCATAAGCACTTTGTTGATCAGTAGAAAGTTCTATATCGCTTATAATATCATCGTTAGTATTTTCTTTATACTCAATATCTTTACTAAATGGATGATATAAGGAAAGTGCTTCACCCAAACTACATACATA
>JABJGE010000034.1 GCA_018662405.1 Campylobacteraceae bacterium
AGTAAAATTAAAGTTGTTACATACAATACTAAAGATTTGATGCCATTTACAAAAATCATAGATTTAAAAGATGCTTCAAATTATTTACTTAGTGCATATGATGAAGTAGAACTATATGATTATTATGATTTAAATCAAATATCGATTGCTACTATTAGTGGTCAAGTTAACTTACCAAAAGATTATAATATAAATAGTAATATGACTTTAAATGAATTAATTATTACAGCGGGTGGACTTACACAAAAAGCATACAAATCTTCTTGTGAAATTATAAGATATCATATTGTAAATGATGAAAGAGTAAAAGAGATTATAAATATACCTTTATCAAAAGCAAATAAGTTTAAAATTAAAAATTTTGATGAGATAACTATTAAAACAATACCAAATTGGAGTGAAAGAAAAAGTGTTACACTAAAAGGTGAAGTTAAATTTCCTGGTACTTATGTAATAGAGTATGGTGATAAACTTGCTGATGTAATTAAAAGAGCTGCTGGATTTACTAATGAAGCTTTTCTTTATGGTGCTGTGTTCTCAAGAGAATCTGTTAAAGAACTTCAAAAGAAAAGATTGAGAGAGTCACTTGTAAAACTTAAACAAAAAGCTGCTGCTATGGGTAGTGTGCCAAAGGCAGTAGGGCAATCTGATGGAAAAACCATGAGTGATACTGCAAATACAATAGATTCTCTTTCAAAAGAAGCAGAAGCTTTACAACCAATAGGTAGAGTTACTATTGAATTAAAGAATGATATAGAATTATTTTCTAAATCATCATCAAATTTATCTCTAAAGGATAAAGATGAATTAATAATACCATCATTTAATGATACTGTTTTAGTAATGGGTCAAGTTATGAATCCGACTGCAATTATATATGATGATGATGATGTTGCAACTTACTTATCTAAAGCAGGTGGATTAACTCAGTTAGCAGATGATGATAATATTTATGTAATTCATGCCAATGGTGAAGCACAAAAATATAGTGCAGGTATATTTTTAAGTGATAGTGTAAATGTAAAAACTGGTGATGTTATTGTTGTGCCTCAAGAGTTAGTTACTACAACAGGAATGCAATTTGCAAAAGATATAAGTGGAATTTTATATCAGTTTGCAGTTACAGCAGCAGCACTTACAACGGTTGGAGCATTATAATGCAACAACAAACGCAAGTTAATTCTAGTGTAAACTATATAGAAGAAGATGAGATAGATCTAAAAGAGCTTTGGTCAACTATAATGAAATACAAGTTTAAAATAGCAATGTTTTCATTTGTAGTTACAGTATTTGCTGTACTATTTGCTCTATCTAAACCAAATAGTTACACAAGTAAAACTTTACTAGCACCCCAAGAACAAGCTAAAGCATCAATGGGTGGATTAGCTGCACTTGCTGGGATGGCAGGTGTTAGTCTTGGTGGTGGATCTATGGATGCAGCTAGTGCATTGGAAGCTACGATCAAAGACTATAGTTTTAATGCTATGGTGATTGAAAAATATAAACTAGATGAAAAAATTACAGCAAAAGCAATGAAGAATAATATGGTATTTGCTTTTGGCTTTAGTACCGTATATGATATTTTTAATGGTGATAAAGAAGATGATAAAGAAGAAAATCATGATGAAGTTATTTATAATACAAATAAATCTATACAATCTATGATTAGTTTTTCTTCTGATAAGAAGACAGGTGCAATTATATTAAGTGCTACTACTCAAGATAGATTTTTATCAAAAGATCTTGTTGATATATATTTAAAAGAAGTAACAACTTATATAAAAAATCGTGAGATGGCAGAAGTAACTAAAAAAATATCTTATTATAAAAAAGAGCTTATAAATACATCTGATGTGTCATTGAAAGAGCAATTAAGTAGCTTACTTTCAGGACTTGTACAAAAAAAGGTACTATCTCAAGCGAGTGAATTTTATAATGTATCAAAAATCACAGAACCAACTGTATCATATATTAAAGATAAATCAAAACCAAAAAGAGCATTAATTGTAATTGTAGCATTTATTACTTCACTTATTCTTGGTGTATTTGGAGTGTTTTTTATAGAATTTATTAGAGGAAATAAAGAGACTATTGTAGATTAAAAGTTTTTAGCATATATTTGACATTCCTTTTTGTTACAATTATGTAAAAGAAGAAGAGAGGTCTATTTTATGAAAAAAGCTTTTACACTTATCGAACTTATTTTTGTAATTGTTGTTATTGGAATATTAGCAGCAGTTGCATTACCAAAATTTAATGATACAAGAGAACTTGCCATTTCAAATAGTGTTAAGCAAGATATCGCAACAATTACACAATCAATTAAAAGCCAGTATATGATTAAAGGTGATATTACAGATATATCAAGTGCTGTTAATTTTAATAGTGATACTTGGACTTTAGATTCTACAAAGTTAATTATTGAATATAAGATATCTGGTATATCATGTGTAAAGATTACAGTAGATAAGTCTGGTACAACAAAAAAACTAAATACTACGATACTAGAAACCTCGCATGAACTTTGTCAAAAGATTTATGATGATGGTGTAAGAAATAATAGTGAAGTGCTATTTTAATAAAATAATTTAAATTAATAAAGAAAGTAATGA
>JABJGE010000061.1 GCA_018662405.1 Campylobacteraceae bacterium
AAAGAAATATTAAACTCTGGTATTTTGTATTCTGGAGATTTAACATATAAAAATGATTATAGAAATACAGGAGTAAGTGCTAATAGTTATAATGTAAGTGTACCATTTAGTTATAACTTTACAGTTTTAAATGATTTTATTAACATTAAACTTCAAGAACAAATCACTTCATCATTTATTAATTATAATAATGACAATACTGATTATAGCAATGCTTCTTTTATTGAAAATAAACATATTATTAATATATCTACAGACTTAATTAAACCATATAAAGACTATTTACATGCGTTTAACTTACAATCAACAATTACTATACCAAATACTGTAAAACAAAAAGGTGATATATATTTTACTACAAGTGATGATACAGATTTAAAACCATTTGCTTTAACTAAAACTAAAAAGAATGTTAATTTTTCTTTAAATCAATCACTATTTGACAAAGATAGTCTAAAAGAGATTATTAATCATAAGCTTGATCAATCTATATTATATGAAGATATTTCTGGTAAGTTATCTGATTTACGAAATGAATTAACTTATTATTATACATATGGACAAATTTCAAGTAAAATAACTTATGATCATCAAGATGAAACTATTACTGCTTCCACTACAAGCATTAGATATAAAGAAGATCATTTTTTCTTTAACTTAGATCATACAGATACAGAAAATGCAGAAGCTATAAATCTTTCTATTGGTAATAAATTTAATAGATACTATACAATAAAATATAAAGAAAATTATAATTTAGATGAAAGTATTAGTAATATTAAAGAGTATTCTCTTAATATAGACAAAAGATGTTGGGGGCTTAATATTAAATTGGCTAATAACTTAGTTGCTGCACCTACAACTACTGATAGTGCTATTAGACAAAATATTATTTACTTCTTATTCACTATGAAACCAATTGGTCAGTTTCAGCAGCAATATGAATTAAAGGAAAATAATTAGTATGTCTGAAATAATATTTAAAAATAGAGATGATGCAGCATCAAAACTAATTGATGTACTCCCTATTGATATTATGAAACAAGAAGAATGGATTGTACTATCTGCATCATGTGGAGGTATGTCTTTAGCCAATGATCTTGCAATAAAGTTAAATTCACCTATTGATCTAATAATTACAGAAAAGATTTTTACACCAAATAACAATAATTGTGAGGTAGCAATAATAAGTGAAACTAATGAATTAGTAATTCATGAAGAGCTTCAAAAATCTTTTGATATAGATCTTGATTATATCTTTAATAGTGCTACTAATCTTTTTAATACATCTATTGAAGATAAGATAGTAAATCTAAGAGATGGAAAAAAATTAATAGATATTAAAAATGAGAATGTTTTAATAGTAGATGAAGGTCTTAATACTGGTCTTACAATGATGGCATGTATTAAAACCGTACTTAATCAAGGTGTAAAATCTGTATGTGTTGCTGTACCTATTTTGCCTAAATCAATAGTTTTAGATCTTGAATCTATTGCTGATGATTTATATTTCAATAATGCAATTGATCATTTTGTATCTATTGATTTCTATTATGAAGAACTAGAACCTGTATCATTAGATGATACAAAAGAATATATAAAAAATTAAACAAAAAGAGGAAAATATGTCTATAACATGTGAATTAAATTTAAATAATCAAAATGAAACTTTCGAGTTTGAAAAAGTTGCAAAGCAAGCAAATGGTTCTGTTCTATATACAGTAAATAATACAGTAATATTAGCATCTGTAGCAAGTGAATTTGATAATCCAGTAAGTGAAGATTTTACGCCTCTCACTGTTCAATATATTGAAAAGACTTATGCAAATGCAAAGATTAATGGTGGATTTATTAAAAGAGAAGGTAAACAAAGTGATTTTGAGACATTAACATCTAGAATTATTGATAGAAGTCTTAGACCATTATTCCCAAGTGGATACGTATATCCAACTACTATTACTGTAATGGTTTTAAGTGTTGATCATGATGCAGACCTTCAAGTAATGGCATTAAATGCAGCATCTGCAGCTTTATATTATTCAAATCTTCCTATTACAAAATCTGTAGCAGCTGTAAGAATTGGACAAATTAATGGTAATCTTGTAGTTAATCCATCTCTAAAAGAACAAGATGATTCTTCATTAGATTTATTTATTGCTGGAACTTTAGATGAATTACTTATGATTGAAATGAAAACAACAGCTTCTGAAGATATGGTAGAAGCAGATATTGAATCATTTGTTAAAGTTCATAATACTAATGAAATGAATGAAGATGATTTATTAGAAGCTATTGCTTTAGCATCATCATCAATAAAAGAAGTATCATCAACATATGAAAAGGCTTTTAAAGAAATTTCAAAAGAGATTGTAGATGTAGAATTAAAAGAATTTAAAATTGATGAGGCTGTAATATCTTATGTAAAAGATACATTCTATGATGACATTAGAGCTGCTGTATCAAAATTGGCTAAAAGTGAAAGATCAAATAGTTTAAAATTAATTACTAATAATATTTTAACTCAAGAATACGCACAAGCTAATGAACTTGATTTTAAAACAATTTTTGAAGCTGTAAGTATTATTAAAAAAGATATCGTAAGGTCTATGATTGTTGATGAAAATGTAAGAGCAGATGGAAGAGGGCTAAGAGATGTTAGACCTATTACTATTGAAACAAATATATTACCATCAGCGCATAGTTCATGTTTATTTACAAGAGGTGAGACACAAGCACTTGTAGTAGCAACACTAGGTGGACAAAAAGATGGTCAAATGTTTGAAAGGGTTACAAGTAAATCTAATCAAACAGAAAACTTTATGGTTCATTATAATTTTCCTGGATTTAGTGTAGGTGAAGCAAAACCAATTTTTGGTGTAAGTAGACGAGAATTAGGTCATGGAAATCTTGGGAAAAGAGCATTAGAACCTACTATTGATGCAGAATATTCAGACACTATTAGATTAGTATCAGAAATTTTAGAATCAAATGGTAGTTCTTCTATGGCTACAGTTTGTGGTGGGTCTTTAGCACTTAAAGCAGCAGGAATTCCTATTTCAGATTTAATAGCAGGTGTTGCAATGGGTGGTGTTATTCAAGATGGAAAACATGCTATATTAACAGATATTATGGGTCTAGAGGATCATGATGGTGATATGGACTTTAAAGTTGCTGGTTCTTCTAAAGGTATTACTGCAATGCAAATGGATATTAAGCTTGGTGGTATTGAATTAGATGTATTAAAAGAAGCATTACTTCAAGCAAAAGAAGGTAGAGAGCATATCCTAGCATTAATGGAAAAAGCTGCTTGCGATATTGTTCCAAGTGCTGCATTACCATTAATTGAACAATTTAAAATTGATCCAAAGAAAATAATGGTAGTTATTGGTAAAGCAGGGGCTACAATTAGAGAAATTATTGAAAAATTTGAAGTTGCAATTGATCTTGATAGAGATAGTGGTAATGTAAAAGTATCTGGTGATAACAAACAAAGAGTACTTGATGCTTGTGAGCATATTAGAAATATCTCATCAAATGCATCTGTAGGAGCTCATAAAAAGCAAATTGACTTTACTAAAGAATATAATATTGATGAAAGCTATGAAGGTAAAGTTGAAAGAATTGTTGACTTTGGTGCATTTATATCTTTACCAAAAGGTGGAGAA
>JABJGE010000025.1 GCA_018662405.1 Campylobacteraceae bacterium
TGGAAGTTAAGCTCTTCATCGCCGATAATACTGCCGGGTCCCCTGGTGGAAACGTAGGTCGCTGCCAACTTTTTAGAATTTTTATAACAGAAGCTTTATCTGATTATACTTTTTAAGTATATTTAGATGAAGCTTTTTTTTTAGACTTTTTTTATTGGGGTTTGTTAATATTGTAGATATTTTATTGTAGGGTTTTAAAAGATACTAAAAAAACTGTTTTAAAAGCTCTAGCATCTCTTTTGGATCTTTTATAGTATTGACAGCTTGTCTGAACTCATTAGCTCCATCATAGCCTTTAGAATACGTATGAAGATGTTTTCTAAACATAACAGTACCATACTCATCATATACATCTATCATTTTATTAAAATGTTCTAAGATAATATCTTTTTTTATATCATTACTAACATCATTTATTTGATTTTTTATTTGATGAAAAATCCATGGTTTACCAATAGCTCCACGACCTATCATAATACCATCAGCCTTTGTGTGAGCTAATACCTCATTTGCTTTTTGATAGTCTTTAATATCACCATTAGCGATTACAGGTATGGAAACATTCTCTTTGATAGCTTTAATTGCATCATAGTCTACAGGTGCTTTGTATGCACCTTTTTTTGTTCTTCCATGTACTGCCATAAAATCAACACCACATCCTTCAACTGTCTTAGCTATTTCAACTGGAATTTTATCATTAACCCCAATTCTTACTTTTGCAGTAGTATATTGTTTTGTAGAGTGTTGTTTAATAGTTGATAATATAGATTCTAGTCTATTTAAATCACCTAATAGATTAGAACCACTACCATGACTAAAAACTTTTGGAGCAGGGCATCCACAGTTAAGATCTATTCCATCTATCCAATCAATATCATTAAGTATCAAGACAGCTTCTTTTATAATATCTGGATTATTACCTGCAATTTGAACTATATAGGGTGTTTCATTATCTGCTTTTTCGAGCATTTTAAAAGTTCGCTTTGAATTATATACTAATGCATTTGAACTAATCATCTCACTTATTGTAAGATCTGCTCCAAATTTTTTAACTACAGATCTAAAGGGTAGATCTGTATATCCAGCTAAAGGTGCTAGTACTAATAATGGATTGGAAAAATCTATTATTTTTTTGTTTTTAATCATTTAAGATAGCAAATACTATCAAAATTGTATTGTTTACCACTATCTTTTAAATCTAAAAGTGCTTTATATGGTATATATTCATCTTTTTGACTATTATTAATAATTTCTCTAATATCATCAATCATTTCATATTCAAATAGTATATATAAGTATGCTTCATTTGCTTCTTCATCATTAGATGAGATATCTTCAAATAATTTAATAATTTGATCAGGAGACATTCTATTAGTATATTTTTTTGCAATATACAAGTAGTCTTCTCTTGTAAGTTCAACTTTTTCAATTAGTTTAATAATTTCACTACTTGTAAATGTAAATTGATCTTCATATGAAGCATCAGTTACTAATAGTTCAATAGTCATATTCTTATTTAAATCTATGTTTTCAAGTAATTTTTTAATTGTAGTAAAACTTTTTGTTTTCAGAACTTGAATAAATGCAGCTTCAATTAAGTCTGATGGGTTATTTGATACTTTATTTAGTATATCTAAACAGTAATTATCATCTATTTTTGTTTTATTAATATTATTTTGTTGTACTAAAGTACTATCATTTGATAGTTTAAATTCTTTTAATGAAGTATATTCTCCACTATTAACTTGTAGTATTTTATGCCCTAAATTATCAATAGTTTTATTTTCAGTTGCAAAATCAGAATTATCAATACTAATATTTAATTGATTTAAAATATTTCCAACTTCTTTAAATGTATCACTTTTAAATGTATATGGTGTATTTGTACCAGAAAGATTATTTTTAATTAAATTAATAAGTGCATCTTTATCTTTTGTGATACTTCTATTATTTAAATATTGTTTAAATGAATAATACAGAATATGTAGTACTGATGCAATAAATAATAATATTGCTGGAACAACAATCCATACTGCTATTGGTAATAATACTACATTGTTAGCAATATCTATTTTATAGTCACCAGATTCTATTGAAAACACATATGCTGCAATTGCTATTATAAGTACTAGTGCACTAAATATATATTTTTTTAAACCCATATTAAATATCCTTTATTATTGTTGCTCTTGTTCGTATATCTCTCTACAAGGAGTACAGTATTTGGCAAATGGTTTTGCTCTTAATCTACCAACTGCAATATACTCATCACACATTGCACATATACCGTAAGTCTCTGCATCTATTCTATCTAATGCAGCTTCAATATCGTTTAATTCTGCTAGTTGTTGATTTGCACTTTGTGCTTCAATAAAACTATCAGTACTAATCTCTGCATAGTCTAAATCATCTTTACATTCTTGAGATTTTAATTCTTCAATATTAGATCTACTAGTATTTACATGTTTAATTATTGATTCTTTTCTATCAAGTAATATAACTTTTAATTCTTCGATTTGTTTTTTATTTGCTGCCAATTTAATATACCCTAATTAAAATTTTTTGTATTATATCTAAATAAGTTAAATTATTAGCTGAAATAACCTATTTATGGTAAGGGTGGTTATTATTAATGCACAATCCTCTGAAAATTTGTTCACATAAAACAATATTTGCAATTTTATGTGCCATTGTTAAATCACTTAAACTAATAATACTATTACAATTATTTAAAAATTCTTTTTCAAATCCAAAGGCACCACCAATGAAAAAATTTATAGTAGATTTATCGTCTATAAGTTTAGCAAATTTAAAACTATCATGTTTTTTACCTAAAACATCTAATGCTATATTATATCCTGTAGTGAGTTTTGGGTTAAAGACATCTGAATATGAAGTTTGTGCTTCTTTTTCTCCAATAGTTTGTGCTTTTGCAATCTGTTTGTTAAATAAATTATGTATATTTACTTTTGCATATTTACTAGACATTTTTATTAGGTCGTTTATTATTGGTTCAAAATCATCTTTAGTGTTTTTTGCTATTTGATATATATTAATAGTCATTTGTTATAAACTGCTTTCCGTATTAAATTTTAGTTGCTGTATTATAGCTATTTGATGTTTAGATATTTTACTTAAATAAGTAATTTTATCATCTAAAGAATCTGATATATCAAGTATAATATAATCTAAATTAAATTTATTTGCTTCAAGTATTTCTATTTCATTATTTGTTGATAGTACAATTATTGTATTTTGATATTTTTGTTTAATAAACTTTAAAAGAAGTTGTGTATTACTAATTTTAAATTGTGATTGAAGTTGAGTCAAATAATTTGTACTAATACTTATACCATCGGCATATTTTAATAGACTTATATCATTAATAATAATTGGAATATGAGTATTGTTTTTTAAAAATTGTAAATGTTGTTTTTGAATATCTAATGAGTTTATTTTATTTTTATATTGAATATAAGTTAGATTATATAAGTTAGATGCATTAATAAAATTATCTAGTGATATATCAATCTTTAATAAAGATTGATAATCACATAATGCATAAATGGGTGTTATATTATGCTACTTCTTCATTATAAAATAGTTTAAATAGATCATATAAAGTTTGTTTCATATCATTTCTATCAACAACCATATCAATTGATCCATGTTCTAATAAAAATTCAGATCTTTGGAATCCATCTGGTAAATCTTTACCAATTGTTTGTTTAATAACTCTAGCTCCAGCAAATCCAATTAAAGCTCCTGGTTCAGCCATTATAATATCACCTAAGAATGCAAATGAAGCTGATACTCCACCAAAAGTTGGGTCTGTCAATATTGAAATAAATGGTAACCCAGCATTATCTAATTTTTTTAGTGCTGCTGATGTTTTTGCCATTTGCATTAATGAGAATGTACTTTCTTGCATTCTAGCTCCACCACTAGCAGATACAATTACAACACCTTGTTTTTTCTCAAAAGCTCTATTACAAGCTCTAACAATTTTTTCACCTTCAACAGATCCAAGAGATCCACCCATAAATGAAAAATCAAATACAACTAATTGTATTGGTAGTCCATTAACTGTAGCTTCTCCACTTACAATTGATGATGTTTTTCCTGTTTTGTTGAATGCATCTTCAAGTCTTTTTTTATAACTTTTTTTGTCAACAAATTCTAAAGGATCTGTTGGGTGTAAGTCTTGATCATATTCAACAAAAGAATTTGCATCACATAGTAATTCTATTCTTTTATTTGCTCCAATTCTCATATGAAAATTACACTTAGGACATACATGATGCTTATTTTCTACTTCTTTAAAAAACATTAGTGATTCACATGAAGGACATTTAACCCAGTGACTAGGTGCTTCAGCTTTTACAGGTGCTGCTAATTCCTTTTCACCTTTTAATCTATCAAATAAACTTTTTAAATCCATAATGTATCCTTTTGAAATAATTTATATTTCTTGTATTTTACTATAATAAAGCTAATAATACAAACTAATTAAAGACCAGGAGCTTTCCACATTGATTTAGTTAGCTTATTATCAACTAGTTTTAATTGTTCTTTATATACTTTTTCCCATTGATTTTTTATTTCATTATAAAGTTTAGTATGTTCTTTATTTGGTACATAAGTTTTATCCCATTTTACTAGTTCTTTTGAAGCAGATATTAAATTTGGATAAATTTTTGCCCCTACACCTGCTGCCATAGCAGCACCTAATGCAGTTGCTTCTGTAATTTTTGGTATTTTAATTGTATACCCAGTTACATCAGCTAAAATTTGAGGCCAAAGAGTACCCTTACTAGCACCTCCTGCAAATACAATTTCATTAAATTCAATATTTGTAAATGATTTTATTTTTTCAAGATTAATTGCACTAATAATACATGCATTTTCTTCTAAACTTCTAAACATTGATGCTTTATTACAAACTGTTGGGTCAATTGAAAGATTTAAAAAACTAGGACTTGCATGATACCATTTTCCATAATTCATGCTATCTGAAAATATAGGTATTATTCCATTTGAACCAATAGGTATTTTTTTTGCTTTTTCTTCTAAAAGTTCATAAACATCAATATTTTTTTCTTTAGCTTGTATTTTTTCAAGATCACAAAATGCATCTCTAAACCAACGCATTATCAAGCCACTAAAAAAAGTGATTCCTTCTGCTTGTGATTGATTTGGAATTACATGTGGATTTACTCTAATACTCATATCTTTAGGTACTTTTGTATTAGAAGGAATATTAACAATTTGTTGCCAAAATGATCCTCCAAGTATTGCTACTTGAGCTAATTCTACGACACCAAGACCAGCAGACCCTAACTGAACATCTCCACCACCCATAACAACTTTTGTATTTATAGATAAATTAGTTTCATTAGATGCATTATGTGATACATTTCCAATTACAGTTCCAACTTCATGGCATTTTGGAAATATATTTTCATGAAGGCCAATTTTTTTAGCCATAGAAGCTTCCCAATCTCTTTTTTCTAAAGAAAATATACCAGTTGTTCCTGCATTACTTGGATCTGTTGCAATAACTCCTGAAAGTTTTGCTAATATCCAATCTCCTATCATAGAGATATTTGCTACCTTATTATAGATATCTATTCGATTATTTTTAAGCCATAGAAGTCTTGGTAATGCACCAAGTGCAAATGTCTGACCAGATTCTTTATAAAATTCTTCTTCTATAGTTGGATAGTTTTTTTGTAAAAATTTAACTTCTTCACTAGCTCTTGCATCTACATTAGCTACGCCCCAAAGTTCATTTCCATCTTTGTCATAAAGTATAATACCTTCACGCATACTTGTTGCACTTAAGGCTAAAATATCATCACTATTAATATTGGCTTGTTTGATTGAGTCTTTAATACATGATTTAGTGATTTCCCAATTTAATTTAAAATCAAAATTCATACTATTTGGAACATTATCTTCTTCTAAATGATTCCACTCTTGCTGTGATACACTAATTTGATTTCCTAGTGTATCAAATATCACAGCTCTTACACTACCTGTACCAGCATCTATAGCCATTAAATATTGCATAATTACTTCTTTGTTTTTAGTTTGATTTGTTCCAATTCCCAGTATTCCATATTAAAGGTGTCTTTTATACTAATACTTTTATATCCACCTAACTTATCTGCTTTTAATACAGCAAGCATTGTATGTGAAATAATGTCATTAATAATATCTGCTTCTTTTTGAGTTTTACCAAAAGATACAATTCCGAAGTTTTTAATAATGGCATATTTTGGATATTGATTTAAACATATTTCATCATTTGAAAACTTATTAAAATAAGCGATATATTCTTCTTTATATTCTTCTAATGCTGTTTCTATATTTTCATCTTCAATGATAAGTGGAATTCTTTTTGTTCGTATAACATGTTCAGGAGTTAATACACCTCTTGAGGCAAATTCTTTTAGATTATCTTGTGATGAATAAAGTTGTGCTAATTTTGAATTGTTTATATTCATAAATTCACTAGTAAATACAGATGTATCAAAATCTCTAAAGTTAATATTTTTAATTTCAATATTTGCATTTGTATTTAAAAAGTTTTCAGCTAGTGAAACTGCATCTATCATTTTTGAATATGAATTTTTAGAATCATTATCAAATGTAAATATACCATGATTATGTAATATAATACCTTCACATTTTTTCCAATCAAAATTATCTTTTGTCATATTATGTATAGTTTGTGCAAGTATAAATCCAGGCATTACATAAGGTACTATTAAAAAGTTTGGGTATATTTTAGAGATATTCTCTATCCCTGAATTTGAATTTGAAATTGTTACAACAGCATCGGCATGTGTATGATCTACAAATTTATATGGAATTAATGCATGTAAGATAGCTTCTACAGATGGATTTGGAGATGATTTATCAATCATAGCTTCTTTTTGACCATTAACCATATCTATATCACTTAAAGTTTCTAATTGCGACATGTCTAATAGTGTATCAAGTTTAACAGCAGGAAAGCCTTCTTCTTTAATAGAAACTAAATCCCAGCCGCTCCCTTTAACATATAAGATATCTTCACCATCAATAGTTGATTTTACAGATGTATTTCCACCACCATGTAAAACTAATTCATCACTTTGACCTAAAAGATTTGATGTGTATACTCGAAGTGCTAAATCACTTTTATATGATTTAGCATCATTATCATTCCAAAGATTTTTCAATCTTTATCCTAATACTTCTAATTCGTCTGTATATTTATCATCACAAAATGGTTCATAGCTTGATTTGTATATTTTATAATGTGCTGAAGTTTTGTGACCATCTAAAGCAGCTTCATCTCTCCAAGTTTCTACTGCCATAAATCTTTTTCTATCATTTTCATATTGAAGAATTTCATAAAATAAACAACCATCTTCCGCTTTAGAAGGAACTACCATTGCGCAAAGTAGTTCTTTCATTTTATCTTCACAACCATCTTTAGCTATAAATGTAACACTTTTTGTAATTGTCATAATTTATCCTATAGTTTTAAATAATTCTAATTGATCTAATTTTTCCCAAGGGTAATCAGGTTGACCAACTTGCCCACGTGCTGCTACATCTGCATAAAGGAATGTATCTACACTTGGTTTATCAAGATTAAATCTTTTTGTAATCCAGTTTGGAGTTAGAGGGAAGTGTTTCATTACAAACTCACCTAAAACATCATCATTTACTTTTGTAAATGTACCATAAGTATCTACTGCAACAGATGTAGGTCGTGCTACTCCAATTGCATAAGAAATTTGAACTACACATTTTGTAGCAAGACCAGAAGCAACAATATGCTTAGCAATATATCTTGCAGCATATAATCCAGATCTATCAACTTTGGTATAATCTTTTGAAGATTGTGCTCCTCCACCTATTGGTGAATATCCTCCAAAACTATCAACGATTAATTTTCTACCAGTTAATCCACTATCATGTAGTGATGAATGAGATACATACTTTCCTGTAGGATTAATATGAATAATACAGTTGTCTTTATTGTATAGATTTGATGGTAACCCAGCATCATCAATTAATGATTGAATAAGTTCTCTAACTGTATCAATATGCATACTAGATACACATGGAGCAGAGATAACTATTGTATCAATTCTTTGAGGCTTACTATTTTCAAAATTTTCTTTACAAGTATAATCCATAGTAACTTGTGTTTTAATATCAACACCTAATTCATGTGGATTTTTTAAAGCATATTCATATACTTTTTCCATTAAAATTCTTGCATAAGTAAGAGCAGAAGGCATATAATGTTCAGTTTCACAATCTGCATAACCAAACATAATTCCTTGATCACCAGCACCAGTTTCACCATCTTCTTGATCAACACCTTGATTAATATCTGGTGATTGAGAATTTAATAATACCTGTACATCTACATCTTCAGGATGAAGACATTCTTGTTTTGTAAAATAAGGATTACCATTGTATCCAATATTTGCTAGTGCGTCATGAACTAATTCTTGGTATCCTTCTGTTGTCATTAATGTATGAGAAGTTACTTCTCCACCAATTACTACATGTTTACCAGCAACAAATACTTCTGATGCAACTCTTGATTTTGAGTCACCAATAATCAGTTTATCAACGATTGTATCTGCAATAATATCTGCACATTTGTCAGGGTGACCTGGGCTTACTACTTCACTTGTAAATAAGTATTGAGTATTTTTCTTGTTTTCCATTTTGTTTTCCATTTCTTTGTTTTCCTCAAAGTATAAATACCTTGGGTTTTCCATTGTTTTGTTGTCCATTTTGTTTTCCATCAATTAAGATTGAAACTAAAATTTTAATAAAAGTATGTATTTTATATATGATATATAAAAAGTAAA
>JABJGE010000072.1 GCA_018662405.1 Campylobacteraceae bacterium
AAAACTCTCTCCTTTACTAGAAATCACATAATACAATGTAAATTATCTGCTTCGATTATTAATAGCAAATCAACAAGAAATATATGTTAGAATATCTCTATGACAAACAATCAATATAATGAAAAAATACAAATTTTAATTAAATGGGCAAAAGCATATTATGTAGATGACAACCCAATAGCAACTGATGAAGAATACGATATTTTAAATAGAGAAATATTAGACTTTGAAAATAACAATCCTACTTTGGTAAATGAAAATTCTCCTACTCAAAGAGTCGGTGGTATTGTACTAGATAATTTCAATAAGGCATCTCACCTAAGCCGTATGTGGTCTCAAGAAGATATATTTAATACTCAAGAATTAGAAGATTGGATAAAAAGAGCTTCTAAGGTTGTTGATAATATGAATTTCATTTGTGAACCAAAATTTGATGGCGCAAGTTTAAATATTATTTATGAAAATGGTAAACTAAAACAAGCAATTTCACGAGGTGATGGTTCTATTGGTGAAGATGTAACTAATAATGTAAAAACAATCCAATCTATACCACTTACTATTGAGTATGATGGACTTATTGAAATTCGTGGTGAAGTTGTAATTAGAAAAGATGATTTTAATAAAATTAATAAACAAAGAGCAGAAAATAACGAAGCATTATTTGCAAACCCTAGAAATGCTGCTGCAGGTAGTTTAAGACAATTAGATAGCTCAATTACAGCAAAAAGAAAACTATTCTTCCAAGCATGGGGTATTGGTGAAAATACTCTTGACTATGCTACAAGTATGGAAGTGATGAACTTTATATATTCATTAGGCTTTACTAAACCTCCCATGCAAATTTTATGTAATAGTGTAGAAGAAATAGAAAATGTATATCATGAAATCATCTCAAAAAGAGATAGTATTCAAATGGGCTTAGATGGTATGGTAATCAAAATAGATTCTCTTGAATCACAAACAGATCTTGGATATACAGTAAAATATCCAAAATGGTCATGTGCATATAAGTTTCCTGCAGTTGAAAAAGTAACTACTGTTAAAGATATTATTTTACAAGTGGGTCGTACTGGTGTTATTACTCCAGTTGCTGTAGTTGAACCAACATTTATAGATGGATCAACAGTTGAAAGAGCAACTTTACATAATTTTGATGAAATAGCTAGACTTAATCTAAAAATAAATGATCAAGTAATCATAATCAAAAGTGGTGATATTATTCCAAAAATCACAAAAGTCTTAGAAGATAGAAGAGATGGTACACAAATAGATATTTTACATCCCACTTCATGTCCTAAGTGTAATAGTGAACTTCTAGATGAAGATATACTTATTAAGTGTCAAAACCTTGATTGTGAAGCTAGAGTGGTAAACAGTATAATTTATTTTGCTAGTAAAAACTGTATGAATATAGATGGACTTGGAAATAAAATAGTTGAACTTCTTGTAAACAAAAATATAATCAAAGATGTACTTGATTTATATTCATTAAAATATGAAGATTTAGATGGACTGGAAAGCTTTAAAGAAAAAAAAATAAATAACCTTTTAAATGCCATTGAAGCTACAAAAAAAACTGAACTATCAAGGCTTATAAATGCACTAGGTATTGAACATATTGGGGAAGTTGCAAGTAAACAAATATGCTTAGAATATGGTCTTGATATATTAAATGTTACATTTGAACAATTAAATAGTTTAGATGGTATTGGTGAACAAATGGCAAACTCTTTACTTGAGTTTATACGAGTCAATAATAGTATTATGCAAAAATTATTTGACATAATAGACCCAATAATTGAAGAAAAAATACTAGTTGCAGAAAATCCTTTTAAAGATAAGACTATAGTATTAACGGGTACTATGAGTGTTAGTAGAGGAATTATAAAAAAAGAACTTGAAGCACTAGGAGCAAAAGTATCAGGATCTGTGTCTAAAAAAACTGATTATCTAATATATGGTGAAGATGCAGGAAGTAAATATGATAAGGCCATTAGTTTAAATGTAACTACAATAACTGAAGAAGAAATGAAAGGTATGATAGATGATAATTAATTATAATGATATAACATCAACTCAAAAATATAAGGTAATGAGTCAATCAATCATTCCAAGACCTATTGCTTGGATTGTTACAGTTGATAATAATATTATAAATGTAGCACCATTTTCATACTTTACTCCGTTGTCAAGTAATCCTCCAACTGTAATTGTTTCAATTGGTCATAAAGATAATAATGAACCAAAAGATACATTAGCAAATATTCGTAAAACAAAAAAAGCAACTATATGCTTTGTAAATGAAATACATTTAGAAAATATGATATTAAGTGCTCAACCTTTAGCAAAAGATATAAGTGAAACTACAAAATTTAACATTCCTACAACAGATATACTAGACGATTACCCACCAATAATAGAAGGATGTGATAGTGCAATGTTTTGTAACTTTCATAAAGAAGTAGAATTAGAAGGTAAAACAATTCCTATTATTTTAGAAATAAAATCACAATATTGTAATGATAATATATGTGATAATAATTTTAATATCAATTTAGAAAATATTAGTAGAATAGGCAAAGAATTTGCTATATCAAAAAAGGTAAAAAATGATATATGAATTATCAAATCTAGTAACAAAAACTTTAATTACAACATTAAGAGATGAAAAAACTCAAGCCATAGCTTTTAGACACACTATAGCAGAACTAACAAAACAACTTGTATATGAAGCATCTAAAGAGCTTCCAATAAAACAAAAGACTATTACAACATGGCAAGGACAAAATAGTTTTGATTGTCTTGATGAAGAAAATATTATTGTTGTTACAGTTTTAAGAGCTGGTATGCCAATGCTTGATAGTGTTGTTGAGCTTTTACCTAATTGTATAGCTGGATTTTTAGCTATGAAAAGAGATGAAACAACACATGAAAGTGTATTGTATTATGACAGATTACCTGATTGCACAGATAAAACTATTATACTAGTTGATCCAATGGTAGCAACAGGTGGCTCTATGTGTGATGCAATAGAGTTAATTAAAAGTAGAAATCCATCTAAAATAATTACATTAAATATTATTGGCTCACCGGAAGGTTTAAAAGTTGTTGAATCTTCACATACTGATGTCAATATTTATATTTCTCAAGTAGATGAAAGATTAAATGATGACAAATATATCATCCCAGGTCTTGGAGATGCTGGGGATAGATCTTATAATACTCCAGAGTAGATTACATTCTACTCTCTAAATCCTCTACAACTTTCCACATTTTTAAAATAGAATCTGGATTTAAAGAGATAGAATCAATTCCATTTTGTACCAAAAATTCTGTAATCTCAGGATAGTCTGATGGGGCTTGACCACAAATACCTATATATTTATTTTCTTTTTTACAAGCATCAATTGCCATTTTTAAAACTCTTTTAACAGCTTCATTTCTCTCATCAAAAATTGATGATACTAATTCACTATCTCTATCAACTCCAAGCATAAGTTGCGTTAAATCATTTGAACCAATACTATAGCCATCAAATACTTTTAGAAATTCATCTGCAAATATAACATTACTTGGTATCTCACACATTGCATATATTTCTAAATCATTTTTACCTTGATATAATCCAACATCATTCATAAGTTTTATAACTTTTCTACCTTCATCAGGTGTTCTGACAAAGGGTAGCATGATTTTTACATTTGTTAAGTTCATATCATCTCGTACCATTTTAAGTGCTTCGCATTCCCATAAAAATGCTTCTTTATACTCTTGGGAATAATATCTACTGGCACCTCTAAATCCAATCATTGGATTTTCTTCATCTTTTTCAAATTGAAAACCACCAGGCATACATTTATATTCATTTGATTTAAAATCACTAGTACGAACAATCACTGATTTGGGATAAAATGCTGCAGCTATTGTAGATATGCCCTCTGTAAGTTTTTTGATGAAAAAAGTTTTAGGGTCTTTATATCCTTTGATAAATTCTTTAATATTTTCTTCATCATCTACATAATTACCTTTTTGCATCGCAACTAAAGCCATTGGATGAGCTTTAATGTAATTATTTATAATAAATTCACTTCTTGCTAATCCCACACCTTTATTTGGTAGTTGTGCAAATAAAAATGCTTTTTGTGGATTACCTATATTCATAAAAAGTTTAGTTTTTGTATCTTTTAAATTTTCTAGATTTATCTCTTTTTTTTCAAAATCTAAAATATCTTTATATACTATACCCTCTTCCCCTTGCGCACAAGAGATAGTTACATCCAAGCCATTAGTTAAAATACGTGTAGCATCTTTTGTGCCTACAATTGTTGGTACTCCTATTTCTCTAGCTATAATTGCAGCATGACATGTTCGTCCACCTTTGTTTGTTACAACTGCTGAAGCTTTTTTCATAATAGGTTCCCAATCAGGATCAGTGATATTTGCTACTAGAATTTCATTCTCTTTAAACTTATGAGCATCACTTAAATCATTTAAGACTCTTACTTTTCCATGACCTATTCTTTCTCCAACTGCCTTTCCTTTTATTAAGACTTCTTTTTTAATATCCTTATCTAAAAGTTTATACTCTGTTAATATATTTTTTTGTAATTTTCTAGATTGAACCGTTTCTGGTCGTGCTTGAACTATAAAAAGTTCATTTGTTTCTCCATCTTTTGCCCACTCAATATCCATTGGTCTATATGAAGCTGCTAGTTTTGAATAATGTTCTTCAATTTTTAGTCCATACTGAGCAAGTTTAATAACCTCATCATCACTTAGTGAGAAACTATTTTGTTCATCTTTGGAAGTTTTTATATCAATCGTATCCTTATTTTTACTATAGACCATTTTAATATTTTTATTTCCAAGTTGCCTTTTTAAAATAGCCGACTTATTTTGTTTTAAAATAGGTTTAAAAACTAAAAACTCATCTGGAGTTACTTTTCCACTTACAATATTTTCACCAATACCATAAATAGAATTTATCATAATAAGATTATTACTACCACTTTGGGTATCTATTGTAAACATTATTCCACTACTAGCTTTATCACTTCGTACCATTTTCTGAATACCTACAGATAGTGCGACTTTTAGATGATCATAATTTCTACTTTGTCTATAGCTAATAGCTCTATTTGTAAAAAGAGATGCTATACATTTTTTTACAGAATTTATTAATTGATCAGTACCACTTATATTTAAATATGTATCTTGCTGTCCAGCAAAACTTGCATCTGGTAAATCTTCTGCTGTTCCTGATGATCTTACTGCAACATCAATATTATCTGTATCATACTCTAAAGATAGCTTTTTATAAGCCATTATAATTTCATCTTTTAAAATATCAGGAAACTCTCCACTTAAAATAAGCTCTCTTATTTTAGCTCCTCTTTCTTCTAAGTTTAAAATATCAGAAATATCTAAATCAGATAAAATATGAGCTATTTTATTTTCAAAGTTATTGTGTGAAAGAAAAAGCCAATAGGCATCACTGGTTGTAGCAAAACCATTTGGTACATTAATATCTAAACTTTTAAAGCTAGTAAACATCTCACCTAAACTAGCATTTTTACCACCAACTAATGGTATATCCGTAATTCCTAATTGATTAAAAAATTTAATATACTTCATGCTCTATCACCTTGTTAATTTTGATGCTAATTTTAATAGCTTTGGATCTATTTGATAAACTTTATCTACAACATCATCTATATCCAAAAACTTAAATTCTGCATCTTTATATACTAGTATCTCATTTATCTTTTTTTGTTCAACTAGTCTATCAATTGCATAAAAGATAAATTCAAATGCCATAAGCCTATCATATACACTTGGACTTCCACCTCTTTGAATATGTCCTAATACCATCTCTCTTACTTCAAATTTCAAATCTTCTTGAATCCAATTTTTAATCTTTTGTGTATCTTTTGTAGCTTCAGAAACAATTGCAATAATATAACTTCTACCATCTTTTATTTCTTTTTCAAATTTTAATTTTAATGAATCTAAATCATATTTAATCTCAGGAATTATACACATCTCTGCACCACTAGTAAGTGCTGAAACTAAAGCTAAATAACCACAATCTCTTCCCATAGTTTCAACTACAAATGCTCTTTTAAAAGATGAAGATGTATCTCTAATCTCATCTAAAGCATCTTTGATAATATTTAATGCAGTATCAACACCTAAACAATAATCTGTACCATATACATCATTGTCTATTGTAGATGGTACTCCAACAAAAGAGATATCAAACTCTTGACAAAAAATATTCATAGCTTTAAAACTCCCATCTCCACCTAAAACTATAAGTTTATCAATATTATAGTTTTGTAAATTGTCATATGCAGTTTTTCTATTTGAAAACTCATAAAACCTTTTTGATCGAGAAGTTCTAATAACTGTACCACCTAAATGAATAATTCCTGAGACATCTTTATAATTTACTTTTTGAATATTTCCATCAATAAGTCCTTCAAGTCCATCATAAATAAAATATGGTATTAAATTTTTATCATTTGCATATTCTACAAACTTTTTAATAGCACAATTCATACCTGAACTATCTCCACCAGAACACATTATTGCAATTGAATTCATTTTTAGCCTTTCAACTTTTTTCTAATAAGTTTTTCACATTCCATCACTGCTATTAATACTAATGCAATTATAAATAATATTCCCCATATTTTTAAATCAACTGGCTGTACATTTAATATAGATTGCATAAATGGATTATACATAGAAATAATATGTATTCCTTGTGCAGCTATAACAGATATCCACAAAAACTTATTGTTTAAATGATTTATTTTAAATATAGAATTATTTTCAGTTCTAGAGTTAAATACATGTACATTTTCAAATAATACCATCAATAATAATGTAATATTTCGGGACATATCTTCTGAATATCCATATTGTAATAAAGTGTAAAATACTACAAAAGCAGATATACCCATATATAAACCACCCACAATAACTCTACTAATCATAATTATATTAAATATAGGCTCATTAGGATTTCGAGGCTTTAATTTTAATATATTTGGTTCTGCTTTTTCTAAACCTAAAGCTACATCCTGAATACCATTAGTAACAAGATTTAACCATAATAATTGTACTGGTAATAATGGAATTGGTACAAAAAATACTAATGATAATAAGATAAGAACAATCTCTGCAAATCCTGTAGATATAAGTAAATGTATAACCTTTCTTATATTATCGTATGCAACCCTCCCCTCTTTTATACCATTTACTATAGAACCAAATGAGTCATCAGTTAAAATTAAATCACTTGATTCTCTTGCTACATCTGTACCACTTTTCCCCATTGATATACCAATATTTGCATGTTTAAGTGCTGGTGCATCATTTACACCATCTCCAGTAACTGCTACAAAATGTCCTAAATCTTGAAAGGTTTGAACTATTAATTGTTTTTGTTCTGGGGAAACCCTTGCAAAAACTCTTTTATTTTCAAGATCCTCTTTTTTTGCACCATTTTTATGCCAATGAGTTAATTCTTCTCCATTAATAACCTCATGTTTACTTTTGCTAATACCTAATTGTTGTGCTATAAATAATGCAGTATTTGGATGATCTCCTGTAACCATCACAACATCAATACCGGCGTTTGTAGCTGTCTTTATAGCTTCTTTTACACCATCTCTTAATGGATCGATAATAGCACTAAATCCTAAATATTTATAAGAATCTATAGCTATATTATCATCTTCATTAAGCTTATACGCTAAAGCAATATTTCTAAATCCTTTACTAGCCCATTGATTAACCTGATTTATACTATTATCAAAATCTGTTTGTTCTATTAAACATTTATCAAGAATAACTTCTGGTGAACCTTTAATAAAATCTATTTTTTCACCATCAATTATAAAACTCATAGCTGAAAACTTATTTTCAGGTTCATACGGAATATTATTTACAGGAAGTATATCTTTTTTAAATTCATTAAGAGTATTATCAATATTTAGAGCATATTGTGTAAGTGCAACATCCACTTGATCACCTAAAAAATTATATTTACCATCTTCTATATGTAAAGTTACTTCATTACATAAAATTGCACATTGCAATATTTTTTCATCAACTACTTCTGTAGATTGATACTCTTTTTCAGGTGAAATAAAATACTCTACACTAAGTTTATTTTGTGTCATAGTACCAGTTTTATCACTTGCAATAAGTGTACATGAGCCTAAACCTTCAATAGCCGATAGTTTACGAACAATAACATTTTTTCTACTCATTACAGAACTTGCCATACTAAGGGCAACTGTAATAGCTACAGGAAGGCCTTCAGGTATAGTAGAAACAGCAAGAGCAACTGTAAAGAAAAAAATTTCTTTATATTCTATATTTTGATATATACCAATGATAATAATTATTAAGACAACAGCAAATACAATTTTTGCTATATTAAATGAAAATTTTTCCATACGTAATAACAAAGGTGGTTTTGTAATTTGAGATACTTCAAGTAATGTTGCAATTTTACCAATGGCAGTTGTAGTACCTATATTTGTAACCACTCCAATAGCACGACCTTTTGTAACCATAGAACCAGCATAAAGCATATTTTTTCTATCACCAATTGGAATATCAATATCAGTATACATACAATTAGCATCTTTATTTACATCAATAGATTCTCCTGTAAGTAATGATTCATTAACAAATAGATTATTACTTTCAATCAATCTTATATCAGCAGGAACTTTAACTCCTGATTCAAAAAATACTATATCTCCAACTGTAATATCATCGCTTAGTAATTCTATTTTTTTATTATCTCGTAAAACAATAATATAAGTTTTTATAATTTTTTTAAGTGCATCAGCTTTTTGACTTGCTGTATATTCTTGATATGTACCTATGAACGCATTTATAAATAAAACAGCAATAATAAATCCACCATCACTAAACTCTTGAATTACAAAAGATACAATAGCAGCTATTAATAGAATATATATAATTGGACTTTTAAATTGTTCTATAAAAATATCAAATAGTGTACTTTTTATAGTAGAAGGGAGAGAATTTTTTCCATATCTTTCATTTCTTTGTTTTGCTTGACTAGTACTTAGTCCATCAATAGTACAATTTAGGTATTTTAAACTATTTTCAATAGTTTTAGTATAAAACATAAAGTAATCTCTTTCATATAAAATTATATTTAAGATGTCATAAGAGAGCTATTAATAAAAGATAAACTAATCTTTTATTATGTACAATATAATAATTATAATAAAGGATATATATGGCTTTCTATACATCTTATGGTGCTGCTGGTGAAGTTACTGGTTCTTGTCATCTTCTAAATATTGGGAATATTAATATACTAATCGATTGCGGTATGTTTCAAGGGGAAGAGAGTGAATTAAACTTTGAACCATTTGGGTTTAATCCAGAGGATATTGATTATCTAATCGTAACACATGCTCATCTAGATCACATTGGTAGAATACCTTTATTAGTTAAACAAGGATTTAATAAAAAAATCATATCAACAAGAGCAACATTTAGTATAGCTCAACTGATGTTGAGAAATTCTGCAGGAATTTTAGAAAGTAAACCTAAACAACTTTATACTATGCAGGATGTTGATCCAGCACTTGAGCTTTTTGGTAATTTTCTAGAATGTGAGGAATCACTAACTCTAGACAATGATATTAAAATTACATTTAAGAATGCCGGCCATATTTTAGGCTCTGTGAGTGTAAAAGTAGAATTTATTGATGAAGAAATAGCTAAGAGTGTCGTTTTTTCAGGTGATATTGGTCAAAGCCAACGAATAATAACATCTCCTATTGAGTTTTGGGATAAAGCTAATTATGTTTTTATTGAATCAACTTATGGCTTATCTGTACACCAAGAATTGGAAATATCAATAAATAGCTTTAAAAAACAAATTCTAAAAACAATTAAAAATGGGGGAACAGTAGTAATACCATCCTTTGCACTTGAAAGAACACAAGAAGTACTATTTCTTTTGAAACAAATGAGTGATGAAGGTCAACTAAAAAATATTCCTGTATTTCTTGATTCTCCTTTAGCTATAAATGTTACAAGAGCTTTTTCAAACTATCCACATTTATTTAGTGATGACGTTAAACAAATGATAGAAAAAGGTATAAATCCATTTGATTTTCAAGAATTAACAAATACATATACTAAAGAAGAATCTCTTAATATAAATTCTAATAATAATCCAAAGATTATTATTGCTGGTAGTGGTATGTGTGAAGGAGGACGAGTAAATTATCATCTTATTAGATATCTTAAAGAAGAAAAAAATCTTGTTCTTTTTGTCGGTTTTCAAGTAAATAATACTCTTGGTCAGAAGATATCAAGAGGAAAAGGTAAAATAGAAATTTTAAACTCTCATATTCATGTAAAAGCAAAAGTTGGTTATGTATCTGGTTTTTCTGCACATGCTGATCAAAAAGAATTACTAGAATGGATAGATACAATTGATGATATATATTGTGTTTATTTAATTCATGGTGATTTACCACAATTACAAAAGTTAAAACAAAAAGTAAAAAAAGATCTTGATGAAAAAGCACATATTGTTAAAATAGGTGAACAAATCCATATTTAAGGGATAAATTATGAGTAATTTAGAACAAGAGTTTTTAGATAATAAAAATAAAAAAAAAGATAAAAAACGTTTATTTAAAATACTTGGAGATTTTGTAAATGTATATTCAAAACTAAATACTCTACCTCCTGCAATTTCTATTTTTGGAAGTGCAAGACTAAATGAAAATGACAAATATTATGATAGTGCATATACGGTCTCACGATTACTATCCAAAGAAGGATATGCTATTATTACTGGTGGTGGAAGTGGTATTATGGAAGCAGGAAATAAAGGTGCAAAAATTTCAGTTGGACTGCATATTGAACTTCCAAATAAACAAATGATGAATCAATTTGTCAAAATACCACTACATTTTAGATATTTTTTTACTAGAAAAGTTAGCTTCATTAAGTATTCTGTTGCTTTTGTAGTTTTTCCTGGTGGATATGGAACACTTGATGAACTTTCCGAAGCTTTATGTTTAGTTCAAACAAAAAGAATGGGTAAATTTCCAATTGTATTGTTTGGAAAATCTTTCTTTACACCAT
>JABJGE010000055.1 GCA_018662405.1 Campylobacteraceae bacterium
CCTAAATCTGATAGAAGTATTATGGCTAGTGCATATTTAAATTCTATTGGAATTGAAGCAAAATATCTTGCAGATGGTATGCTTGATGTAATGGAAAAACTTAAAGGTGGAATGGCTAAGTCAATTGATTTGGATAATAGATGAAAATAGTATTTTTAGATAGAAAAACATTAGGTGATGATATTTGTCTAAGTGAGTTTAGTAAGTCTGGAGAAGTATTTTATTATGACTCTACAAAAGAATATGAAACTTTAGACAGAGTAAAAGATGCAGATATTATTATTACAAATAAAGTAGTGATTAATAAAGATATTATGGATAATAGTAATATTAAATTAATATGTGTAGCTGCTACTGGTATGAATAATATTGATTTAGAATACGCAAGTCAAAAAGACATAATAGTGAAAAATGTAGCTGGATACTCAACAGCTAGTGTTGCTCAGTTAACTTTATCATTTGCATTACAATTTATAAATCAAATATCTTATTATGATAATTATGTAAAAAATAAAGGATGGGAAAATAGTGATATTTTTACCCATTTAGATAAGCCATTTTATGATTTAGAAAATAAAACTTGGGGAATAATTGGATTAGGCTCTATTGGAGAGCAGGTGGCAAATATAGCTTCTGCTTTGGGATGTAAGGTACAATACTATTCAACAAGTGGAAAAAATGTAAATGATATATATTCACAAGTAGATTTAGAAACTTTATTATCTACATCGGATGTAATATCAATTCATTCTCCTTTAAATGAACAAACATTAAATTTAATTAATCAATCAAATTTATCACAGATTAAAGATAAAGCAATACTATTGAATTTAGGCCGTGGTGGGATTGTAAATGAACAAGATATATCAGAAGAATTAGATAAAAGAGAAATCTATTTTGCTACAGATGTTGTATCAAAAGAACCAATTGAAAAAAACTCACCACTATTAAAAATAAATAATAAAAATAGAATATTGTTTACTCCTCATATTGCTTGGGCTTCAAAAGAGGCACGAGTTAGATTAGTAGATGGTATTATAAATAATATAAAAAACTATATTAATGGATAGGAATATATGAACAACAGTCAAGTATTAGATGTTTTAGTTATAGGAAGTGGAGGAGCTGGATTGACAGCTGCTCTTAGTGCAAAAGAACATGGTGCAAATGTAACAGTTTTATCAAAAACATTTCCAACTCATTCTCAAACAGCTCAAGCTCAAGGTGGAATAAATAGAGCAGTTGATGCTAATGATATTGCTAGTCATGTTGATGACACTTTAAAATCATCACATGGTCTTGGATGTAAAGAAACAATATCTTTGATGTGTAATTTAGCTCCTTATACTATTAATTGGCTTGATGAGATAGGAGTTCCATTTTCTAGAACTAAAGAAGGTAAAATAAAACAAAGACCATTAGGTGGTGCTTCAAGTCCTAGAGCATGTTATAGTAGTGATTATACAGGATTAAAAATACTTCATACTCTCTATGATACTTGTATTAAAAATGAGATCACCTTTATCAATGAGCATATGCTTTTAAGTTTTATTATTGAAGATGAAACTATTAAAGGGATTACAGCTTTAAATATAAATACAAGTGAAGTTGTAGAAATTTTAGCCAAAACTGTAATTATGGCAACAGGAGGATATGGTTCAATATATAGTGGACATACGACAAATTCATATGCTTCTACAGGAGATGGTATAGCTGTTGCATTAAAATATGGAGTTGAAGTATCAAATCTTGAATTTGTACAGTTTCATCCAACTTCTATGTTGGGTAATTCTATACTTATTAGTGAATCTGCAAGAGGTGAAGGTGGTTACTTAGTTGATCAATATGGCAACCGTTTTGTTGATGAATTAAAACCAAGAGATGTTGTAGCAAGAGAAATTTATAAGAAAATAGTTTATGGGGATACCGTATATTTAGATTTAAGACATTTAGGTTTAGAAAAAATTATGGAAACTATGCCTCAAGAAAGAGATTTAGCAATGAAGTTTGCGGATATTAAACTTGAAGATGAATTACTTCCAATTACTCCTGCTGCTCACTATAGCATGGGTGGAATAAAAACTGATATTAATTGTCAAACAAATATTAAAAATCTTTTTGCAGTTGGGGAATGTGCTGATGCAAGTATTCATGGTGCGAATAGATTAGGTGGAAATTCTCTTTTAGAAATTGTTACTTTTGGAAAAATAGCTGGGAAAAATGCAGCTAGTATAAATGATAACTATGAATATAAAAGTATAAATGATATACAAGTAAGTGATACTCAAAGAATTGATAATATTTTCAATATGGAAGTAAATGAAAACCTATATACTATAAAATCTAATTTAGCCAAGATGATGTTTAAGGATGTAGGATTATTTAGAAATAATGATGGCTTAATTGATGCTCTAGAAGAACATATTCATCTATTAAATCAATATGACAATACAGGTATTGAAGATAAAAGTAAAATTTACAATAAAGCATTAGTAGAGTTTATAGAGTTACAAAATACTTTAGAAATTTCAAAAGTGATAATTACAAATGCATTAAATAGATCACAATCTTGTGGCGCGCACTTTAGGAGTGATGATGAATCTTAAAATTATAGATAAAGAGTATTCTTTAGAAGATAAAGTGGATACTATCTTATCTGCACTTATAAACATAAAAGCAACGCAAAATCAAGAGCTTACATTTAGGTCTGGTTGTAAAAGTGGTGTTTGTGGATCTTGTGCTGTTGTTGTAAATGGAGTTGAAAAATTAGCTTGTACAACAATGTGTAAAAATGAAGATGATATTCAGCCATTAAAAAATACAAAAGTTATTAGAGATTTAGTTGTAGATATGAGTTATGAAGAAAAATTTCTAAATAATGCTACAGGGTATTTATCAAATCATCAAGAAGTTACAATATTACCAGAAGATGAAAAGATTATTGATATTCAAAGTAATTGTATTTTATGTCATAGTTGTTTTTCTTCATGTCCTGTATATGAAGTTAATCCAGATTTTTTAGGACCATTTGCCCTAACTAGAGCATTTAGATATATCAATGATAAAAAAGAAAGTGATGTAAAAGAACATATAGATAGTATTCAGACAAATGGTGTTTGGGATTGTACTTTATGTGGGAACTGTAGTATGGTATGTCCTGCACATATTGATATTAAAAATGACATTATGAAACTTCGAAATACATCAGCCCAGCATGGTCATATGGATCCAGCTTTCTCTAGTGGAGGAATGGATTTTGGTGGTGGTTTTGATACTGGGGGAACACCTGATTTTGGATTTAATCCAAACTTTTAGGGGATAAACTTTGATAAAATCAATTATAAAATTTGGATTAGAAAAACCAATATTAAATTATCTTCTTCTATTTTTTATATTTATTTTAGCAGTATTCTCATATTTTAAAATACCAAAAGAGATTTTTCCTCCATCATCACTTGATGCAATTAGTATTACAGGTAGCTATGCAGGATCTAGTAGTGATATTCTTGATAAGTTAGCCGTTAAAGAAATAGAAGATGAACTAAAAAGTTTAAGTGAAATAGATACCATATCTACAGTAGTAAAAACTGGATTCTTTAATATAAAAGTAGATTTAAAAAGTGGCTATGAGATAAATGACATTGTAGATGATGTTAAAGATATCATTTCAAAAACAAAAACAAATTTTCCTACAGATATGGATGAACCAATTGTAAAAGAGGTAGTAAATTCATTTCCTCTTATTACAGTAGCTATTTTTGGTGATAAAACAAAAGAAGAATTACTTCAAATTGCTAAGGTATTAAAGTCTAGAATAAATACCCTTGGAGATTTGAGTGATGTGACTATTTGGGGAGATAGTGATAAAGAACTCATTATCACATTTAATGATGAAAAAATAGAAGCTTATAATTTAGATAGAACACAAGTAATAAATACATTATCTCAAATTAGTTCAATCTTTCCAGCAGGAATTATAAAAGACAAGGGAACACATTATTATTTAAGTAGCCAAAATGGTGAAAAAGATCTATATAAATTAAATAATATGATATTAAAGTTTTCAGACAAAATAATGTATTTAAAAGATATTGCTACAATTGAATACAAGCTTGGGGATACTGCAAATATATCACATTTTAATGGTTCTACTGATATGTCAATTGGTATTAATAAAGGTAAAAATGGGGATAGTATATCTTTAGTAAAGCAGATAAAAGAAATATTAAAAGAGGAACAAGAAAACTTTACAGATGTAAAGTTTGATACATATACGGATACTTCGGTTTGGATTAAAAATAGACTTAATACTGTTGTTTCAAATATATTATTTGGAGTATTTTTATTATCTTTAGCACTATTTTTATTTATAAATGTACGAATTGCCTTTGTTGTTGCTGTTGGAATTCCTACTAGTTTTATGATAGGGTTAGTAAGTGCCCAACAACTTGGATATAGTTTAAATATGCTTTCTCTTCTTGGTGCTTTATTGGCACTTGGTATGTTAGTAGATGAAGCCATTGTTGTTGGTGAAAATATATATAGACATTTAGAGATGGGTAAAGATAAAATGACTGCGGCATTAGATGGTGCAGTTGAGATGTATCCAGCAGTTTTAACTGCAACTGCCACTACAATATTTGCATTTTTACCAATACTTCTTATGACAGGAGAAGTTGGGGTATTTATGAAGATACTACCAATTATGATTTCTGTATTACTTTTAAGTTCTTTAGTTGAAGCATTTTTCTTTTTACCACTTCATGCAAAACACTCATTTAAATTAAATAAAAAAGACAATAAAAGTGAATCTATTTGGGAATGGAATAAAAAATTATATAAAAGTATTTTAACTTTTGTTTTAAAGTGGAAATATATTGCTCTTGTTGGTTTAGTTTCATTTATTATCGTCAGTACTTTTACAATGGCTCAAATATTAAAGTTTGAATTTATGCCAGAATTTGACACAACACAAGTTTATGTGACAGGATCTGTTGGTGTTGGACATGATATAGAAGAAACAGAGCAAGAGGTAAAAAAACTTGAACAAAAACTTTTAAATAATTTTAAACTTGGAAATGAAATAGATTCAATTAGCTCAGTAATTGGTATGAAATTAGACGGAAAGCAATTACCACAAAATGAAGAATTTTATTTTCATATATTTATAAACCTACAAGAGAGAGCTGCTTTAAACTTCTTTGATAAATATATAAATCCATATCTAAGTCCAAAATATGATAATACAGATATGACAAGAATACAAAGTGCAAAAGATATAGCCTCACAAATAAGAGATGTGTTAAAAGATGATATATTAAGTAAAAACTATGATGAGTTAAATGTTTATGTTCCTGGAGCGGGAATAGTAAAGTATGATATAGAATTAGCATTAAGTTCAGATGATGAACAAAAGCTTTTAGCCTCAATAAAATTATTAAAAAATAATCTTGCTAAGATAGATGGAGTTACAAATATTACAGATGATAGATTAGTTGGTAATTTAGATCTTAAATTTTCTGTAAATAGTTATGGTCAAAGTTTAGGATTTACAGAACAGTACATTATTAATACTTTAAAACCATTTTATTTTAAAGGAGCATTTTCAAAGATGTACGATGATAGTGGTTTAGTAGATATTGTATTTGTATCTAAAAATAAAGATGTTCAAAAATCATTAGAAATATTTCAAATAACTATTCCCAATAGAGAAGCAAAAGTATCATTAGTAGATATTGTAAGCTTTAATACTAAATCTTCACTATCTCAAATATTTAAAGAAAATGGGGTAGCCATTACAAGTGTAACAGCAAGTCTAAATGATATAACTAGTGAAGAAGTTTATAGTAAACTTGAAGTGACTTTGGAAGAATTAAAAAAATCTGTAAATCTTGAAGTTAAAGGTGAACAGCAAGAAAATGAAAAAGTTAAAAAAGAGATGGGACAAGCTTTTGTAATAGCTCTAATTTTAATTTTTATATCTTTAGTTTGGATGTTTGATTCAATGGTAAAATCACTTATAATATTAAGTACAATTCCTTTATCAATTTTAGGTGTTTTAATTGGTCATTTTGTTATGGGACTTAATTTAACTATGCCTGGACTTATTGGACTAGTAGGACTTGCTGGTGTAATAGTAAATGATGGTATTATTATGATGGATTTTATTAAAAAAGCAAAAAACATTGAAGAGTTAAAAGAGTTAGCATTATTAAGACTAAGACCAATTTTATTAACATCATTGACAACTATTCTAGGATTAAGTACATTAATATTCTTTGCATCTGGACAATCTTTAATTCTTCAACCAATGGCAGTATCATTAGGATTTGGAATACTCTGGGCAACTGTTTTAAATTTATATTATGTACCAATGGTATATAGAATTCTATATCTAAGAGGAAAAGAGCATGAATAATATTGAGGATATTTTAATTATCAATACTGGTGGTACTTTTAATAAAGTATATGATGAGATTAGTGGAGAATTAAGAATTCCAAATTCATCTAAAAATCTCAAAAAGATAATTAAAAAAGCTTTTAAATCAATCATAAAAGTAAAAGGAATAATTTATAAAGATTCATTAGAATTTAATAGAGATGATAGAAAATTACTTCTTAATACAATTGAAAATTCAAAGTACAAAAAAATAATTGTTATTCATGGTACAGATACAATGGATGTAAGTGCTAAATATATATCTAAAAGACTTAAAGATAAACAGATCATATTTACAGGTGCTATGCTGCCTGTATCTATTGATGAAACTGAGGGCATTTCTAATCTTAGTATAGCCGTAGGATTTTTAAATGCTAAAAGTAAAAAGGGTGTATATATTTCTATGCATGGACTAGTTAAAAAGTATAATAAAATAAAAAAGAATAAACAACTAGGAATATTTAAATAAAGGCTAGAAATAAGCCGAAACTAGATAAAATTTATCTATGAATTTAGAAAAAACAATAGAACTACTAAAGAAACATGATTTACTTAAAATCATTGACGAACCACTTGATATAAATCTTGAAATACCTCACATAGCATATGTAGAAGTAAAGCAAGAAGATAGTCGTGCAATATTATTCACAAATCCAATAGATAAAGAAAATGACAAAACTTTTGATACACCTGTCTTAATGAATGTCTTTTGTTCTGCTAAAGCTGTTGAACTTTTAATTGGAGATGCAAATAAAATTGCTGGTGAAATTGAAGAACTTTTAAAGATGAAACCACCAAAGGGTTTATCTGGAAAACTAGAGATGTTCGGAAAGCTTTTTGGACTTAAAAACGTACCACCTAAAAAATTAAAATATAAAGGTGAATGTCAGCAGGTTATAAAACTTGGTGACGATGCAAAGTTAAGTGATTTACCTGTATTGACTACTTGGGAACAAGATGCTGGACCATTTATTACAATGGGACAAGTTTATACAGAATCTCTTGATGGAAAAATGCAAAATGTTGGAATGTATAGACTTCAAGTATACAACGATGGTCAACTTGGAATGCATTGGCAAATTCATAAAGATTCAAATCATTTCTTTCATGAGTATAAAAAAGCTGGCAAAAAAATGCCAGTCTCTATTGGTATTGGTGGAGATCCTATGTACATATGGTGTGGTCAAGCACCACTTCCTATTGGAGTATTTGAATTACTTCTTTATGGATTTGTAAAAAAAGATAATGCAAGACTAGTAAAATCAATTACAAATGATATCTATGTGCCACATGATGTGGATTATGTAATAGAAGGTTTTGTAGATCCAGATATTATTAAAATAGAGGGGCCATTTGGTGACCATACTGGATATTATACTTTAGAAGAAGAATACCCAATGATGGATGTAACTTGTATTACAAGTAAAAAAGATCCAATCTTTGCAGCTACTGTTGTAGGAAAGCCACCACTAGAAGATAAGTATATGGGATATGCGACAGAGCGAATATTCTTACCATTACTTAAAACTACAGCACCAGATTTAATTGATTATTATATGCCAGAAAATGGAGTATTCCATAATCTTATTTTAGCAAAAATAAATGTATCATATCCAGGGCATGCACAACAAATGATGCATGCATTTTGGGGTGTAGGACAAATGAGTTTTGTTAAGCATGCTATTTTTGTAGGTGCAGATGCTCCTGAACTAGATGATGATGAAGCAATTACAAAATGGATACTAAATAGACTTGATGTTGAAGAGTTATTAATTACAAAAGGTGTAGTAGATGCACTAGATCATTCAAGTCCTAGATTTGCACTTGGTGGAAAAATGGGATTAGATTGTACTGGCGATGAGGTAAACGAACTTGGTATTAAAATAAAAGAAGATGAAAAACTTCTAAAAAAGATCAAAAAAATTGATTCAAATGTAGTAGACCTAAAGCAATATTATCTAGATACTAAAAATCCTATTTGTATAGTAACTGTGAATAAAGAAAGATCACAAAAAGAATTATTTAAAGAGTTACAAACATTATTTAAAAATATTAAAATTCTTGTAATAGTTGATGAAAAAAATAATGATTTAGATAACTTATATATGCTTTTATGGAGAGTTGTAAATAATATTGATTCTAATAGAGATATATTTATTGAGGGTCATACTATAGGTATAGATGCTACAAATAAAAATAAATTAGATAACTTTCAAAGAAGATGGCCAGATGATGTAATTTGTACAGAGTCAGTGATTGAAGATTTAAGAAAAAGAGGTATTTTAGATATCTCAGATCAATTTATTAAACAGTTTGGTTTGATATAATACAAAAATAAAATAATAAGGATTTACTTTGGCTGGTGTAAAATTTGAAGCAGTATTAAAAAATAATGGAATAGGTGGTTGGTGTATCGACCTTACTGATACTTTAGAGCCTGTAACTGTAAGATGTGAAAACCTAGAAGCTTTCTCGGAAAAAGTATCTGAAATGGGTGCTGAATATGGAAATGACATTGAGGTAGTTTGGAGTGCAGCAGAAGACTCAAATCCTGTACATATGCAAGAACTTAGAGTTGAAATGATGACATATCAAGAAAAATATAAAGATGAGATTGATAAAGAATTAACGGCAAGAGAAGATAACTCAACTCCTGAATCTGGTCTTGAAGGTTTTAATCCAAATAACTAAGAGATAAAATTAATACTTTTTATCTCTCATTGAGTGATGTTTTTTATTTTCACTCTTTTCATCTCTTGATTTTCTAGATCTAGATCTTTTTGGTCTATCATCTTTAAAATCATGAGGATTTCTAGAGTTTCTTGATCTTCTAGAATTACTTCTATCATCTTTTGAGTATTTATTATTAGAATTTCTTCTTCTATTATGACTATCATCTCTTTTTAATGCTTTATTATTTTTGAGTGATTTCTCAATATATAAATTCACTTTAGTTCTTAAATCTCTAGCTTTCATCTCATCTGTAAATATATCAGGAAGTTTGTAACTAAGCCATAAATATAGACTAATTTTTTTTACTTCATCTTCTGCTTTTAATAATTCTAGCTGAGTTGTTGCAGGTTTATTAATATTAATTGATAGTTTATATGTAATCTCTTTTCTAGCAGATATAGATGAAAGATAAAATTTAAAACCACTTAGAATAAGTGGTGACCTTGTATTAATAGGTGCTTGAGATAATATATATTTTTGTTCTAGTGTTAGGTACTGATGATGACTTTCTACAATTTTTGAAGTTTCAATCATACTACTTATATTAGTTGCTCTAAATGGTCCAGAAAAATACATATTTTTTGCATAGAAATCTAGAATCTTATTTAAACTATGCGTTTTTAATAGTTGAGATAATTGATCTAATTGTGTATTGCTAGCTTTTACTTTAAAAGGTGGTTTTATAGTTTTTATACTTTGATTATATATTTCATGAATATTTTTTAATATTGATGGCTTAATAGCTCCAATATGTCCAGCTTCATGAAAACCATATCTACCCGCCCGTCCAGCTATTTGGACAATTTCTGTAGTTTTTAAAAACCTAGTCTCTATACCATCAAATTTTGTATCTGTGGTAAATAAAATTGTTTTAATTGGTAAGTTTAATCCCATAGCAATCGCATCTGTTGCTACTAAAATATCTGTTTCCCCTTCTCTAAATCTTCTAGCTTCTTCTCGTCTTACTTCTGGACTAAGGTTACCATATAATATGGATACCTTATGAAATTTTTGAAGTTTAGATTTATACATTAATACATCTTTTCTAGAGAAAGCTATTAATGCTGTACCTTTTTGTATCTCTTTAAGTGGAGTTGCTTGAGATAATAGATCAAGAGGAGTTTTTCTTTGAAACTTTTTAACAGTTAGTTCTTCATCTAAATACGAAGCTATCTTTTTAATAGAATCAAGAGCATTAACACTACCTGTCATTATGACTTTTTTAGCTGGTGCTCCAAGAATAGCATTTACCCAAGCCCAACCTCTATCTTCATCAGCTAACATTTGAACTTCATCTATTACACAGACATCAGTATCCATATTAAAGTCTAACATTTCAATTGTACTGCATAGGTGTGCAGCATCTTCATCAAATATTTGTTCTTCCCCTGTAACTAAGGAAGCTTCAATTCCATAAGATTGTAAATTCTCATAATTTTCAAGAGCTAAAAGACGAAGTGGTGCTAAATATACACCTGTATTAGCTTTTTTTAATTCGTTCATTGCTTGATATGTTTTTCCACTATTTGTGGGACCTACAAAAAAGTATAATTCTCTTTTCATACTTCTTGCTAGTGGATATAGTGATTTTAGATCACAATTTAAAAAACTATTTAATTGTGACTTTAGGGATTCATTTTGCATTTGGTATAATAGCACAATAATTAACAATATAGGATTAGCATGGAATGTAAATATTTTCAACCAACACTAGATCATGAACGATGTGGTAGTTGTAATTTAGGTGGTATGAGTTACGATGAACAACTAGAATATAAAATAAGTAAAGAACAATCAAGATTTGAGAATTTTTATACAAAACCACTTGAAGTAATTAAGAGTGCTGATGGTGCTTTTAGAAATCGTGCAGAATTTAGAATATTTCATAAGATGGGAAAAATATCTTATGCAATGAATGATATTAATAGAAAATTATTATCAATTGATAGTTGTAGTATAGTTAGTGATCATATTGCATCATTAATGGATAAACTTTTAGTTGATTTGCAAAACAACGATCAATTAAATAGAAAGTTATTCATGATTGAATTTTTAGGAAGTACAAGTGGAGATATGCTTGTTACATTAATATATCATAGAAAACTAGATGAGTCTTGGGAGTCTGAAGCTAGAATATTACAAGATAGACTAAATATCAAAATTATAGGACGAAGTAGAAAACAAAAAGTTATCCTTGATATTGATACAATTGATGAAAAATTAACTATAAATAATACAGAGTTTCAATTTAAATATCAAGAGGGTGGATTTACTCAACCAAATCAAAAAGTAAATGAAAAAATGATTGAATGGGTACTTAACAATATAGAAGGCAAAGATGATCTATGTGAATTATATTGCGGTGGTGGGAATTTTACAATCCCTTTATCAAAAGTTTTCAATAATGTATTGGCGACAGAAATTTCTAAAACATCAATAAGATCAGCAAAGGTAAACTGCACATTAAATGATGTTGATAATATTAAATTTATTAGAATGTCTAGTGAAGAGTTTGTTGAAGCTAGAACTGGTGTGAGAGAATATAGAAGATTAAAGCAAGAAGATGTAAATCTTGATAGTTATAATTTTTCAACTATATTTATGGATCCACCAAGAGCTGGACTAGATGATACAACTAGAGAATTATCAAAACAATTTGAACAGATTATTTATATATCTTGTAATCCAGAAACATTACATAGGGATTTAGAAGAGTTGACAAAAACTCATGAAATTAAAAATTTTGCATTATTTGATCAGTTTGCATTTTCTAAGCATATAGAATCTGGTGTAGTATTAATTAAAAAGGCTTAAATTTATTAAGCTTTTTTATTATCTTTAAACCACTCTTGGCATAATATTTTATAGATATGTTTATATGCAGTAAGTTTATCTTGCTGTATTTGTATATTTTGATCATATGCTAATAGAAATATATTCTCTTCTTCTTTATTTAGATTAAATTCTATTATAATGGAAGCAAAATCAAAATATCTATCCATAACACCAGCATATTCCCAATCAATTAATTTAACTTTATTTTTTATAAATAAAATATTCTGAGAGTTTAAATCACTATGACAAAGAACATATTCGTTTGGATATTTAGATATTGTTTCAAAAGCATTTTTAATTTGATTTGTATTTGATTTTATATCAAGCTTTATGGGATGAGAGCCTATTTTAATATTATGTAGACTTTGTAATGCTTTAGCTAATAAGGTTAAATCATTAGTTTCTAAATTATTTTTATGTACACCTTCTATAAATTCAAATAACATGAAAGAATTATCTTTCTCAAATAATAAAGGCTCTGGAGATATATTTATTTTAAAAGCTAATTTAGAGACTTTGTATTCAAAGTCTCTGTTAATATCATTTTTTAATAGTTTACGTAAAATATATTTTTCATTCTCGCAAGTAATTAGATAGTTGTCGTTGCAATATCCTTGATTTTCAAAAAGATTAATTGATTTAATAACTGTATCTTTAAAGAAATTATGTTTTTTAATTAATTCTATCATTGTTCTTCTAGTATATTATTTTTCATGATATATATATGATCTGCAATTCTTTTGCAATCTTCAATTTCATGTGTAACCATAATAAGATGTAAATTATTTTCTAAAACTATTTGGCGAACTAAATCTAACATATCAAAGCGTGTTTTTTCATCTAGTCCACTAAAAGGTTCATCAAGTAATAGTATAGGTTCTTTTCTTATAAGTACTCTAGCTAATGCAACACGTTGTTGTTGTCCACCTGAAAGCTCCAAGGCTAATTTATCTTTATATGATTCTAAATTTACTTTTTTTAGAATAGAGTTAATTTGTATATTTTTTTTTATATTGTCTTTGTGCTTACTTATTCCAAGTAATATATTTTTTTCTACGTTTAGATGTTCAAAGAGGTTGTTATTTTGAAATAATATACTTATAGGACGTTGTTCTATAGGTAAAGGGTTGATTTCCTTATCATTGAAAATAATACTTCCTGAATCAGGTTCTAAAAATCCTGATATTAAATCAAGTAATGTAGATTTTCCACTGCCACTTTCTCCTAGAATAGCAACAATTTCTTTAGGTTTAACTTTTAAATTATAAGTATAAATAGTTTCTGTATTTTTATATTTGTATTGTAAATTAGTTATTTTTAACAATTTTATTCCTAAATAGCTTTGGTAATAAGATAAAGACAGTAAGTACTAAAATTAATAATATAAGTGCTACTCCAGCTGCATCTGTTGATCGATAAGATCCCATAAGTTGATATAAATACCATGGTAATGTTGTAAACTCATCTGACCCAAATAAAGATATGATACCTAAATCCCCTAGAGAAAAACAAAATGACAATGCAAAAACATAACCTAACGATGGTTTAATGTATGGATATTCCACATAAGTCCAACGCTGTAATGTGGTTAACCCTAAAGAAAAAGATAACTTATCATATCTTTTTGCTGTTTTTTGCATTAAAGGATTTATGATAGCTATTGCAAAGGGTAAAGACATTAGAATGTTAGCTGTAATTAATGCTGAAATTGTCCAAATAAATTCAGAACCAGCATAAGTTTGAGACATTATAAAAAATCCTAAGCCCATAACCAAAGATGGTACTGCTAAATATATATTAGAAAAAAATAAGAAAATTAAATTTAAAAACTTAGAAATATATTTATTTGATAAACGTGTTCTTATCGTAAAATTTCGCATTGTAGCACTTAATATAATGGCTATTATTCCTGTAATTATACTTGAAATTGTAGCTATAAATATAGAAGTATACAATGATTTTATAAATAGAGTGTCTTTTAATATTTGTAAAAAATTTGAACCTATTCCATCAATTATAATAACAATTAAAGGTAGAATGAAAAAAAAGCTAAATACTATAATTATAAACCATTGAATAAGCTGTACTGTTTTAGAGTCTTTCCAAAAAATAATATTAGAACTAGCTTTAAGGTTTGATACTACAATTTGGAAACTAGATGAGATAATGACAAGTATTGCAGATATAGTAATCTGAATAAATGCTAATTTTATGGCTAATGTAATATCAAAGTCAAGCTTTACTGCTTCATATATTGCAACTTCCAAAGTATTATAAGATGGTGAGCCACCTAAGAGTAAAACTACTGCAAATGAAGTAAAACATAGAAGAAAAATAGTTGAACCAATACTCATTAATGTTGATTTGATAGCAGGATATTCCACATAATAAAACCTTTTAAAAATTGAGAAGTTTAAGCTTTTGGACAATTTATATTTTTCTTTTGGAATAGATTCAAAACTTTGAAGTAAAGATCTAGCAGCAAAAGAAGCATTAAGATATACATGAGCTATCAATATTCCACTTAATCCATATAGATATGACCCAAAAGAAATATCAAAAAGAAATAAATTAATTTGGTTAAAATATCCATTTCGTCCAAATATTCCTATTATTCCAAATACTACTACAATTGTTGGCAATACAATAGATGAAGAAAATAATGTTATTAATACTTTTCTTCCTTTAAATTGTGATTGATGAGCTAAACTCCAAGCAAGCAATAATCCAACTAATAAAGAAAGAGTGGTAGATAAAAAAGCTTGATATATTGTAAATTTTAATAGTTGATACATTCTACTATCAAATTGTATTGTAAAGTCAGCATTTTGAGCGTTATATAAAGTAATAAATAAAATTAAGATAAATAAAAATAAACTTATTATTATAAGGCTTCCTGATAATATTGAGTTTTTAAATCTTAATATATCTTTTACCATAGTTATTTTTGTATGGCATTAAGCCATTCATTTATTATATCTTTTCTATTTTGTTGTACTATTTTTCCATTTGTTAGTATCATATGTGATGGTTTATATAAGTTTTTAAATGGATTTTTAAGTTCATTACTTATATTTGTAACAGGATATACCCAATTTGATGTTGGTATAATATCTGCAAATGTTTTGGTATGCATAAAAGATAAAAATTTTTTAGCTAATACTTTTTGTTTTGATGATTTTAATATTGCAGCCACTTCTATTTGTCCATAATGCCCATTTTTAAATGAACTAGCTTTTATATTTGTTAGATTTTCTTCAATTATATGATATGCTGGTGATGTTGTATAGCTTAAAACCATATCTGCTTCACCTTTTAAAAATAATCCATATGATTCAGACCATCCTTTTGTAATAGTTAGTATATATGGAGATAATTGTTTCCAATAGTTTGATGCATTTTCACCATATATAGATTTAATCCATAACAATAGTCCTAGTCCAGCAGTAGAAGATCTAGGATCTTGTATAACAATCTTAAAGTTTTTTGGCATATTAATTAAATCTTCAAAAGAATGGGGTATGTTCTTAAGATTATTTTCATTGTATACGAATGCAAAATAACTATAATCAAAAGGTACAAAAATATTATCTTCATATTTTATTGGTAAATTTAGATTTGTAATATTTAATGTATGTTCGATAAATAAATTTGTATCTTTAGCAACTTCGGCAATACTAGTATCAAGTCCTAATAATATATCTGCTTTTGTTTTTTTACCCTCTAGTTGTATTTTACGTAAAGCACCAATAGAGCTAGATATTCCTATAAATTTTAAAGTACAATTATTATCTTTTTCGAAAGCTTGTTTTATTTTAGGTGCAGGACCCCATGGAGATGTAAATGAATCATAAGTATATATAGTTAATGTAGGTTTGATTTCATTGGCAATTAAAAAAATACTAAGTATTGTAATTAAAAATAAAATCCTCATATATTATATTTCGTTTAGATTTGAATTTTTAATTTTATACCATTTAAAGTATCCATAAAATGCTAAAATTATATATAGTATAAATAAAATTATAGTGACATAATATCCTGATTTCCAATATAATATAACAGCTGCACTATCAATAACTATCCAATATAACCAATTTTCAAGTATTTTATGTGCTAACATCCATGTTGTAATTACAGAAAATACCATTACAAATGCATCTAAATAAGGTAATTGTGTTTGTGTATTTTTAGTCATAAAATATCCAATTATTATTGTAATAATTGTTCCAATTATAATTACTTTAGAGTGAAAAGATAAAGAGGTAGAATGAATTATAATATTATCGTTTTCTTCTTCATGTTTACGCCACATGAAATAACCATAAAATGCCATAATCATATAATAGAAATTTAATATTGCTGAAGAAAGAAGTTGTCCTTCCCAAAAAATAATAGTATAAATCAGTGTACCAAAGAAGGCAAAGAACCACGCCCATAGTGATTCTTTTGCTGCTAAAATAATATACGCAATACCAAATAATACTGCAATTATTTCCCATTTGGACATTAGAGAGAAAGAATTAAGTATTGTCTCTAAATCAAAATTCATTTTATAAAATACCTTTTCTGTTGTTACCTATAAATTTCATAACAAATATTGAATGTGGTATTTCTGTAAAAACAGAAAATACTTCCTTTTCAAGTAATTTCATTATAATATGATAATTACCATGTATTTGCGTACTTAATTCATTACGTACTACATCTATAGAGTCCTCTTTTTCAAGAGAATCTATAAAGGCTAATATTGGTTTTTCATATCCTTCTTGTAAAGGATATAGACTAATATCTACGGAAATTTCCATTAGAAATCATATCCTAAAGTAAATCCAAATGTTCTTGGA
>JABJGE010000059.1 GCA_018662405.1 Campylobacteraceae bacterium
AATATGATTTAATATAAATAATCATATATTTTATACGAATAACTTGACAAAGATTGACTCAAGTGCTATAATAATATTAGCACTTGATATAAATGAGTGCTAATTATATAAAATTAAGGAAATTTAAATGAGTAATAAAATATTTGAAAAACTAACAAATCAATTAAATGAAACAATTGAATCAGGATTAAGTCTTGCTTTACATAATAAAAATCAGGAAGTAGATATTATTCATATTATATGGGGATTATTAACTAATACAAATTCAGTATTAAATCAATTATTGAATAAACTAAATATAGATAAAAGTGCTATTGAACTTGAGGCTAAGTCTTATGCAAATAAATTACCAAGTTCATCTTCTGTAACGAAAGAAAATATTGTAATAAGTAGAAATTTAATAAGTGCTTTAGAAAAAGCTGATGGGCTAATGGCATCAAGTGGAGATACTTTTATAGCTGTTGATACATTTATTATTGCAAATTTAGATAATGAAGTTTTTAAAAATGTATTAGGTAAGTATGTAGATTTAGTAGAGGTAAAGAAAAATCTTGAAGCTATGAGAGGTGGAGCAGCTGTTGATAGTGCAAGTGCTGATGAAAATCTTGAAGCTTTAGAAAAATATGGAATAAACTTAAATCAAAAAGCGATTGATGGTGAATTAGATCCTGTAATAGGTAGAGATGAACAAATTACTCGTATGATGCAAATACTAATTAGAAAAACAAAAAATAATCCTATTTTACTTGGTGAACCAGGTACAGGTAAAACTGCAATTGCAGAAGGCTTAGCACAAAAAATTGTAAGTGGTGATGTACCAACATCATTAGCACATAAAAAAGTGATTAGTTTAGATATGAGTGCGTTAATTGCAGGAGCAAAATATAGAGGTGAATTTGAAGAAAGATTAAAAGCTGTAATAGATGAAGTAAAGAAAGCTGGTAATGTAATACTATTTATAGATGAGATACATACTATTATAGGTGCAGGTGCTTCTGAAGGTAGTATGGATGCTGCTAATATATTAAAGCCATCACTTGCAAGAGGTGAATTACATACTATTGGAGCAACTACACTTAAAGAATATAGAAAGTATTTTGAAAAAGATACAGCAATGCAAAGAAGATTTCAGCCTGTAAATGTTGATGAGCCAACTGTAAATGAAGCACTTCAAATATTAAGAGGAATAAAAGAAAAGCTTGAAACACATCATAATGTAACAATCAATGATAGTGCATTAGTAAGTGCAGCAAAATTATCTAATAGATATATTACAGATAGATTTCTACCAGATAAAGCAATAGATCTTATAGATGAGGCTGCTGCTGAATTAAAAATGCAAATTGAATCTGAACCAACAGTTCTAAGTAAGGTAAAAAGAGCAATTAGTACACTTGAAGTTGAAAAAGAAGCATTAAAGATGGAACAGGGTAACAAGAATAAAGCAAGACTAGAAGAGATTGAAGAGGAGTTATCTAATCTAAAAGAAAATAAAAGAAATTTAGAAACACAATTTCAAAATGAAAAAGAAACTTTTAATGCAGTATCAAATATAAAAGTTGAAATAGAACAATTAAAAGTTAAAGCAGAAAAAGCAAAACGAGAATCTAATTTTGAAGAAGCTGCATCTATAGAATATGGACAAATTCCACAATTAGAGAAGCAAATTTTAGAAAATGAAGAAAAATGGTTAAAAATGACAGAATCAGGAACTTTACTTAAAAACTTTGTAGATGAGGATTCTATTGCTTCAATTGTATCAAGATGGACTGGTATTCCTGTAAATAAAATGCTTAGTAGTGAAAAGCAAAAAATATTACAAGTTGAAAATGTATTAAAGGAAGATGTAATTGGACAAGATGAAGCATTAAAAGCAATAAGTAGAGCTATTAAAAGAAATAAAGCAGGTTTAAGTGATGATACTAGACCTATTGGTAGTTTTATGTTTTTAGGACCTACAGGAGTTGGTAAAACAGAAGCAGCTAAAACATTAGCTAAGTTCTTATTTGATGATCCAAAATCTTTAGTTAGATTTGATATGTCTGAGTATATGGAGAAGCATAGTGCAAGTAGATTAGTAGGAGCAGCTCCAGGATATGTAGGATATGAAGAGGGTGGTCAATTAACTGAGGCTGTTAGAAGAAAACCATATTCAGTTATTTTATTCGATGAAATAGAAAAAGCACATCCTGATGTATTTAATATATTATTGCAAGTTCTTGATGATGGAAGACTAACTGATAACAAAGGTGTTACAGTTGACTTTAAAAATACAATCATTATTCTTACATCAAATATTGGAAGTTCTAAAATTATTTCTATTAATGATAAGACAGAAAGAAGAGATGAGGTTTTAAATGAATTGAAATCTCATTTCAGACCAGAATTTTTAAATAGACTTGATGATATTGTTATATTTGAGCAATTAGGAATAGAAGCTATTACAAATATTGTTGATATTATGTTTAAATCTATAGTTGATAAACTTGATAATAAAAATATAAAGTTAACTATGAGTGTAGATGCTAAAAAATTTATTGCAGATGCTGGATATGATCCTGTATATGGAGCAAGACCATTGAAAAGAGCATTATATGAAATTGTAGAAGATAGATTAGCAGATATGATTCTTGAAGAAAGTATAAATGATGGTGATGAAGTTTACTTTGATGTAAATAATGGTGAAATTGAAGTTATCGTAAATAGTTAGTAAATTATAAACTAATTTTAAGATTATTTTAACTATAATCGCTCACTTATTTTAGAAAAGGAAAGATATGAAAAGAACTTATCAACCACATAACACACCAAGAAAAAGAACTCATGGTTTTAGAATCAGAATGAAAACTAAAAATGGTCAAAGAGTGATCAAAAGAAGAAGAGCTAAAGGTAGAAAGAGATTAGCTGTTTAAGCAAAAATCATAGGCTAAAAGCCAAAAAAGATTTTAACAGATTATACCAAAGCGGCAAAAAGTGGCATACCCACTCTTTTGTCGCTTTTTTTAAATCTAATGAAAACCACTTTAATATAGCATTTGTAGCATCTAAAAAGATAGGAAATGCTGTTATAAGAAATAGAGCTAAAAGACGATTAAGAGCTATGTTTTTGGAATACGAAGATAAAATCCAAAAAGGTAGTTATATTTTTATTGCTAAAGAAGCTATAAATGACAGAGATTTTAAAGGCATCAAAAAAGATTTTGATTTTGCTTTTAAAAGATTAGAATTATTTAAAGTTTAATTGTGATAAAAAAGATTATATTAGGCTTCTTGGCTTTTTATCAAAAGTTTTTAACTTTATTATCTTTTGGTAGTTGTAGATTTTACCCCACATGCTCTGCTTATTCGATACAACAGTTTGAAACGAATAGTCTTTTTAAGGCTATTTATTTTACAATAATACGAATATTAAAATGTAATCAATTATTTAATGGTGGATTAGATTATCCTAAAGTAAAAGTAAATTTACACAATATACAATATAAAAAAATTAATGTTAAATATTGGTATGTACCCACTGGTAACAAACAATACTTAATTATAAAAAACTGGAATTTTAAAAAATGAATAAAAACAACAATTTAAGTAAACAAGACTCACAAAAACGAATTTTTATAGCAATGATTCTATCATTTGTGTTTTTTATAGCATATGACTTTTTATATATACAGCCACAGCAAGCAGTATATGATCAACAACAAGCAGTAGCATCTAAAACAACTACTACTGGTGTTGATAATAAAAACCAAGCCCCACAAGTAGCTAATAGTACGAATACTAATGCAGCACCTGTAACAAAAATAACACAAGTGAATGAAATTGTTAGTAGAATTACTACTAATAAAAATATTATTGAAATTGATTCATTTGGTAGAATAGCACAGGTTACATTATTAGAAGAACAATATATTGATGAAGATGGTAAACAAATTAAACTTTTTGCATCAAATCAATTAAGACCACTAGAAGTTAGATTTTCAAATAGAGCATTAAA
>JABJGE010000074.1 GCA_018662405.1 Campylobacteraceae bacterium
TATCGCAGCACAATTAGCAGCAATGAAACAAGAGATTGCATCTTTAAAATCTCAATTAAGTACAAACACAGCATCAATTGCAAAAGTTGATAAATTAGCTAAAAAAGCAACAAAAAAAGCAAATCATGCAAAAATGCTTGCTAATGGAGATAATTTAAAATTCTCTGTTAACTTTAGAACATCAATTGATAAAATTAACTATAGTCATGCAGGTGGGACTAAGTCTAAAAATGATGGTCTTATGACAAATAGATTATGGTTAAAAGCGGCATATGCACCAAGTGAAAATGTATCTTTCAGATCTACATTAGCTTATAATAAAGCATATGGAGACAGTGCAAATCACTCACAAATAAATGGTAGTAAATATGCAGATTTTGATTGGGTAACTAATGAAAATGCACTTGGAAACGAGCTTAAAGTTAAAGAAGCATATTGGTTATACCAAAATGATACATTCTTAGGAAATGATATATCGTGGACAGCTTCAGTTGGTAGAAGACCATCTACAGGTGGTCAAGGTATTAACTTAAGAGAAGGTGAAGGTGAGCAATCACCACTAGCACATGCTACTAATGTAGAGTTTGATGGAGCTTCATTTAGATTTAATCTTGATAAAGTTACACCACTTACAGGTGGTTGGATTAAGCTTTGTATGGGTAGAGGTTTAACAAATGCTACATCTAGATTCCAGGGTGATGGAGCTGATTATGCGACAGATGAAGATACAAATTTACATGGAAATGTAGATATGGTTGGATTTATATTTGTACCATATGATGATGGTCAATATTCAGTAAATACACAATATTCAGTTGCTAAAAACTTTATTGGATTTGAAATGGGTAGTATGACTACATTTACGCAAGCTGATGGAACACAAGGTGCTCAAAGTACAGCTGCATTCCAAGATGTAGGAGATTTAAAATTAGCTAATGTAATGTTTAAAGCAAATGGTATTGGTGAAGGTATCAATGATTTCTTAGACGATACAAACTTAGTTGCATCATGGGCACAGTCTAAATCTGTATCAAATGGTCAAATGCTAGGTGATCCAAATAATCAAACTGGACACTCTGAGTGGATTGCATTAAATATGCCTGCAGGTGATGATGCTAGATTTGGTCTGGAATGGAATCAAGGTAGTAAATGGTGGAGAGCTGTTACTTATGCTGAAGATACAATGATTGGATCTAAACTAGCAGCACGTGGTACAGCAGTTGAAGCATATTATAATCGTAATCTTACAAAAGCACTTTCTATGTCTTTAAGAGCTACTAAAATTACATATGACTGGACTGGATCAAATGGATTTGGAGGAGTTGGTAGTGCTCCAACGGATATGAGTACTATTACATCTGCAAATGCAGCAATGTATGGTAACCCTGTAAAAGAAGCTAAAGATATTAGATTAGCTATTACATATAGTTACTAGTCTTTAGTCTATAATTGATAATCTATAAAAAGGGGAAGCAATTTAGCTTCCCCTTTTTTTGTGCTTTGCTTTTTGGTTTTAAGTTATACATAAGTTCTATTTTCTTATAATATTTTATGCAAAATTCAATCCTAGATGAACTAATTACTCATCGCTGATAAAGGGTTTAAAAAAGGGTAGCTTTACAGCTGCCCTTTTTTATTAGTGGGTTTATAAGGTGGATTTTATCTGAAAGGATGAATTTTGCTAAGGTTATTTTTAATAATCATTGTATTATCTATGGTATCAATACCTATATATTAATACAGGTCATAAGGGCTTAATTACCCCTTATGGCTATTTTAAATAAAAACCTGAATATACTCTATAAAATATTTTATCATCACTGCCCAGCAAAAAATAGCTACAAATGTACCAATAGCTACAATTGTGATGTTTTTAACTAGGCTAAAGTTCATAAGATCACCTATGATAATACCAACTACAGGTCCAGTCATCCAAAATGGCATAAACACAAAAAACAACAATCCAAACATACCATATTTATCTATGTATTCTTTATATTGTGAGGCTGTATTGTGAAGTTTTATTACTTGATTTGATAGTGATTCAAATAGTTTAATATTTCTTAGTGAGTATAGAAATAGAGTATAGAAAAATAAGCTCAATATCGCTTCTGTAGTAAAAATTGTAAATACAACTGTAAGTATATCAAGATCAAGTGAAGTACCTAAAGATATACTGGGAACTCTACCTATAAGAATATTAGTAAGGGCCATACTAGATATGTAACCAGCAAGCTTGGTATCTATAAAAGATATAGACACCATTAAGATTAAAAAGAAAGCAAAAAGTCCAGTAGTGCTAAGTAGTACTATTTTCCTTTTACTATAGTTCATCTAATTACTTGAAACCTTTTTGATTAGTTCTTTAGCATTGTCTAAAGCTACTTGGCTTGAATCTTTATCAAATGCAAGTGCAACGGCTAGTCTACGCCCTATATGTGATTGTGGTTTACCAAATACTCTTAAGAATGAGTTTTTCGTAAAGATACTATCATCTGCATTTACAATAGGTGTAAATGTGTCATCTGTAGCTTTAAATGCAGCACTAGCTCCTGCACCATATTCAATGTATTCTAAAGGTAACCCTAATACTGCTCTAATATGAAGTGCAAATTGGGTTTGGGATTGAGTAATCATAGTAACCATACCTGTATCATGTGGTCTAGGAGATACTTCTGAGAAGTAAACTTCATCACCTTTTACAAATAGTTCAACTCCAAATAAACCACGACCACCTAGACCATCTGTGATTTTTTGTGCAACATCAATACTTCTTTGTTTTGCAAGTTCAGACATCTCCATTGGTTGCCATGAGAATATATAGTCACCATCTTTTTGAACATGACCTATAGGTGCACAAAATGTAGTACCAGTTTCATTTCGAACTGTAAGCATAGTAATCTCATAATCAAAAGTGATAAACTCTTCAACTATTAATTCACTAGCATCTCCTCTAGCTTCTTTAGCAACTTCCCAAGAGTTTTGTAAGTCATTAGCACTTTTAGCAATAGTTTGACCATGACCAGAACTAGACATTACAGGCTTGATTACACAAGGGAATCCAATATTTGAAGCTGCATTTTGTAGACCTTCAAAAGTCGTTACAAATTCATACTTTGAAGCAGGAAGTTTTAGCTCTTCACATGCAAATACTCTAATATTTCTTCTGTTCATAGTTTTATTTACAGCTTCTGCATTTGGAATTACATGAAAGCCTTCATTTTGGGCTGTGAATAATGCATCAATACTAATAGCCTCAACTTCTGGTAAGATGAAATCTGGTTTTTCAACTCTAATTACATTCATAACTTCATCATGATTTTTCATATCTATTACATACGATCTATTTGCTACAAGATGAGCAGGTGCATTTGCATAAGAATCAACTGCTATAGTTTCAACTCCAAGTCTTTGAGCTTCTATTACTACTTCACGACCTAATTCTCCACTTCCAAGAAGTAAAATTTTTATACTATTAGACTTTAGTGGTGCTGTAAATTTCATATATATCCTTAGGATTAATTTTATTGATTATAGCTAAAAGTATTTTAGTATGTAGTAAGATGACACAAAAAATAATCTAACCTATTTGTAATATTTTATTAGATATAATCTAGCCAATTACGAAAGATTTAAAAAGGTTTTAGAATATGTTATTGACACCCGGTCCTACTCCAGTCCCTGAATTTGTACGAAAAGCAATGTCAGATGTAACACTACATCATAGAACACCAGAATTTGAAGCTATATTTGCTAAGACTAGAAGTTTATTACTAGAAATTTTAGGTACGCCAGAATGTGTAATGATTGCATCAAGTGGTACAGGTGCTATGGAAGCATGTATTACAAACCTTTGTCACTCTAAAGCACTTACAGTAAATGCAGGAAAGTTTGGAGAAAGATTTGGAAAAATTTGTCAAGCATTTGACATAGAAAATACTGAATTAAAATATGACTGGAATACACCAGCATCTGTAGATGATGTACTATCTGCTATTAAATCTGATGATAAAATAGATGCAATTTATATTCAAATTTGTGAGAGTGCTGGTGGATTAAGACATCCAGTAGAAGCTATTGCAAAGGCTGTAAAAGAAATTAATAAAGATATTATGATTATTGCTGATGGTATTACTGCTATTGGTGTAGAAAAAATTGATGTATCAAATATTGATGCAGTAATTACTGGTAGCCAAAAAGCATTAATGCTTCCTCCTGGTTTATCAATGATTGGATTTAGCGATGCAGCAGTTGTAAAAATTAATACAAAGCCAGCTGGATATTACTTAAATCTTGCAAGTGAAATTAAGAAGCAAAAGCAAAATACAACTGCATATACAGCAGCAACTACTTTAATTATAGGTCTAGGTAGCATATTAGAAAAAATTAAAGAAGATGGTTTTGAAAACTTATATGAAGCTACAGCTAAAAGAGCATTAGCAACTAGAGAAGCATTAGAAGCTATAGGTCTTGAAGTATTCCCTACAAGTCCAGCTAATGCTATGACTACAATTTATACAGAGCAATCAAATGAGATTAGAAAAGTATTAAAAGAACAATTCAATGTAAATATTGCTGGTGGTCAAGATCATTTAAAAGGTAAAATTTTTAGAGTAAATCATATGGGATTAGTAGAAGATTTTGAAGCAGCATGGGCTGTAAATGCAATTGAAAAAGCTTTAGATGTGATTGGTACTAGAACATTTGATGGAACAGCAAATAAAGTTTTTATGGAGATTAACTGTGACTAATTCAATATTAGAACATGAAATTCCAAAGGGTAGTAGATTATACTTTGGAAAAACAGCACGAGCAAAAAGAGAAATAGAACAAAATATAAGTTCAGTATTATTTAATGAAGGTTTTGAAGAGATTGTTACACCAAACTTTTCTTTTTCAGGACATCAAAGTATAGAAGATGATACAAAACTTATCACTATTTCTGATGAATCAAATAATCAAGTAGCATTAAGAGCTGATTCTACGCTTGATGTGGTAAGAATTATTACAAAAAGATTAGGTAGAACTACAAATCATAAAAAATGGTTTTATGCACAGCCTGTATTTGCATATCCAGCAAATGAGTACTATCAAATTGGTGCTGAATGGATTGGTCATGATAATATAAGTGATGTTATTAATCTTACTACAAAAACATTAGGTGCTATTAATGTAAATGCATCTTTACAAATATCTAATATTAATTTATTGACTCTTGCAGCACAAGAATTAAATATGGATATGTCTATGTTTAGAGATGGTGAAGTTGCACAACTATTTAATTTGAATATTGAATGGCTAACTGCACTATTGTATGTAAAAAATGTAGAAGATTTAAAAAAATGTAAAGCACTTGTTCCATCAAGTATGGAAAGTGAAGTACAAAGTTTAATAGATGTAGCTAGTAAAGTGGATTATGACAAGGTAATTGTATCTCCACTTTACTATTCATCTATGAGATATTATGATGGAATATGTTTTACAGTAGTAGAAGGTAATTTTACTTTAGCAAAAGGTGGTGCTTATAGTGCTGATGATATTAAATCATTAGGATTTGCATTATATACAGATAATTTATTAAAAGTTTTAGGAGTTTAAATATGAATACAGCAGATGTAATCGTTGGAATACAATGGGGTGATGAAGGTAAAGGTAAGATAGTTGATATGCTTGCTCAAAAATATGATATGGTATGTAGATCACAAGGTGGTCATAATGCTGGACATACAATCTGGGTAGATGGTGTTAAATTTGCACTTCACTTAGTTCCTTCTGGTATTTTAAATCCTAAAGCGATTAACGTAATTGGAAATGGTGTAGTATTTGCTCCAGAAGCTTTCATTAAAGAGATGAAACAATTTGATAACCTAGAAGGTAGATTATTTATATCTGATAAAGCACATTTAAATCTTCCTTATCATTCATTAATTGATCAAGCAAAAGAGAAATTAAAAGGCGATAAAGCTATTGGTACTACAGGTAAAGGAATTGGACCTGCATACTCTGATAAAATCAATAGAGTTGGACATAGAGTTGGTGAGCTTTTAGACCCAGCTTCATTATGTACAAAAGTAATGGAATATTTTGAACAAAATAAAGTTATTTTTGATGCGATGGGTGTAGAAACTCCTAATTCTGAAGAGATGCTAGCGACATTAGAAGAGTATAATGCTAAGCTTGCTTCATTTGTTACAAATACTACAAATATGGTATGGAAAGCACTTGATGAAAATAAAAGAATTTTATTAGAAGGTGCTCAAGGTACTATGCTTGATATTGATCATGGGACATACCCTTATGTAACATCGTCATCTACAATTAGTGCTGGTGCTTGTACTGGTCTTGGAATTAATCCAAAAGAGATAGGACAAGTTACAGGAATAGTAAAAGCATACTGTACAAGAGTTGGTAATGGACCATTCCCAAGTGAAGACTTTGGACAAGATGGTGATAGAATGGCTGAGGTTGGACATGAATTTGGTACAACTACAGGAAGAAAAAGAAGATGTGGATGGTTTGATGCTGTTGCAGTTAAATACGCATCTAGATTAAATGGTTGTGATCAATTATCTTTAATGAAGCTAGATGTTCTTGATGGGTTTGAAACTATTAAAGTTTGTATTGCTTATGAATTAAATGGTGAGCAAATTGATTATTTACCACAAGATCTTGATAGTGTAACTCCAGTTTATAAAGAAGTTGCAGGATGGGATAAAGTTGAAGGTTGTAGAGAATATGATGACATGCCAGATAATGCAAAATCATATGTTAAATTAATTGAAGAAATAACTTCTACAAAAGTAGGAATAATCTCTACATCACCAGAAAGACTTGATACTATTATTTGTAAATAATAAGTAATTTTTAAAAAGAGGAATTTTATGAGACTAAAACAAAACCATGTACAATACATATCAAGAAAGATTTCAAAAGATTTAGTAAATTGTGATTTTATAGAGATTAGAAGTACTAAAGAAGCAATTGCTGAGCAAGTTGCTATTATTATGACTGCTGATATTAAGAAAGAGTCTGTACTTGATGAAGCTGTAGCAAATTTATTAGATAATCAAGAAGATGATATTGAATTTTATAAAGCAGATTATAGACAGTTATTTTGGATGACTAAAAAAAGAATGGCAAATGAATATGGTGTAAATTTAAATAATAGTGAAAGATTTAGTGATATAGCTCATCAAATTCTTGACTTTTTATATGAAGAAGATTTTATCCATTTTACTGTAAATGATAATCAAGTGAAAAATATAATAATTGAATCAATTGAGAATTTTATGAGTGGCTTTGATGATGCAGATACTGCAGCATATGAAAAAATTAAAAATTACCAAAGAAAATTAATACCTGGAACAGATGATTATAATGATATCTTTAATAGATTATATGAAGAAGAACTAGTAAGAAGAGGGCTAATATAATGAATAAAATTTACATATACTTAGAGAATGGAACTTTTTTAGAAGCAAATAGTTTTGGTGCTTCTGGTACAGCTGTTGGTGAAATTGTATTTAATACATCTATGACTGGATATCAAGAAATTATAACAGATCCTAGTTATGCTGGGCAATTTGTAACTTTTACAACTCCAGAAATTGGAAATGTTGGTGTAAATGATGATGATATGGAAAGTACTAAAGCACATTGTAAAGGTGTACTAGTTAGAAATTATCAAAAAGAGTATTCAAATTATAGATCTAATAAAGCATTACATGAGTTATTAGAAGAAAATAATACATTAGGTATTTGTGATATAGATACTAGATATTTAACAAAAATGCTAAGAGATGAAGGAGCTATGATGATGATAGCTTCAACTGAAATTAGTAATAAAGATGAATTAAAAGCAAAATTAGAACTAAGTCCTAGAATTGAAGACATTAACTATATAGAACAAGTATCTACAAAAGAAACTTATGTTCATAAAAGTGGTGCATGGAATCAAGAGACACAAAGCTATAATAAAGCAATCATGAGTGATAAGAAAGTTGTTGTAATTGATTTTGGTGTAAAAAGAAATATTTTAAATGAGCTTGTAGAATCTGGTCTTGAAGTAGAAGTTATTCCAAGTAACTTTGATGCTGATACATTAATCAATAGATTTAATAATGGTGAAATTGGTGGAGTATTTTTAAGTAATGGTCCTGGAGATCCTTTAACATTAACTAAAGAGAAAGAGCAAGTACAAAAACTTATTAAGACAAATATTCCTATGTTTGCTATTTGTTTAGGACATCAAATGCTTTCAATTGCACATGGATTTGATACATTTAAACTGAAATTTGGTCAGCATGGTGGTAATCATCCTGTTGCTGCAAATGGTGTAGTTGAGATTACAGCACAAAATCATAACTATAATGTTCCAGATGAAATTATACAGATTGCAGAAATTACTCACCAAAATTTATTTGATAATACAATTGAGGGTGTAAAATATAATGATAAAAATATTTTCTCAGTACAGCACCATCCTGAAGCTAGTCCTGGTCCTCACGAGAGTAAATATATATTTGACGAGTTTGCAAAGACTATAAAATAATCAAATATTATAAAAACAATTAGATTTACTAATCATTTAATTGTTTTTTATATTAATATATATTATAATTCATATAAATAAATTAATATGAAGGCTAATATATGTTAAGTGATTTCACAAAAGTAAATACATTTTTAACTGTAGTTGCAGAGAAATCTTTCTCAAAAGCGTCATCGAAGCTAGGTATCTCTCAGCCAGCAGTAACACAACAAATGAGATTTATAGAGGACTATTTAGATTTTAAAATAGTTGAAAGAAGAAAAAATGGTATCCGACTTACTAAAGAAGGTGAAGCATTTTATAATATTGTATCAAAACTATCAAAATGTGTAGCAAATGCAGAAAAGTCTGTATTAGCTCTTATCGATAAAGAAATAATCTTTAAATTTTCTACTTCTTATGTAGTTGGTAATTATATTTTACCTATCTTTTTAAATGATATAAAAGCAAGTATTGATAATGATGTAAGTATTGATGTATCAACATCAGCAGATGCTTTACAAAAATTACTTGATAAAAAAACAGATATGGCTCTTATTGATGTTATGGGTGATACTACAGATATTATGTATAGAGAATGGATGGAAGATGAAATTGTTATTTTCTCAAATCAACCATTACCAAAAAAACTAAAAGCGAATGATTTACTAAGCTATAAATGGGTTTGTAGAGATAGAGAAAGTAATACTAGAGATATTTTTAAAGATGCTCTTGATTCTGCTGATTTACCTGATTGTGATAATTTCAATATGGTTAGTGAATCATCTAGTGTTACAACAATAATACAAACAGTACTAAAAAGTAATAAAGACGATGTTCCAACAGTATCTATTGTTTCTCATCATGCAATTTCTGATTATGTAAATAATGGAATGCTATACGAAGCTAGACTAAATGGTGCAGAAATTAGAAGAAAATTATATATTGCATATTTAAAAGAGAGAAAATACGATGCCTTTGTTGACACTGTAATTGACTACCTATTAGGTATTAAGGTTAAGTAATAAACTCAAAATTAGTTATATTTGATATGGATGGTACACTAATAAATAGTAGTACTATCATATCTGATACTATAAATTATGTAAGAACTAATATTGGTCTTTCTCAAATGGATCAAAAAACACTTCTTGAAAATATCAATAATCCACATATAAATCCAGCAGAATTTTTTTATGAGACTTCTTCTTTTACTCCAAGACATTCACAGTTGTTTGAAGAATATTATGATGCCAATTGTATTAATAGTATATATTTATATGAAGGGATTAAAGAGCTTTTAGAAAAACTATCAAAAGATAACTTTACTATGAGCATTGCAACAAATGCATCAAATGAATTTGCTAGAAAGGCTATATCACATTTAGAAATAGATCATCATTTTTCATATGTACTTGGATATGATGATGTGATAGAAGCTAAACCAGAACCAGAAATGATTTTAAAAACATTAGATGATCTGAATTTTGCTGACACAAACTCTGTATTAGTAGGAGATAGTCATAAAGACTTGTTTGCAGCTCAAAGTGCAAATATCAAATGTCATCTTGTAAATTGGGGATTTTCAGATCATAAAGATCAAGGTTTTGATAATACTATTGATTTATATAATTCTATAGTTTCTTAATCTTTTCTATTTCATCTCTTAGGCGAATAGCTTCTTCAAAATTTAGTTCTCTTGATGCCTTTGTCATAGCTTTATTTAATTCAATAAGCATTTTTTTACGCTCACTTGCTGGCATCTTTTCTATTCTTTGTTTTTTTAATGCTGTTTCATCATATTCTTCAAGTTTTAAAGATTCATCAAGAGATCTTGTAGTTGTTTTTGGAGTGATTCCAAACTCTAAATTATGTGCTTCTTGAACTTTTCTTCTTTCATTTGTTGTATCAATTGCAAATTTCATAGAATCTGTAATTCTTTTGGCAAATAAAATAACTCTACCATTTGAATTTCTCGCAGCTCTACCCATTGTCTGGATTAAGCTTGTACGACTTCGTAAAAAACCTTCTTTATCTGCATCTAGAATAGCCACTAATGATGTCTCTGGTATATCAAGACCTTCTCTAAGTAAATTAATACCAATAAGCACATCAAACTTTCCAAGTCTTAATTCTCTTATGATATGATTTCTCTGAATCGCATCAATATCACTGTGCATATATTTTACTTTAATTCCAAGATCAGCATAATAAGTAGCTAATTCTTCAGCCATTTTTTTAGTAAGTACTGTTACTAAAACTCTTTCATTTTTAGTAATTGTTTTCTTGATCTCATCATGAAGTTTTTCAACTTGATACTGACTATCTATAATCTCAATAGTTGGATCTAAAAGACCTGTAGGTCTTATAATTTGCTTTGCAACTTCACTTGAAAGTTCTAATTCTAAATCAGCTGGTGTTGCACTCACAAAAAGAAAATGGGGAGCAACATTTATAAATTCATCAAATTTCAGAGGTCTATTATCTAATGCACTAGGTAATCTAAATCCATAATCAACAAGTACTTCTTTTCTACTTTTATCTGCAGCATACATTCCTCTAAATTGAGGTAAAGATACATGAGATTCATCAACAATAAGTAAAAATGGTCTATTCATGGCTTTAAAATAATCAATTAAAGAATATGGAGTTTCCCCTGGTTCTTTATCTGTAAGAAGTCTGGCATAATTTTCAATACCTTTACACATACCTGTAGCTTCAAGCATCTCAAGATCAAACTCTACTCTTTGTTTTAGTCTTTGATATTCTACAAATTGTTCATTTTGATGATAAAATTCAAGTCTAGCAGTTAATTCATTTTCAATAGATTCAATAGCCTTAGCTAATCTACTTTGTGAAACAACAAAAGGGTTTACACTATAAATAATTGCATCATTTAATGTAGCTGTTTTTGTATTTGTTAAATATTCATGTTTTGTAAGAGATTCTACTTCATCACCAAAGAATTCTATTCTTATAAACTCTTCTTCAAAATAAGCTGGAAAAATATCAATTACATCCCCATTTACTCTAAAATCTGATCTATCAAAAAAGTTATCATTTCTTTTGTAACCCATCTCTACAAGCTTGAGCAATAATGCTCTTTGAGAATAGTCTTGACCAACTTCTAGTTTTTGAACATTTGCTTTGTATTCTTCTGGATTACCTAAACCATAATTTGCAGATACACTAGCAACACAGATTATATCTTCAAAAGTTAGAAGTGATGCTGTTGTAGATAATCTTAGTCTTTCAAGCTCTTCATTTATTGAAGAATCTTTTTCTATAAATAAGTCTGATCTAGGTATATAAGCTTCAGGTTGATAATAATCATAGTAAGAAATAAAATACTCAACATGATTATTTGGAAAGAATCCTCTGAATTCTGAATATAATTGAGCTGCAAGAGTTTTATTATGAGTCATAATAAGTGTAGGCATCTGTGTAGCTTCA
>JABJGE010000100.1 GCA_018662405.1 Campylobacteraceae bacterium
CTCTATTTTGTGTATTTTTATATCCACAATATGGACACTTTTTTCTCTTTTTTTACAATCCATTTTAAAAAGTCCTTTTTAAACCCATATAGTACCTGAGTTTAGTTAGGTTTTTATGCACCCAAATCTTTCATTAAGCCTATTAATAGAGCATCTTTATATATTGGCTCATCAATAAAGCCATATTTTTCATCAGTAAATCCAGTAATTCCATTTTTTTTATGTTGTTCAAATTGTTTTATAATATAGTTTGCTTTTTCTATCTCTTCATTGCTTGTATTAAAAACTTTATTTACTATATCTACTTGAGTAGGCGAAATACATCCTTTTGCATTAAGACCTAATAGTTTTTCTTTTTTACACCAAGCTTGAAATTCATCTATATTCTTATAGTCTTGATATACAAAAGATATAGGAGTAAATCCAGCAATCTTACTATCAATTAAAAATTTACTAAGGATATAATCAATGGTAGGATTATTTAAATTAACTAAGCTTTGAGGTAGTTCTAAGGACTCAAGTAAATCAAGAATACCTAAATAAACGGTAGTTACACGATTATTAACTTTTAGTTTAGGTAGATTATTAAAAGCTTCTTTTGTTTCTATTGATAAATGAATTTCAATATCATCATCAATAAGTTCACAAGCAACCTTTACATCATCTGCTGTTTTTATTTTTGGAATTCTTATAGCATAAGGTTTAATAGTATTAATAGCTTTTATATCTTCTTTACCAAAAGTATTTAAATCATTTACTCGAACAACAATTTTTGTTTTATTGTTTTTTAGAGTTGGTAAAATATCACATATTAAATTTCTTGCTTTATCTTTATCAAATACTCCATCTTCTAAATTTACAATGGCAATATCACATTCAAGTGATGGTATTTTTTGAAGATGTTTTAGCTTATCCCCTGCAACCATTAATGCTGATCGTATCATTTTGACCTCTGTGTTTTTAGGAAGATATAGATTGACTCTATCTCTTCAGTAGTAAGAAAATATTTTGGCATTATAGATTTAGACTTAGTTATATTAATTGACTTTGAAAATTGTTTAAAATCTATATTGGTAATATCAGAACTAGCAATAGTAATAGTCTTTAATTCTTTATCATTTTTAGCTTTATGCTTATAAGATGTAATAAATTTACCCTTACCTGTATCTCCATGACATAAATTGCACCCAATACCCCTTGGATTAAAGTACAGCATTTTCCCATACTCCACATCAGTAATAAATGAATTTGTATTATTTTCAACAAGATTTGAGAAGGAAGAAATAATTAAAGTTGACATGAGTATAAATATTTTTAGCATAGTATTATTATATATGATATTCACTTTTATTTAGTTATAATGCGTAGATAAATATATTTTAAAATTATAAGGAATTCTTCATTATGGACTTTTTCACAAACTCAAATGTACTATTTTATATTGCTGCATATTTAGTAGGATCTATACCTTTTGGATTACTTTTAGCTAAGCAATTCGCAGGTGTAAATGTTCAGGAAGCAGGAAGTAAAAGTATTGGTGCTACAAATGTTTTAAGAGTAGTGAAGCAAACAAATCCATCATTAGCAAAGAAACTTGGTATAGCTACAGTTTTATTGGATGCTATAAAGGGTGTAGTTGTTTTACTTATAGCAATGTCTATGGGTATGTCACAAGAAACATTATGGGCTATTGCAGTACTTGCTGTACTTGGACATTGCTATAGTGCATATTTAGGATTTGAAGGTGGTAAAGGTGTTGCAACTGGACTAGGTGTATTCTTGGTACTTATTCCAATGCCAGCATTAATTGGGGCTGCTGTTTGGGGATTTTGTGCAAAAGTGTTAAAGGTTTCATCTGTATCTTCTTTAATAGGACTTGTTGCTGTTGTAATAGCTGCAATTTTTATGAATGATGGTGTAGGTGTTGATTCAAATGCACCTATGTATATTATTACATTTATAATTTTTTATAAACATATCCCAAATATTGTAAGACTTATAAAAGGGGAGGAATCTAAAGTTGTCTAAAATGATGAAAGTTAAAATTAACAATTTAGAATTTAAAACAATTATTGGAATTTTAAAAGATGAAAGAAAGAATAAACAGAAAGTTATTGTTGATTTGTCATTTAAATATGATTATAAAAATAGTGATTTTATAGATTATTCTGAAGTTGCTCTTTTGGTAAAACAAAATATAAAACAACAAAGATTTGGTTTAATAGAAGATGCGATTTTAGATACAAAAGATCTACTAGAATATAAATTTAATATCAAAAAATTAAAGATGAAAATTACTAAACCAGATATTTTAAAAGACTGTTTAGTATCTGTGGAAGGTTAGATAGTATAAATTACTAATCTAACTCATTATATAAGCTATCTCGCTCAACTGGATCAAATCCACTATTTTTAATGAGTGATTTAAACTCTGTAAGCTTCATTCCATTTGCACTAGCAGCACCTGCAGCACTATTTATAGACTCTTTTTCAATTGTACCATCTAAATCATTAGCACCAAACTCTTGAGATAGTAGAGCTAATTTAACTGTTGATGTAACCCAATATGCTTTAATACTTGGAAAGTTATCAAGCATAAGTCTTGAAATAGCCATAGTTTTTAGAATTTCCTGAGCTGTTAGATCTTCTTTCACATTAAGATAATTATTTTCAGTTTGATAAACTAAAGGAATAAATGAATTAAAACCATTTGTTTCATCTTGTAAATCTCTTAATCTTAACATATGATCAATTCTATTTTCTCTTGATTCAATATGTCCAAATAGCATTGTTGCATTACTTTGATGACCACTTTTATGCCATAGTTTATGAATATTTATCCATTGATCAGAGGTAACTTTTCCACCACATATTTTTTTTCGTACAGTTTCATCAAAAATTTCTGCACCACCACCTGGCATTGAATCAACTTTGTGTTTTATCATCAAGTTTATAATATCTTCATGTGATAAATTATATTCTTCACTTAAAAAATGTATTTCTGCTGCTGTCAATGCTTTTACATGAATATTTGGATATTTATCTTTGATTTTTGAGAATACCTCCATATACCATTCTAGACCAGTAGTAGGATTATGTGCAGAAACTATATGCACTTCCTTTATTCCATTTTTAACACTTCCATCTACAACAGTAAGTATTTCATCATGAGTCATTGTGTATTGCTCTGGATTTTTTCTACTTGCACTATATGCACAAAATTGACAAACATCCTTGCAAATATTTGTAGGATTTATATGTCTATTTATATTGTAGTAAGTTTTTTTACCAAATCTTTCTTCTCTTATTTTTGATGCATAATGTCCAAGTGTTAGTAAATCTAAATTGTATAATTCTATACCATCATTTAATGATAATCTTTGTTTCGATTCTAGTTTTTCAATAATTGTCATATCTATTTGCAACTTATATCTTGAATTACATTCTTTTTAAAATCTGCCCATAAAAATCCACGACAATCTTTTTTTGATTCTATATTATGGAAATTAACTGTATATTTGTATCCTTCGATTCCAGTATCGTCATTTCTAAATTTTGTAATTTTTGCAACACTTACTTCTTTAATATTTTTATAACCAATATAAGATAGAACTTTAGTAGCTTTAGCTGATTTACCTATTTCATTCATAAAATAAGCAATTATTCCTAATATAATTAATACGGCAAAAATAATAATAGTTTTTTTTGGGATTGGTCTAGTTTCTTGTGACAATTAAATCTCCATAATGTTTTAGTATATGGATTGTATTGAAATATTTATTATGATTGTATAAAACAAAAAATGTAGTTTGATTTTGTGGAGGAGACACTCGGAGTCGAACCGAGGATCAAGGATTTGCAATCCAATGCATTAGCCACTTTGCTATGTCTCCATGTAAGTTGTGTGGAATTTTATTTAATAATAGCTTTAACTTTTATTAAATAGATATTTAGATAGTATCCAACTTATGATAAATTTAGAAAACATTACAAAAGCTAGAAATAATATTGAAGGTGTGGCTTATAATACACCATTAACATATGCTCCTATTTTAAGCAACAATCTTGACACTTCAATATATTTAAAAAAAGAAAATTTACAGCTTACTGGTAGTTTTAAACTTCGTGGAGCATTTAATAAAATTGCAACACTTACAGTAGAAGAAAAAAGTAAAGGTGTAGTTGCAGCAAGTGCAGGAAATCATGCACAAGGTGTTGGTTTTTCGGCTAAATATTTTGGATGTGATGCTACAATAGTTATGCCTGAAGCTACACCACTTACAAAAGTAAATGGAGTTAAATCTCATGGAGCAGATGTAATATTACATGGATCTAATTATGATGAAGCATATGCTTTTGCACTAGATTATACTTCTAAAAATAATAAAACATTTGTTCATCCTTTTGAGGATGATGAAGTTATTTGTGGACAAGGTACAATTGCTTTAGAAATTTTAGAAGAACTAGAAGATATTGATATGATTATTATCCCTATTGGCGGAGGGGGATTAGTATCTGGTATCGCAGCTGCTATAAAAGAAATTAAGCCTGAAATTCAAATAATAGGTGTAGTATCAAGTGGTGCTAAATCTATGAAAGATTCATATGAACAGAAAGTAGCAATAGATTCTATTAGTGTAAAAACAATTGCAGACGGAATTGCTGTAAGAGATACCTCTTTAAAAATGTTAGATTTAGTAATTAAGTATGTAGATAAGATTGTAGAAGTTAATGATCAAGAAATTGCAAGTGCAATATTATTTTTACTTGAACAACAAAAGCTTGTAGTTGAAGGTGCAGGTGCTGTTGGTGTTGCAGCTATGATGCATAAAAAAATTGATATTAGTGGTAAAAAAGTAGTGTCAATTTTAAGTGGTGGAAATATTGATGTGACAATGTTATCTCAGATTATTGAAAAAGGTCTTGTAAAAACTAGTAGAAAGATGAATCTTATAGTTACACTAATTGATAAACCAGGATCTTTAATGACTTTAACAAACATATTTAAAGAAAATAGTGCCAATATTGTACAAATAGATTATGATCGAGATTCAGTACAGTTAGACTTTGGAGATGCTAATGTAACTATATCTTTAGAGACAAAAGGTGAAGAACATCAAAAACTTTTATCTGAACAATTGATAAAATATGGATATAGATTTAAACAATTATAAAGCCAATTTGCATTATAATTGGCTCAGATAATAAAGTTAATTAATAATTAATATAATAAAGGAACAAGATGGAAGGTAGATTATATACATTTCTAGGCGCTATTGGTGGTCATGATCAGTTATGGATCATAATGTCACATTTAATTTTAACAGTAGCTATCGTATTTTTAGTAAGTAGAGCAGCAACTAAGAATCTTCAGTTAGTACCAGCAGGTACTCAAAATGTTATGGAGACATACTTACAAGGTGTGATTTCTATTGGTGTAGATTCAATGGGTGAAGCAAATGCAAGAAAGTATATGCCGCTTATTGCTACTCTTGGTTTAATGATTTTTACTTCAAATATGATGGGTGTAGTTCCAGGATTTGAATCTGTGACTGGTAATATTAACTTTACTTTAGCATTAGCTATTATCGTATTTTTTTACTATAATTATTTAGGATTTAAAGAAAATGGTGCAAAATCATATTTAGGTCATATGATGGGACCAGTTCCTGCACTTGCTCCACTTATGTTCCCAATTGAGATTATTTCTCATATTTCTAGAATTGTATCTTTATCTTTCAGACTTTTTGGTTCTGTAAAAGGTGATGATATGTTCTTAATGGTATTATTAATGTTAGTTCCTTGGATTGCTCCATTACCAGGTTTCTTCTTGTTAACTGCATTTGGTTTCTTACAGGCATTTATATTCATGATTCTTACATATGTATACATTGCAGGTTCTGTAATGATGGCAGAGGAAGAGCACTAAAAAATAAAATAGTGTTAAATAAAAAAGGGAAGCTTATAAATAGCTTCCCTTTTTTTATGCTTTATTTTAAAAAGTTTTGTAAAATAAGATTATCTATTTAAACAAAGCCCTATTGCTTTTATAAGTTGTGCTGGTATAAATGGTTTAGAGATCCATCCATTAGCTCCAGCTATTTTACCTTTTTCTTTATATTCTACAGAAAACTCTGTAGATAATACCAAGATTGGAATTTTTTTATAATGATCAAAGTTTCTAATTTCTTTGATCATTGTTAATCCATCCATCTTTGGCATATGTATATCTGATAAAATAAGGTTAAATTTCTGCTGCTGAACTTTTCTTAAACCTTCTTTCCCATCTTTTGCAATTGTAATGTCAGTATAGCCAGCATCATTTATTGCATATAAAAGTAAATCAATAAATACCTGAGAATCCTCTACTATCAAGATTTTAGACATAATTTACCAACCTTACAATTTAGCTATAAGCTACTATTTTTTAATTTTATCAAACTTGTATTATAAAAATTCTATCATTAATAAATTTAAATTGCAATACCTTTTATGACAAATTATAAAATATGTCATTTAGCGATCACTATTTATAATATGAACTATTATATTTTTAAAGCTAAATTGGATAAAATGATATATAAATAAGTATAGGAATATGATGTCAACTACCCCACAATTTACCCATCTACACTTACATACAGAGTATTCATTGCTTGATGGTGCAAATAAGATTAAAGTATTAGCAAAAAAAGTAAAAGAGCTTGGTATGACAAGTGTAGCAATGACTGATCATGGAAATATGTTTGGAACTATTGATTTTTATAATACTATGAGAAAAGAGGGTATTAAACCTATTATTGGTATGGAAGCTTATTTACATAATAGTGAAGATATTAGTGATAAAACTACAAAAAGAAGATTTCATTTATGTTTATATGCTAAAAATGATGTAGGTTATAAAAACTTAATGTTTTTAAGCTCTCAAGCTTATATGCATGGATTTTATTATTATCCAAGAATTAACAAAAAATTACTTAAAGAAAATTCTGAAGGTTTAGTATGTACGGCTGCTTGTCTTCAGGGGGAAATAAATTGGCATCTTAATTTACAAAATGATAGAAATGTAAAAAATGGAGCAAAAGGATATGATGAAGCTAAAAAAATTGCTTTAGAGTATCAAGATATTTTTGGTGACGATTTTTATTTGGAGATGATGCGTCATGGAATTGGTGATCAGCATTATATTGATGATCAGATTATTAAAATATCACAAGAAACAGGTATTAAAATAGTCGCTACAAACGATACACATTATACGATACAAAAAGATGCTGATGCACATGAAGCATTTATGTGTATAGCAATGAATAAACTATATGATGATCCAAATAGGCTTCGTCATAGTGTTCATGAATTTTATGTAAAATCTCCAGAACAGATGGCAAAGCTTTTTGCAGATATACCAGAAGCCTTAGAAGCAACGCAAGAAATATCAGATAAATGTAATTTAGAAATTAAATTAGGAGATCCAACACCGCCTAATTTTAAATTTTCTAGAGAAAAAGCTGCCTTAGATAATTTAATTTTACCTCAACCAGATATTGAATATTCTTTAGAAAATGATAAAGTGCTATTTATCCATGAATGTAAGAAAGGTCTTGAAAAGCGTTTAGAGATTGTTGACCCTTCACGACATCAAGAGTATAAAGATAGGCTACAAGTAGAGATAGATATTATTAATAATATGAGTTTCCCTGGATATATGCTGATTGTTTGGGATTTTGTTATTTTTGGGAAAGAACAAAAAATTCCAGTTGGTCCAGGACGTGGATCTGCAGCAGGAAGCTTAGTTGCTTTTGCTCTAGAAATTACAGATATTGATCCTATCCCTTATGGATTACTTTTTGAGAGATTCTTAAATCCAGAAAGAATATCTATGCCTGATATTGATATGGATTTTTGTCAAGCAAGAAGACAAGAAGTTATTGATTATGTTGTAGAAAAATATGGAAGAGCCAATGTTGCTCAGATTATTACATTTGGTAAATTACTTGCTAAAGGTGTGATTCGTGATGTAGCAAGAGTACTTGATATGCCTTATGCTCAAGCTGATGCAATGGCAAAATTAATTCCAGATGAACTTGGTATTAATCTTACAGATAGTTATGAAAAAGAGCCAAAAATTGCTGAGCTTTGTGATAGTGATGCTCAAGCAAAAAGGGTATGGGAATATGCTTTAGCTCTTGAAGGTCTCAATAGAAATGCCGGTACACATGCAGCTGGAGTTGTAATTTCAAATGATCCTCTTTGGAAAAAAACACCACTTTTTAAACCATCTGGTTTAGATACTTTAGCAACACAATATAGTGGTAAGTATGTAGAGGATGTAGATTTAATTAAATTCGATTTTCTTGGACTTAAAACTCTTACTGTAATTGAAGGTGCTTTACAGCTTATTGAGAAAAGACATGGGAAAAGAATTGACTTTGTTAAAGAGGATGTAAATGATAAAGGTGTTTATGATTTAATTCAAACAGGAAATACAATTGGATTATTTCAAATTGAATCATCTGGTATGCAAGATCTTTGTAAACGATTAAAGCCGTCAAATTTTGAAGAGATTATTGCCGTACTTGCACTTTATAGACCAGGACCTATGGAGTCTGGAATGCTTGATGACTTTATTGATAGAAAGCATGGTCGTGCTAAAGTTGATTATTTTTATGATGAGTTTGAAGAGCCTTTAAAACCTATATTGGAACCAACATTTGGAGTAATTGTATATCAAGAGCAAGTTATGCAAATTGTACAAACTATTGGTGGATTTAGTCTTGGTGGTGCAGATCTTGTTCGTAGAGCAATGGGTAAAAAAATTGTTGAAGAGATGGATAGACTTAAAGGTGAATTTGCAGATGGTGGAGTTAAAAAAGGTTATCAACGAAATCACTGTGAAGAGCTATTTGATTTAATCGTAAAATTTGCTGGATATGGATTTAATAAATCACATTCAGCAGCATATGCGATGGTTACATTTTATACTTCTTATTTAAAAAATTATTATCCTACTGAATTTATGGCATCACTTTTAACAAGTGAAAAAGACAATACAGAAAAAGTTGTACGATATGTAGATGAAGTTAAAAGAATGGGTTATGAATTAGTTCCTCCTCATATTAATAAATCTGATCTTGTATTTTCTGCAGATAAATTAGATAATGATGAAGTTGTAATGTTTGGTATGGGTGCATTAAAAGGTGCTGGTGATGTTGCAATTAAATCTATTATTACTTCACGGCAAGAAGGTGGGTTTAAAGACTTAAGTGATTTTATATCTAGAATTGATGGAAGTAAGGTAAATAAAAGAGTAATTGAAACATTGATTAAATCTGGAGCATTTGATTGTTTTGATCTAAGTAGGCAAGCACTTCTTGATAATCTTGAATATATTGTAGAAACTGTTGGAAAAGCAGCACAAGCTAAAAAAATGGCAGTTGGTTCATTGTTTGGAGATGATGAGGAACTAACAACAGTTGATATAAATATTAAAAACTGTGAAGAATTTGATGCTAAAGAAATTTTAGAATTTGAGAAAGCATCATTAGGATTTTATGTATCCGGACATCCTTTAGATAAATATAGAGAAAGTTTAGATGAAATAAATTATACTCTAAGTTCTGCTATTGATGAACTTAATGATGGTGATACGACCTTACTTATTGGTCAAGTAGAAAGCATAGTTCAAAAAGTAAGTAAAAAAGGTAATAAGTTTGGAATAGCAACACTTATGGATCTTCACGGAAATATAGAATTTATGCTTTTTGAAAACCGTATTACGGAGCTTGAAGAAAATTTTGATATGACTAAGCCGATAGCTTTTAAAGTAAAAGTTAAAATTGATGATTTTGGTGTAAAATTTAACGTTGTAAAAATTGAATCATTAAAAGATGCAAAAAAAGAAAAAATTGCTAAAAAGAAATTAGAACCTAAAATAGAAAAACCTTTAGTATTAGCAGTAGAATTTCAAAATTATGATACTACAATGATGAGACTATTTGACGTTGTAGCAAATAATCAAGGTAAACGACCTTTAAAAATAATTATAAAATCAAAATTAAAAAATATAGAAATTGATTCTTCTTTTTATGTGACTAATAAGGTTGAAGAGTTAGCAAGTAAAATAGATGGGGTATATGTTGAATAAGAAAACAATATTAATTACAAATGATGATGGATTTGAAGCAGTTGGCTTAAAGCATTTAGTAGAAGCTTTACAACCAATAGCAAATATAGTAGTAGTTGCTCCAGATAGAAATCAAAGTGCATGTGGGCATAGTATGACTTTAAATAGACCTCTTAAAATGATGAGTTTTGATGATGATAGTTACACAATAGATGGAACACCTACAGATTGTGTGTTTGTATCACTTCATACACTATTTAAAGATATTAAGCCAGATCTATTAATTAGTGGAATAAATATAGGCTCAAATATGGGAGAAGATATCACATATAGTGGGACTGTAGCAGGTGCAATGGAAGCTGTATTACATAAAGTGCCTGCAATTGCAATATCTCAAGTTTATAATAATTTAAATTCAAATGAAAATAAAGATGATTGGGATTTTGAATTAGCAAAACAGACAATAGTTAAAATTTCAGAAAAAATACTTAAAGATCAATTTCCCTTAGGTGAACGAAAGCTATTAAATATTAATATTCCACAAATAAAACCAAGTGATTGTAATGGTATTAAAATTACAAAAGCTGGATATAGAGAATATGGTGATGATATTCATTCCCACCATAATCCAAGAGGTGAAGAGTTTCACTGGATTGGATTACATCCATTAATTTGGCAAAGTGATGAACAAAAAAATTGTGATTTTGAAGCTATAAAAGCAAAATATGTTTCAATAACACCAATACAACTAGATCTTACTAGTTATAATGATATAGATAAATTAAAGGAATGGATACTATGAAACACATAATGGAAAACTTAACAGAGCAATTAAAAAAAGATATGAATAAAATTATCGGTGATTTTAAAAGTGATGAAATAATGATGGAGGTCTTAAAAAAAAGACTTACAAAGAAAGAATTTAAATTTTATAGGCTTAGATGTATTAATACTTCAAAAGAAAATATGTTAGATGAATTAAGATGTGATGATCAAAGACTTGAAGAGCTTGAAAAGCAAACAATTTTAAAATTAAATCAAGAAAAATTAAAAAATGAACTTATGGGTTAGTTTTGTAATCGCATTCCTTTTTGTAGGATGTGGTGATCAAAGAATAATAGAAACTAAACCAGAAATTTCTAAAGCTAAATTAGAAAAAGTATCATTGAAATCTATTGATGGTTTTTCAAAAGATAATTTAGACTTAGCTTTAAGTGTTTTTAAAAAAGACTGTCAAGCTAGAAGAATCAACAAAAATCTAAAAAAAGTTTGTCTAAAAGCAAATAGTTATACAAATGGATATACTTTTTTTATAGAAAACTTTGATGGATATAAACTTTTAAATAATAAAAAAAGTGATATTGGACTTATTACTGGATATTATGAACCAATATTAAATGGTAGTTTAACAAAAACATCAAAATATAAATATCCAATATATTCACTACCAAAAGATTTAGTAATAGTATCTTTAGGATCAATCTATCCTGAACTTAAAAAATATCGACTTCGTGGAAAATTAAAAGGAAATAGAGTTGTTCCATTTGATACTCGTGCTCAATTTGATTCAAAAGAACATAAAAATATTAAAGTTATTTGTTATGTAGATAATAATGTAGATAGATTTTTTTTAGAAATTCAAGGAAGTGGTAGAGTTAAACTGCAAAATGGATCTATTATAAATGTAGGATATGCAGGACAAAATGGTAGACCATATTATCCAATTGGTAGAAAACTAATTAAAGATGGTGAAATAAAAAAAGAAGATATGTCATTACAAGCTATTAAAAAATGGTGTGATGATAACCCTTCAAAAGTTGATGACCTTTTAAATTTAAATCAGAGTAAAGTATTTTTTATAAAAAGTACTAAAACTGCAACTGGAAGTTTAGGCGTACCTCTTGTAGCTAAAAGAAATTTAGCAGTAGATAGAAAATATATTCCTTTAGGATTTCCAGTATTTATAAATACTACAAATCCAGTTACGAATAATGATATCAATAGACTAATGGTAGCAGCAGATACTGGTGGAGCAATAAAAGGTGATATTAGAGCAGACTTTTTTTGGGGTAATGGAGAAGAAGCCAAGGAAAATGCTGGTAAAATGGCACAAAAAGGTAAATTAACAATTCTTTTACCTAAGAATACACAATCAAAACAAAAATGGTCAAATGACACAAGAAAATATTTAAAAGTAAAGGAAAATTACTAACATGACTAAGAGACATATCACAAATAAAATATCGGATTATTTTCATAAATTTGCAACAACTGAGTTCCCATCTACAGTTCAAAATATAATTAATACAGGATATGTAAAATTATTAGGACTTGACATGAGTGAATTTAAAGCCCCAAGTAGCTATAAGACATTAAATAAGTTATTTACTAGAGCATTAATTACTCCAAGACAATTTGATGGAAGCTTAGATAATTTTATTTCACCTGCAGATAGTTTTGTTTCAGCACAAGGGCCAATAAAAGGTGATACTGCATTACAAATTAAAGGTATGGAATATTCAGTAAAAGAGTTATTTACAGAAAATATTAGTGATGATAACTACTCAAAAATGATTGATGGTGATTTTATGAATATGTATTTATCTCCAAAAGACTACCATAGATATCACATGGTATATAATTGTAAAATTACAAAGCTTATCCATGTACCAGGTAAACTATACCCAGTAAATTTTAAATATTTAAATAAACAAGACTCTCTTTTTATAGAAAATGAAAGAGTTATTTTGGAATGTGTTACTTCTGATGATAAACTATTTTATATGGTATTTGTAGGGGCATTAAATGTAGGTAAAATGATATTTGAATTTGAACCTAAAGTTGAAACAAATATAGATACTAGTGAAATTAAAGTATATGAATATGAAGACTTAAGTATTCAAAAAGCTGATTGTTTAGGTTATTTTAAAATGGGATCAACTGTATTAATGTTTTGGGAAAAAGATATGGTTAATTTAGAAAATTTAGAGAATCAAAAAATTAGATTTACAGATATAATTTCAACTGTAAAATAGATAATAATAGAAGGAAAGAACTTTAATCCTTTCCTCTACATTTAAAATCAAATACAAAACAAGCAATTAATGCATTATTCTTATGTAAATGTTTAGCAGTAATATATGCAGATGTATAAATAGATATAATTGCAAGTAATGATATAGAAGATAATGTACTTAATCCACTTAATCCTTGACCTACAGTACAACCCATTGCAAATACTCCACCAACACCCATAGCAGCTCCACCTATTAATTTTTGTATTAATGATGGTGGGTTTTGTTGTGAACTATCACACATAAATTTCTTTGAATATTGTTTATTAAATAGGGATGATATAAATGCTCCAATAAATACACCAAATACAATAAATACAGAAAATATTAAATAGTCAGTATTAAATCCAGAGTATGTGAATTGTGTAATTTTACCTAATGGATATACAAAAGATAAACTTTGAAGTTTTATTTCTGTGAAATAATTCCCTTTTAGGTAATACGTAATATACCATACAAAAGAAATTAATAGACCAATTGCTGCTCCATCAAGTACCTGCAAGAAGTTCATACATTTTCTAAGAGTAATAAATAGTAATCCTAATAAAAGTGGTGCAATAATAAACGGAGATATAATATAAATATCTGATATTGTAGTTGATGCTACAATTTTACTTGTATATATATTTTCACCGTAATATCTAAATAAGAGATAAGTTAGATAAGCAAATATTCCTAACACTAGTAATATTAATGCAGAATGTTTATCTCCTTGTGCAGTTTTAATAATATGTCTACTACTACATCCATCGCTTACCATCATGCCATAGCCAAATAATAAACCACCCATAATAATAAAAATGTAATTCACATTTGAAAAATATCTAGTATTAGTAAGGTTAATATCAAAAATAAATGATACAGCCTGTGTTGAAAAGATTGCTATTGCTATAGCTACTATAAGTGACGCTGTTCTTCTTGTATGTTTAAATAATATTAAGTCCTTGATTCCTCCACTAAAACAAAATTGTTTTAATTGGGCAAGTACACCATATGTTATACCTATAAGCAATGCAACAATATTAAATAATATATTTTCTTCAATTTCCATATAGTATAATACCTAATTAATATTAATATTTCTTATGATAGAATACATTTATGTTAAAATATATAATATCATTTTTTGTAGTTATTATCACAGTTATAATAATTATAATCATAAGTATGAATAAAGATTTACAAGTAAAGAAGGTTGATTTAATGATTGATAACACATTAAGTGTGTTATCAAAACAAATAGATGAACAAAAAAAAGATTCAATTAAAACAGCAATATTAATATCAAAAAATAAGCTTTTAATTGATGCACTTGAAAATGATGATGAAGATTTAGGGTATATAATATTAAGCGATATTGTAAAAGAGATAAAGAAGCATACTAATAATATGCATATGATTCAAATTATTACAGCAAATAAAGATATTTTTGCAAGAAGTTGGGATGATACATATGCTGGTATGCCAATTGGTGATTATAGAAAAGATCTAGATTATTTTAACACAAATAAAAATTTACGATCATCAATAGAAATCGGGAGAATGCTAAGTTTTAAAACTACTATTCCTATTTACCGTGGTGAATTATTAATTGGATATGTTGAAATTTTAGACTTCTTTAATGATATTACCTCTTTTATGAAAAATATTGGTATAGATTTTTATATATTAATGGATGAAAAATATTTAGATGTTGCAGTATTTATGAGAGGGAATGATCCTATTGATAAATATGTAATTGCCAATAAAAATCATAAATATGTCAATACAAGATTATTAAATTCTATTGATATAAAAGATATACAAGATGGAAAGCTACTATATAAAAGAAAAAAATATTTATGGTCGAAACCAATGTTAAATAATGAAGATAAACAATTAGGTTTATTTGTATTTGTACTTGATGAAAAATATTTAACAATGTTAAGTAAATCAGATGAAAATACTTTATATTTTTTAAATAAAGATAGGGCCACACTATATAATGCCAGATCAAATACAATGTATAAAGATATATTAGATGAACTAAATTTAGACGAGAATGTATTATTAAGTCTAGGTTCAATTATTGAAAAATCAGATAAAGAAAAATATATTAATATTATAAAAAATAAATTAGAAAAAAAAGATAAAGATGATTTGATAAAAATATTATTAAACCAAAAACAATCAAGCAAAATCAATGGAGAGATAAGATGAAAATTTTATTATTAGAAGATGAATATTCTTTAAGAATTAGTGTTAAAGAATTTTTAGAAGATGAAGGTTATATAGTAGATGATTATGAAGATGGTGAAGATGCATATGAAGCAATATATTCAAATACATATGATGTTTTATTGTTTGATGTAAATGTACCTACAATGAATGGATTTGAAGTATTAAAAGCTATTAGAAAAGATGGGAATATGACTCCAGCGTTATTTCTTACATCTATGGTGGATATGAAAAGCTTAAAAGAAGGATACCTATCTGGTTGTTGTGACTATATACGGAAACCATTTGATCTAGAAGAACTTGAAATTAGAATTACACAAAGTTACAATAATTACTATATGGAAGATGATCAAAATGTTCAGTTAGGAGATGATCTTCAATACAATATGAAAAATCAACAACTTTTACATGGTGATTCTAAAATTGTGTTAAGGAAAGTAGAGCAAGAGATATTAGAACTATTGATTAAGAATAAAGATGCAATTGTTTCTATGGCTATGTTTCAAGATGAGGTTTGGGGTGATTATGTTGATCCAGGTACAGTAAGAGCTCAAATAAAAAATTTAAAACAAGCACTACCTTATGATATTATAAAAAATAGAAGAGGCTTGGGATATATAATTGAACGATAATCAATATGGATTAAAAAATGCATATATATTTACTGTATTAGTTGGTACAATATTAATTGCACCATTATATTTCTATACAATTCACATGAAATCAATATATGATATAGAAAATGAGTTAAATTTAAAACAAAAAGCATATCAAATCATAAGTAAAATAGAACAATATGATATGGAAGATGAATATTTTGAATATCCGAGATTTGAATCATATAAAAGTGGTTTATATTTAAATCAGAGTACGCCAATTTTTACATTAATAACAAAAAGTATACCAAACCTTTCTGATGGCTATCATATAGAGGAAGATATTTCATATTTAGTAATAAGAATAAAAAATGCTAAATATTTTAATGCAAATTATCTTGTAGTGCAAAATGACTTTTCCTATATCTCAGTATATAGAAACTCACTTTTCCTATTAATATCAATTTTTATACTTATATTTTTACTTAGTTTTATATTTTTAGATCGTTTTGCTAAACCATTTAAAGCAGTAAATAAAAAGCTAGATAATTTTATAAAAGATTCTATTCATGAAATAAATACACCACTATCAATAATAAATGTAAATGTGGATATGTATAATAGAAAATTTGAAGCTAATAAATACACTAATCGGATAAAGGCTGCTACTAAGGTCTTATCAAATATATATAATGATATGGACTATCTTATTAAGCATGATCGTGTTGACTATCAGATTGAAAAAATAAATTTATCAGAAGCTTTAGAGGAAAGAATTGATTACTTTACCGAAATAGCATTATTGAAAGATATTAATATAAATGTAGATATAAAAAATGATGTAAAATTAATTATAAATGCAAAGCAATTGCAAATATTAATAGATAATAATATATCTAATGCTATAAAATATTCTTATCCTAATAGTACAATAAATATAAACCTAAAAATAAAAAATAGTGGTTATTTATTAGAATTTATTGATTATGGAATTGGTATTAAAGATACTGATAAATTATTTACTAGATATTACAGAGAGGAGAGTACAACTGGTGGATTTGGTATTGGTTTAAATATAGTAAAATCTATTCTTGATCAATATAATATTACTTTAAATATAAAATCAGAACTAAAAAAAGGTAGTACATTTAGCTATATATTTCCAGAAGAAATTCTTTCTTTATAAATTCAAATATTCAAATATATAATTATATTTTATAAACAAATATAATATTTCACATTCGTTTCACATAACAATTCTATACTTCCACTTGAAATTAATCAGGAGGATTACTAATATGACAAAAACAATGATTTTATCATCACTTCTAGGAGTATCTCTTATAGCTGCAGATTATAGTAGCATAATAGAATCGCCAGATGCAACAGCGATGATTAAAAAAGATCTTTTATCACCAGCTAAAGTTTATGAGATGCCAAAAGAATGTATCTCATCTGACCCAAAAGTTATTGCTAGAGGTTCATTTATGTTTCATAACTTAAATGGAAAGAAAGCAAAAGGTAAAGCACCAGAAGGTTTAGCAAAAAAACAAATGAAACCAGGTAAGACATATTTACCAGGAGATAAAATACCACATAAGCAATACGGAAACTGTGTAGCATGTCACAATATTGAGGGTGCTAAAGGTGGAGGAAATGTTGGTCCAGATTTAACTGGTTATAAATCTATGTTTATGGATTCTGGTATTAGAGATAATGCATTTGTATTCCAAAAAATTGCAGATCCAAGAGTTGATAATGCAAATACAACAATGACGATTAACTTAACTACAAAACTATTTACAACAAGAGAAATATGTGATATTACATCATATATTGTATCTGACAAATAAAGGAAGAATAATGGAAAGAAGAGATTTTTTAAAGAATTTAGGTGCAGCAGCAGTTGTAACAACAATGGTACCAAGCTTTGCTCTAGCAGCTGGTGGTACAGTTAGTCCAAATGCAATTGCATATAAAGCAGCAGTTGATGCTATTACTGGTGGAAAAGCAGCAGCTACTTCATCAAAGATTAAATTAAAAGCTCCAGATATTGCAGAAAATGGTGCAGTTGTACCTGTAACTGCTACAGTTGAGAGTGCAATGACTGATGCAGATCATGTAAAAGCTATTCATATTCTAACTACTAAAAATGGTAATGCTAGATCAATTAGTGCATATTTAACTCCAGCAAATGGAAAAGCAATGTTATCTACAAGAATTAAACTTGGAGCTACTCAAGAAGTATCTGTAATTGCAGAACTTAGCGATGGTACATTTGTATCTGCAGCTCAAAGTGTAAAAGTAACAATCGGTGGATGTGGTTGATCCACTCCTTTATAAGATAAGTAAACGAAAATAAAAATAGATTATAAAAGGAAATAAAATGGCAAGAAAATCATTAATTAAAGTTAAACCAAAAAAATATAAAACTGGTGATGTAGTAAAAGTAAGTTTCATGATTATGCATGATATGGAAACAGGTCTTAGAAAAGATAAAAAAACTAAACAATTAGTTCCAATTGATCATATTTCAGATCTTAGTTTCGACTTTGGTGGTAAAACATTTACAACTATGAAAGTTTGGGAAACATTATCTGTAAACCCAGTAGTTAGTACATATATGAAAGTAGAAGGTAAAGGTAAATTAAAAGTTACTTACACTGAAAGCAATGGTGCAACAGGATCTAAAACTAAAAAGATCAAACCAAAAAAATAAGGATAATTCATGAAAACAGGAATTAAATTAGCATTAAGCGTAGCTCTTGTTTCAACACTATCTTTTGGTGGGGAACAATTTGCTATGAGTGATTCAGATAGAGCAATGTATGCAGAGATGTTAGAAAATAACCCAGCAGACATTATGGTTGCCAATGGTGAAGAACTATTAGGCGAAATGGGTGGTGAAGAAGCACTTGCAAAATATTTAGGTGTATCAGAAGATGATTTACCACAGTATATTGCAGGATTCCCTAGATATATCAAAAAGTTTGATATGGTAGTTGGTGTTGACCAAACATTACAAGCAATGATGCACGACCAAGGTAAGAAACCATATAAATTAAAAAGTGGACCAATGTTTGACTTAAGTTCTTATGTAAAGTCAATTGCAAATGGTGAAGCTAGTAATATTGATGTAAATGCAAATGATCATATGAAAAAAGCATATGCACTTGGTAAAAAAACATTTGAACAAAAAAGAGGTGGTAGAGGTCTTGCATGTTTATCTTGTCATGCTCCTTCTGTAATTGGTACGGTTCTACGAACTCAGCCATTACCAGACTTAAGTAATAAAGGTGTAGCTGTAGCTGCAACATGGCCAGCATATAGAATGACTAAATCATCACTTAGAACTCTTCAAAGAAGATTCCAAGGTTGTATGAAAAATGCACTTCTAAAAGTGATCCCAATTGGATCAGAAGAGATGGTAGCACTAGAAGTTTATTTAACTGATAGAGCAAAAGGGACTGAAATTGCAATCCCTGGTTTAAAAAGATAAGGAGTAAAAGTTGGATATTTCACGAAGAGACTTTATGCATATTGCAGCTATCCTAGGAATAGGAGCAGCTACAAATGGATGTGCAGCTAGTGGGTTTAAAACACCAGCTCAAGTTTCATTAAAAGATATATATGATTTTAAAGCGACTGGAAACTTCTCATTACTTCATATGTGTGATCTACATGCTCATATTAAGCCACTATATTGGAGAGAGCCATCAACTTTAATCTCTGCACCAAACTTAGTAGGAACTCCAGGGTTCTTATGTGGTGAAGCATTTGCTAATCATTATGGTCTTGAGCCATCAAGCTTAGATGCATATTTTGATACACATGTTGATTTTGAATCTTTAGCAAAGAAATTTGGAAAGATGGGTGGTATTGCTCATATTAAAACTGTTTTAAATAAGATCAGAAAAGATAGAGGTGAAGATAATGTTCTTTTCCTTGACTCTGGAGATACTTGGCAAGGTACAGGTGTTGCATTAAAAACTAAAGGTGAAGCTATTGTAAAAGCTCAAAATTACCTTGGTGTTGATGTAATGGTTGGACATTGGGAATTTACATATGGTAAAGAAAGAGTTAAAGAATTAATTGAAATGCTTGATGCTAAATTCATTTCTCAAAATATTGTTGGAAATGATCCATTTGCAGATGAGTTTGAAGAATTAATTTTTGAGCCTTATACAATTCAAGAAAAAGGTGGAGCGAAGATCGGTATTATTGGTCAATCATTCCCATTCACATCTACTGCAAATCCAAAAGAATTTACAGAAGGTTGGAGTTTTGGATTAAGACTTGATACTTTACAAGAGTATATTGACGAACTTAGAAATGAGCATAAAGTTGATTGTGTAGTTGTATTATCACATGATGGATTTAGTGTAGATCAAGAAGTTGCTAAAAAAGTTAATGGTATTGACTTTATCTTAAGTGGACATACTCATGATCCTTCACCAGAGCCAATTATTGTAAATGATACAGTAATTGTAATTGCTGGTAGTCATGGTAAATATATTGGAAGATTAGATGTAGATGCATCAAATGGAAAAGTTAATTCTTATGAATATAAACTAATTCCAATTGCTTCAAATATGATACCTGCAGATCCTGCTGGTGTTAAACTTGTAGATGAATTATATGCTCCATTTGCAAAAGAATTTAATGAAGTACTAGGTACTACAAAAAATATTCTTTACAAAAGAGATACATTCTTCTCAACATTTGATCAGCTGATTAATGATGCTATTATGGATGAGATGAAATGTGATGTTTCATTTACTCCAGGATACAGATGGGGAACTACTGTA
>JABJGE010000101.1 GCA_018662405.1 Campylobacteraceae bacterium
CTTGAAGTAGTAGAATTAGATGGACATGAATTAGCTCTTAAAAGCTTTGTATTGTTTACAAATATTGATAATAAAAATGTAATAGCTATTACAAAAGAATATATAAATGTATCTTTTGATTATCTTTCAAAGTATCCACAGCTTGATAATGAAGTTGTCTTTTTAGATGAAATATCTTTTGAAAGGCTATATAATAAATTTATAGAGGCACGAACAGATAAACAGATGTCAGATATAACGACAACTACAGAGGAATCAGTAGTAGAAGATGATGATATGGATATCTCAGAGTTTTTAAAAACTAGTGCAGATATTATGACAGATGAAGAGTCCGCACCTATTATTAAGTTTGTAAATTCACTATTTTATCAAGCAATCAAAAAGAAATCATCAGATATCCATATAGAACTTCATGAATTTAAAGGTGAAGTAAGATACAGAACTGATGGTGTATTAGTAAGACATATTGAATTAGATAAAAAGATTATGTCTTTGGTTGTAAGTCGTATTAAAGTTATATCAAATCTTGATATTAGTGAAAAAAGAATTCCTCAAGATGGAAGAACTGCAATCAAAATATCTGGTAAAACTTTAGATATTAGAGTTTCTGTATTGCCTACATTTTATGGTGAACGAGTTGTAATGAGAATTTTGATGCAAAGTGAAGATATACCTTCATTACAAAATTTAGGAATTTCTTCTCATATTACATCACAATTAGCAACACTAACACAAAATTCATATGGTATGATTCTTGTAACTGGACCTACAGGAAGTGGTAAGTCAACTACTCTTCATTCTCTTTTACAAACAATTGAATCACCACAAACTAATATTATTACAGTTGAAGATCCTGTAGAATATAAGTCAGATAAAATTAATCAAATACAAGTAAATGAAAAAGTAGGGCTTACATTTGCAAGTGGTTTACGAAGTATATTAAGACAAGATCCAGATGTAATAATGGTAGGTGAAATTAGAGATAGCCAGACTGCATCTATAGCTATACAATCAGCTCTTACAGGACACCTAGTATTTTCTACACTACATACTAATCGTGCACCTGCAGCTATTACAAGATTAATTGATATGGGTCTTGAAAGGTTTTTAATATCATCTTCAATTTTAGGAGTATTAGCACAAAGATTAGTAAGAAAACTTTGTGATACATGTAAAGAAGAAGATTTCTTAGCAGAACATCATCTAGATGAATTTGATATAGCTGAAGATATTAAAGTATATAAAGCTTGCGGATGTAAGGAATGTAATTTTACAGGATATATAGGTAGAGTTGCAATTGCAGAATTATTTGTATTAAATGATAATATAAAAAATGCATTACAACAAAATGTAGATGATGAACAACTAATGAGATTAGCACAAGATAATGGTATGATTTCACTATCTTCTCAAATTAAAGATATGATTAAATCTGGACAAACTTCTTTAGATGAAGCTATAAGAATAGGTATTAAGTAGATTATATTATGCGAAAAGCTTTATCTTTAGTAGAAGTTTTAGTTGCGATTATTTTAATTACAATTGTAATTGGAACAATGTTAGAAATAAAGTCTAATAATATATTTTTTTTAGAAAAATTTAAAAATACATCTTTGTATAATAGTTACATTTCTCTTGCAATACAAGAAGATAATAAAGAAGATAAGAATATTTATCTTGATGAGGTTGCCAGTTTTAATGATGATGAGATTAGAAAAAAGCTGAAGCAAATTAAAATTGAAATAAAATTAGAAGATGATGAAGAGATGAATTTACCAGATAATGACTATGTCAAAACTGCAAAGATTATTAAAACAACATATACAGTAGAAAATCAAGCATCTAAAGTATTTTATAGATTTGAATTACAATATTAATGAAAAATATAAAAAAAGCATTTACACTCATTGAGGTCTTAATCTCAATTACTCTTTTTTCAATAATAGTCATATTTTTATATCAATCATTAGAAATTACTCAAAAATCAAATAATTTTTATAGTGATAAATTAGAATTAAAACAAGATGACAACTCTTTAAAGAAGATGTTCTTTTTGGATTTTATACATAATGATTCAAATGTAACTGCTTCTGTTGATAGTGAAAATAATTCAATTTTAACTTTTGAATCATCAAATACTTATCATAATCCATTTTATAATTATATTGCATATTTTGTATCAAAGGAATCTAATTTAATAAGAATTGAGAGTAAAGAAAAATTTGAGAATAATAAGTTAAGTGATATGTTTTTTGATACTTGTTATATAGATATTGTTGCAAAAGATATTATAAAATTTAAACTTGATAAGAAGAAAAAAA
>JABJGE010000073.1 GCA_018662405.1 Campylobacteraceae bacterium
CATATGTCATTTTATATTTTATTACCATTTGTTTTAATTGCAAAAGAGCCAGATTTAGGAACAGCACTTGTATTATTACTTGTAGGATATGGAATATTATTTATTATGGGTGTAAATTGGAAAATATGGACAGGAATTATACTAGTATTAGCAGTAAGTTCTCCATTAACATATACTTATCTTATCAAAGACTATCAGAAAAAAAGAATATCAGATTTTATATCAAAAGATCCTAGTTATCATGTTCAGCAATCAATTATAGCTATTGGTGCAGGTGGTCTTACTGGTCAAGATGAATCACAAGCCACACAAACAAAATTAAAATTTCTACCTATTGCAACAAGTGATTTTATTTTTGCATTTTTAGTAGAGAGATATGGATTTATAGGTGCATTTGGACTTATATTATTGTATTTATTTTTAATACTTCATCTTTTATCCCTTAATCATTTTTTTAAAGATGATCCTATATTACAAGTATTTTCTGCAGGTATTGGATTGTTGATATTTCTTGATATGGCAGTTAATATTTTAATGGTAATTGGTTTTGCTCCAGTTGTGGGCTTACCATTGCCTATGTTTTCTTATGGTGGAAGTTCCTTTATAAACTTTATAGTTCTTTTTGCGATATTACAAAATCTAATAACATTTAGATTTAAAGATGGATACGAATTTGACAGAAAATTATAGAAAACCATTTAAATTCTTTTGGATTACATTACTTTTTAGACAAAACAATTATCATAGATATGGAGTATTGTTACACACTTTAAAAGTAGTTTGGGGAGTGATTAAAGATAATGATTATAGATTTTTAGCAGCAGCATTTTTACATGACATTGGTAAACCATTTATAGCTTATCAAAAACCATCAGATAAAGAAAAAGGTATTTACTCATTTACATCGCATGAACAAAAAAGTTATGATATTATAAAAAACTGGCCATTTATAAGTGATTGGACAAAAGATATAGTAAGATATCATTTTATAATTTTAGATATGAAAAGAAAGAAGAATAAGGAAGAAGAAAAATACCAAGACTTAAAAAATATTTGGAATACATTTGATGATAGTTTTCAACAAGATTTACAAATTTTTCTAAAATATGATAGTTTTGGTAAGGTATAATTTAATCTTAATCCAAAATAGTGTATAAATCCATAAATAGATAAATTAAATTTTATAAATAGGAAGAGAAATGTCATTATTAATTACAGATGAATGTATTGCATGTGATGCTTGTAGAGAAGAATGTCCAAATGAAGCCATAGAAGAGGGTGATCCAATATATATGATCGAATCTGATCGTTGTACTGAATGTGTAGGTCACTATGACGAACCACAATGTGTAGAGGTTTGTCCTGTTGATTGTATTATTTTAGATAAGAATAATCAAGAAACTATGCAAGAACTTCAAATTAAATTTGAACAACTAGAAAACGAAGAACTTTAGAAGACTAATATGGCAAAAATCACAACTATCATAGACATTGGGTCAAACTCAATGAGAATGGTTGTTTTTAAAAAGTCAAGTAGATTTGGATTTCATTTAATAAATGAAACAAAATCAAAAGTAAAAATTTCAGAAGGTTGCTATGAAAATAATGGCAATCTTCAAGATATCCCACTACAAAGAGCATATAATGCTCTAAAATCATTCTTACAAATAGCAAAAAATTCAAAATCAAGAAAAATACTTTGTGTAGCTACTTCAGCATTAAGAGATGCTCCTAATGGAAAAGATTTTGTTAAAAAAATATCAAAAGAACTTGGTCTTAATATAAAAGTTATTGATGGTACAAAAGAAGCTTATTATGGTGGAATTGCAGCCTTAAACTTACTCCCTCAAAAAAGTTTTGTAACCGTTGATATAGGTGGTGGTTCTACAGAGTTTTCATTTGTACATGAAAAGAAAATAGAAGAAACAGTGTCTTTAAAAATAGGTACAGTTCGTATGCATGAATTATACTTTAAAAATGATGATCTTGATGGTGCAAAAGAGTATATTTTAAATCAGTTGAAACTTTTACCAAGTTCAAAACAAGACTCAGTTGTAGGTCTTGGTGGAAGTGCTAGAGCATTAAGTAGAATGATACTTGCAGCTGATAATTATCCACTTAATGTATTACATGGATTTGAATATAAAGTACAAGATAATATAGAACTTTTTGAAAATATTGTAAAAGCAAATGATATAAAAGAATTAAAAGATTTAGGTGTAAGAAAAGATAGATATGACACTATCAAAGAGGGTACATTTATCTTTAAAACAATTTTAGAATATTTTCAAACACAAACAGTTATTACAAGTGGAGTAGGTGTGCGTGAAGGTGTTTATCTTACAGATCTTTTAAGAACTTCAAATCACAGATTCCCTGGTAATTTTAATGTAAGTGTACGAAGTTTATTAGATAGATTTACAAATGATGATAAACAAACTGCATATTTTGGAAATAATGCATCTAAAATATTTGATACTTTAGCACCATTACATAATCTTGACCCATACTATAAAAAGATATTAATTACTGCCTCAAAATTACATCAAATTGGATTATCTTTAAATTTTTATAAAAATGCAGATCATGCAAGCACTTTTATATTAAATGGTTTAAATTATGGATTTTCACATGAAAGTAGAGTATTAGTAGCAACTATTATAAAATTCTCTAAAAAGTCTTTACCAAAACAAAAAGATTTAGAAGAATATGAACAACTTTTACCAACACTAGGTACTGTTCAATGGCTATCTTGTATGCTTTCTTTAAATTTAGCATTAAACAATGAATTTTCAAGAATTAATTTTGAATATACTTTAGATGTTGAAGATGA
>JABJGE010000043.1 GCA_018662405.1 Campylobacteraceae bacterium
AACTGAACCATGACCAGCTGGTATTACCATATCTCTTTGTCTAGATAACTTACCATTAGGGTCAATCCAATTAACTTCTATATTTCTGTCTTCGAGTGATCTTTCTTGAGTATATTTACAAATAATAGAATTTTCATCTTTTACAATAAGACAATCCACTCCTACCTCTTGAGCTGTAATAATACTTGTAAAAAGTATGGATAATAATAAAACTTTATTCATTGTCTAATTGTCCTTTTAATATTTTCATCATAAAATTTTTAATTGATGCGTAAAAACTTGTAAAAAATAATACTATAAAACTTAAATGTATTACCTTTGCTAACTGGGTCTCTTCCCCAAAATATAAACTACTAAAATATCCTAAAGGATAACTAATAGCTGTCATTAATACTATTGTAATCACTATTACCTTAGATTCATTCATAATAATTACACTTGCTCCAATTCAAATCCATCATTTTCTACTTTTAATATAAAAGCTTGTTCATCATCATCTTTTGATATTTTAAATTGCACTTTTGATTCAACTGGATATATTTTATGAGATATTAATTCATAGTCACTTTCGTTTAATGAATTTTTTAATAGTTTATTAGCAATTTTTGATGCTTTTTCTAAAATATCAGCTTCTCTATCTTCTACTTCAGTACAATCATCTTCAAAATTTAAAACTTCTTCACAAAAACTTTGAAGTCGCAGAACTAATCTTTCTTCATTTGCAATAGAATTTTCTAACTGCTCAAAGACTTCATGACTTTCTTCTATGATATTATTATTCATAATCTCTCCATATTGGTATTTCTTCTACTGTTGGTCTATTTATTAAATATTCAAATGGTTGATATTTTTCTTTATATCCCATACTAAAATGATCTTTAATCCAATATCCTAAATAGATAAAAGGTATATTATTTTCTTTTGCTATTTTTAGTTGCATTAAAATAGAAAATTTACCTAATGACAAATGATCGTAATCATGATCATAATAACAGTAAACAGAAGATATACCTTTACTGAAAAAATCACATAATGCTACAGCAACTAGTTTTCCATGAATTAGATATAAAATTTCTTTACCGTAGTTTTGTGCACCATCTACATATGAACTATAGTAATCATCTGGTGAAATATCATTATAGTTCCAGTCCTTTTTACCTTGCATATGCTTATGATATTTATTATATAAATCAATATGTTCCATACTTAACGATGGCTCTTGTACATAAACTTCTATGTCCTTATTTTTTGATAATACCCTCTTCTCAGATTTAGAAAATTCATACTTTTTAACATCAATTCTAATACTTATACAATCTTTACAACCTTTACATTCAGGAACAAAGCTCATCTTCCCAAATCTACGCCAGCCACGTTCTAAAAGACCATACGCTGTATTTGCATCGCAATCATGTTGTATTCTATATCTGGTATCTGATATTTTATCATCATAATAAGAACATTCTTTTTGTTCTTCTATAAATTCCATATCCGTATTTATATTTAACATATTATGATTATATCCAATATATGCTATGATACATATATAAAAGGATAATTAATAATGCCATACATAAAATCAAAAATAGAATCACTTAAACGTTCAAACTGTGCTTTAGATACGACATTTTTTCAAGCAGTGGAAGAAGTGTTAATTTCAATAAAACCATTGATAGATGCAGATCCTACTTATGCAAAACATTCAATTATTGATAGAATATTAACACCAGATAGAATGGTTAAATTTAAAGTTACTTGGATGGATGATAAACAAAATATTAAGGTTAATACTGGATATAGAGTACAGTTTAATAATGCATTAGGACCATATAAAGGTGGTTTAAGATTCCATCCTAGTGTAAATGAAGATATATTAAATTTTTTAGGATTTGAACAAATATTTAAGAACTCACTTACTGGACTTCCTATTGGTGGGGGTAAAGGTGGTAGTGATTTTGATCCAAAAGGTAAATCTGATTTTGAAGTTATGAAATTCTGTAAGGCCTTTATGACTGAATTACATAAATATATTGGACCTAGAATTGATGTACCTGCAGGTGATATTGGTGTTGGAGCTAGAGAAATTGGATATTTATTTGGTCAGTATAAAAAAATTACATCTACATATGAAGGTATTCTTACTGGAAAACCACATATGTTTGGTGGATCATTAATGCGTCCAGAAGCTACTGGATATGGATTAATATACTTTACTCAAAGAATGTTAGAAATAGAAGATAAAGAACCACTAAAAGATAAAATATGTACAGTTAGTGGCTCTGGTAATGTTGCTATTTATACAATTGAAAAGCTCTATAGTTTAGGAGCAATACCTGTTACATGTAGCTGTAGTAAAGGTATGATATATGATAAAAGAGGTATAGATCTAAACTTAATCAAAGAGATAAAATTACAAAGAAGAGGATGCCTTGAAGGATATTTAGAAACATATCCTGATGCTTCATATATTAAAATTGAAGATTATCCAAAAAATACTCATCCTGTTTGGGATATTCCTTGTTATGCAGCATTTCCATGTGCAACACAAAATGAGTTAACACAAGAAGATGCAAAAAAATTAATTAAAAATAAATGTACTGTAGTAGCTGAAGGTGCTAATATGCCAAGTACTACTGAAGCAATTAATCTTTTTCATAAAAGTACTGTTATGTTTGCACCAGCAAAAGCTGCTAATGCAGGTGGTGTTGCTGTTAGTGAATTTGAGATGTCACAAAATGCATCTATGACTCCATGGTCAGCACAAAGAGTTGATGAAAAATTAAAAGAAACGATGTTTAGTTTATGTGATAATGTATCTAGAACTGCTAAAGAATACGGTGTAACAGGAAATTATGTAGATGGGGCTAATATTGCAGGATTTAAAAGAGTTGCTGATGCTATGATCGCAGAGGGAGTTTAAAGTAAATAATTGAGTAAAATATTAGTATTATCTTTATTTATATCTGTAACATTACATCTACTTACATTTAGTTATTTTAATAGTAATGTTAAAATAACTAAAAAACCAAAACAGAGTACTACAAATAAAATAGTACCTGTAGGTTATCAACAAATTAAATATGTAAAACTTGTAAAGCCAAAACCAAAAGTTAAACCTAAAAAAATACAAAAACCTATAGAAAAAAAAGAACTAAAAAAGAAACCTAAAATT
>JABJGE010000035.1 GCA_018662405.1 Campylobacteraceae bacterium
ACTAATAGCATCAAAAGCTTCTAATACACCTAGTACTGTACCTAATAATCCAATAAGAGGAGAGATAGATGCAATAATTTTAATAGTATTTAAACCTAATTCTAATTTTTTAATTTCTACATTTATCTCATTTTGTACTAAATCTTTATTCACAAAATTAGAAGCAATTACATTTGCTGTACTATCCATATTTCTTTTTGCAGCTGAAAGTACATATAATTTAAAAAGCATAATAGAAAATCCAATAACATTTAATCCTATTAAAATATAAACTAAAGTTCCACCTCTATTTATATAATCTAATAAATCCATTTATTTAATTTTCTTTGCTAATTGATTTGGTAACATTTCTAATTCTTCTTCAAGTAATTTAGTATCACCATGTTGAATATATATATCTTCATATTCAAATGTAACAACTTTAACAGTTACATCGTAATCATTTATAAATTCTAATAGTGCCGATCCTACACCACCTTGTTTCTGACTATCACTAAATATATACCAAGTTTTTGTAGTCTTTGAAAGTTCTTTTAATAGTTCTATATCAAGAGGCTTAACAAATCTTAAATCTATAATTGATACATCTTGTTCAATTAAACTTGCAGTTTCAATTGCTCTTGAAACACCTGAACCATATCCAATAAATGAAATATCAGAAGATCCATTTTTTAATATTTCACCACAACCTAGCTTAAATTTAGTAGACTCAAAATCAAGATTTGCAAATGCACCTCTTGGATATCTAATAGCACAAGGGGCATTATAATCTTTACCAAACTCAAGTGCATACTCTAAAGTTTTAGCATCTCTAGGTGCAAATAGTGTCATATTTGGTAAAAATCTTAACATACTAATATCAAACTGACCTTGATGTGTTTCACCATCAGCTCCTACAATTCCAGCTCTATCTATTGTAAAGACAACTGGTAATTTCATTAAACATACATCATGTACTATTTGATCAAATCCTCTTTGTAAAAATGTTGAATAGATTGTTACAAATGGTTTAAATCCATCTTTTGCCATAGCTGCCATAGATGTTACAGCATGTTGTTCTGCAATTGCAACATCCCAAAATCTATTTGGAAACTTTTCCATAAGTTGGTCCATACCAGTACCACTTGGCATTGCAGCTGTTACACCAACTACCTTTTCATCGTTACTTGCAAGTTCAGTTAATGCATCACTAAATACAGCTGTAGCAGCTTTTGGCGTATTACTTTTTTTAGTAAATTCTCCACTATCTACGTCAAAAGGTCCTACTCCATGCCAATGTTCATGATGACCTTCAGCAATAGCATAGCCTTTTCCTTTTACTGTTTTAGCATGAACAATTACAGGTTTTCCTAAATCACGTGCTAATTGCAATGTTTCAATAACCTCTTCAATATTATGTCCATCAATAGGTCCAATATAATCAATACCCATCTCTTCAAATAATATACCTGGAGTAATTAGTTTAAAACTTTCTTCAACTCTTTTAGCAATATATTCAGTACCCTTTGGCATATAGTTTTTAACAATATTATCTATTTTACCTCTAAATCCCTGATATGCTTTTCCAGCAAGAAGTTTGGAAAGATGCTTACTTAAAGCACCTATAGGTTTAGCAATACTCATCTCATTATCATTTAATATAATTACAACAGGTAGTTTTAAATCTCCAAGTTCATTTAAAGCTTCGTAAATCATTCCAGCAGTCATAGAGCCATCACCAATCATTACAACTGGTACTTTTCCATTTTGTTCAAGTTTTGCTGCTTTAGCAGCTCCTACAGCAAGTGAAATAGAAGTAGAACTATGTCCTGCTACAAAATAATCTGCATCAGATTCTTTTGGTTTAGTAAATCCACTAATACCTTTAAACTGCCGTAAAGTTTCAAATTCATCCCAACGATTAGTTAATAATTTATGAGGATAACATTGATGAGACACATCAAAAATAAATGGATCATGAAAAGCATCAAATACTTTATGCATACCAATAGTTAATTCAACAGCACCAAGAGTTGATGAAAAATGTCCACCGTTTCTTGATACTACATCAATTATTCTATCTCTAATATCTTGAGCAATATTTTCTAACTCTTCAGTATTTTTATTTTTGATATTCATATTAACTATTTTTTAAAACCTCATCAAGAATTGTAAACACTCTTGTATTTTGTTCTTGAGTACCTATTGTAATTCTAACAGCATTAAATCCATATCCTGTCATATCTCTTACAATTACACCTTTTTCAAGTAATTTTTGTGCAATTTGCTTAGAGTTATACTCACCTAAATACATAGTAATAAAATTTGTATAACTAGGAATATATTCAAATCCTTTTGAATTTGCATACTCTTCATATCTAGTCATTTGTTCAAAATTTTTAACAATACATTCTTCTACAAACTCTTCATCTTTTAATGCTTCAATAGCAGCTGCAAGTGTTGGAGTTGTAATATTAAATGGTGGTCTTAATTTATAAAGTGTATTTATAATATCTGTATTAGATATCCCATATCCAACTCTCATACCACCAAGAGCATATGCTTTAGAAAATGTTCCTAAATATATAACATTTGGATATTTTGATATTACATCTGCTGGATTTATAGATTTTGCACTATCTTTATACGATGCAAATTCTTGATAAGCTCCATCTAAAACTACTAAAGTATTTTTATCCACTGTATCTAAAAACTTATATACATCTTGAGAATCTAAACATTCACCAAGAGGGTTATTAGGTAAACATAAGAAAATTATATCTGCACCCTCTTCTTCATATAAAAGACTAAATTGATACAAATTATGTTCATCATCTTTTGTTTTAATAATTTTCGCACCAGTTTGTCGTCCATAAATTTCATACATAGCAAAAGTTGTACCACTCATAAGTATTTTTGAAGATGCATTACATTTTGCATGTACACAAAATTCAATTACTTGATCACTTCCTGCTCCCACAATAATATTGTGTTCATTTACTTGAAACTTATCAGCTAATGCTTCTTTTAATTCATACATTGAATCATCAGGATATACAAAAGCATTTTTTGAAACTTCTTCAAGTTTTGAAACTACTTTAGGACTTGTACCATATGGATTTTCATTTGATGCTAGTTTTATAATGTCTTTAGGATCAACTCCATATTCTCTTACTACTAACTCAATTGGCTTTCCAGCTTCATATATTTGAACATCATCTAAAACACTATTAAATGTCATCTGCTTCCCTTACATAAGATCCTAAGAACTTAATCTCATTTTCATATTTTTTAAATATTTTACTTACTTTATCTTCATCTTTATGTGCGTTAAATTCAATAAAGAATGTTGATACACCTTCTACAATATGAGATTTAATTTTTGTTAAATTTATATTAGCTGTTTCAAAATCATTTAAAAACTTAACTAATGCCCCAGATTCATTTGATAGCTGTACTAGTATTGATGTTTTATCATCACCACTTACTCCATTATCAAAATTTGATACGATTAAAAATCTTGTGCGATTATTATCTTTGTCTTCTATATTCTCAAATAAAATTGGTAAACCATACATTTTAGCACCAACATGTGAACAAATAGCTGCTGAATCTTTTTCCTTTACAGCTAACTTTGCTGCTTTAGCTGTACTTTCAACTGGTATTAATTCAATTCCATCTAAACATAAATCTTCAAGAAATAAATGACACTGATCAAAGGCAATATCTTTGGAATAAATCTTTTTAATATCTTTAACATTATCGCAAGTTGTAGCTAATGTATGATGTATATCTACCATAACCTCAGATATAATTTTTAAATTATATTCAGAAAGACACATAATAGTATCACTTACAATACCATTACTTGAATTTTCAATAGGTATTACTCCAAATTTTGCTTGACCTCTTGAAACTTCTCTAAATACACCATGAATAGATCCAATTGGTAGATATGCACTCATAGCACCAAATCTACTCTCCGCTGCTTGATGAGTAAAACTACCTTCAGGTCCAAGATATGCTATATTTTCTGGCAATTCAAGGTTTCTAGAAATAGCAAATACTTCTAAAAATAATGCTTCTATAGCACCTCTTGTTAATGCGCCATTTGCTGAAATAGATTGAGTTTCCAATCTATTGATAATATCTTTTTCTCTTTCAGGTCTATAAATTGCTCCACCACTAGTAGCTTTTAATTCACCTACTTTATGAACAGTTTCCATTCTTTTATTTAAAAGTTTTAAAACCTCATCATCAATATTATCTAGAGTATCTCTTAGTTCTTTTAAACCTAATTCATTAGCCACAATAAATCCTTATTTTAAAAATTCTTCTTCATGTGCAATTAAATCCTCAAAAGTTTCTCTTCTTCGAATCAATCTATGAACACCATCTTCAATAGCAATTTCTGCTACTTTACCTCTTGTATTATAATTACTTGCCATTGTAAATCCATATGCACCAGCACTATGAATTGCAATTAAATCATTATGTTCTGTTAATGGTAAATCTACATTCTTTGCGAAGAAATCTCCACTTTCACATACAGGACCAACAACATTACAATCACTTATATTGTCTTCTTTTCCTAAAACTTCTACTCTATGATATGCATCATATAATGCTGGTCTAAGTAAGTCATTCATAGCACCATCAACAATTACAAATCTCTTACTACCATTTACTTTTTCATATAAAACTTTAGTAATAAATGTACCTGCATTTCCAACAAGAGATCTTCCTGGCTCACAAACTACAGTAATATCTAAACCAAATAAAGCTTCTAGAATTACTTGTCCATATTCATAAGTATCAATTAAAACTTCATCATCATAAACAATACCTAATCCACCTCCAACATCAAAGAATTTTAATTCTATTTTTAATGCAGCTGCAAGATTTTTAACTAAATTTGCAGTAAT
>JABJGE010000013.1 GCA_018662405.1 Campylobacteraceae bacterium
AATTATGGGTGTTGCTTTTCAAGTCATTCCTATGTTTTATGTAGCCCCAGATTTGCCAAAATCTATCCAAAATAAATATCCTAGAGTATTGCTAGGAATGTTAATATTATTTGCATTATTTAGTATTTTAAAACTTGATACATATTTAATCAAAATTATATTTACAATATTAATATCAGTATTTGCATTTTATGCACTTAAAAGTCTAAATAACAGAAGACGGCCTGTATTTGATGTAACATTATGGTATTGGAAGATATCTTTGGTTTCACTAATAATTTCTATGTTTTTATATATTAATCACCCAGATAATTTAATTTTACCTATTCTTTTTGCTTTAGGATTTTTATATTCATTACTTCAAGGTATGATATATAAAATAGTTCCTTTTCTTTCATGGTTTCATTTAAATAGTAAGGGATATTTTCAAATACCTACATTAAGAGAATTCATAAAAGAAGATAGTATAAAAATTCAATTATACATATATATGTCATCTGTATTTTTCTTTATTTTATCTACTATTCTTAGTAGTATATTTTTATATATAGGAAGTGGATTATTTATTGTTTCAAATATTTTATTAATATCAAATATTATAATTGCGGCAAAAAAATACCACGAAATCAGTTTAACTGATCCCATGGCAATTTTTAAATAAGAGATTAGGCGTTAGCTAAACGTTCTAATCTTTCAGGCTCTTGGGTCTTATATAAAGCAGCACAACCTATTGATAGTTCTCTTACTCTTAAGATATAATTTTGTCTTTGAGTTACAGAGATTGCTTTTCTTGCATCAAGCGTATTAAAAGCATGTGAAGCCATCATACATTGATCATATGCTGGTAATGGTAATCCAGCTTCTAAACATTTTTTACACTCATCAAAAGCGTCATCAAAATGTTTAAATAACATATCAGTATTTGCTAGCTCAAAGTTATATTTAGAAAATTCAACTTCTGATTCAAAATGAATATCTTTATATGTAGTAACACCATGTTCATTTTCATTCCAAATAATATCAAAAATATTATCTACACCCTGTAAATACATAGCAAGTCTTTCTGTTCCATATGTAATCTCAACAGCAACAGGATCACAAGCGATTCCACCTACTTGTTGAAAATATGTAAACTGTGTAACTTCCATACCATCAAGCCAAACTTCCCAACCAAGTCCCCAAGCTCCAAGAGTTGGTGATTCCCAGTTGTCTTCTACAAATCTAATATCATGTTTTGATAAATCAAGACCTAAATACTCTAAAGACTTTAAATATAAATCTTGAATATTATCAGGACTTGGTTTTATTAATGCTTGAAATTGATAATAAGAACCTAATCTATTTGGATTTTCTCCATATCTACCATCAGTTGGTCTTCGTGAAGGTGCTACATAAGCAACAGACCATGGCTTTGAATCAAGACTTCTTAATAGTGTAGCAGGATGAAAAGTCCCTGCACCACTAGGAATATCATACGGCTGTAAGATATTACATCCTTGATCTGCCCAATATTGTTGAAGCTTTAAAAGAAGCTGTGAAAAACTAACTGATTTAGTAGCCATAATTAGATTATTACCTCAATCTCTTTAGAATCATTAACAACTTTATGTTCTTTTACAATTCTATCTTCAGTCATTTTAACAGCTAAATCACTATCTGAAATTGCAAGTATTTGCATTGCTAAGTATGCAGCATTAATTGCACCAGCTTTACCTAATGCAACTGTAGCTACTGGCATTCCTGAAGGCATTTGTACAGTAGAAAGCATTGCATCCATACCATCCATTGCTCCACCTTTCATAGGTACACCAATTACTGGTTTTGTTGTTGTTGCAGCTAATGCTCCAGCTAGGTGTGCAGCCATACCAGCAGCAGCAATAAATACTTTTGAACCTTTTTCTTCTGCAGCTTTAATATAATCTTTAGTTCTTTGTGGTGATCTATGAGCAGAAGATATAATTAATTCGTACTGAACACCAAATTCTTCTAGTGTATTAGCACAGTTTTTCATAATTTCATAATCTGACTTACTTCCCATAATAATTGAAACAAAATTCATAATAATCCTTTTTTATTTTAATATTTGTGATTTTATCTAAATTCTAATAAAATTTACTAGTTACCACACGATGGAAGGTCTGCTTCCCAATCTGGATTTTCAACTCTAAACATTGTCATATAAGGTAATTTACCTGGTAATTTAATTGGATTCGTATTTCCACTATGAACTGATTCTAATTCTTTTCCAAGTTCTGTAACTATTCTTTTAAATGATATATAGTATTTTCCATCATCTTTTTTATAAATAGATCCTATTTCATTATCTACTTCTTCAATATTACTATTTAATGGTGCAAAGATTTCTATCTCATCACCAACATATGTTTTATATTTACACATAAAATACTCACCATTAGCAATAACTAATCCACTAACTTCAAAACTTCCTGCACTTAAAGCATAATCATGATTTTGTGTATCATTTTTTTCAAATGGTTTATGTACTAAATAGGCATCTGTAAATCCACGATTTTTAGTTGTACTTAATTCTTTTTGATATTTTGTAGCATCAAAATTTCCATCATAAAAATCATTTATTGCCATTTTATATGTATATGCAGTAATTGCTGCATAATATGGAGATTTTGTTCTACCTTCAATTTTAATTGAATCAACAGCACCTGAGGCTAATATCTCATCTACATGAGATGCTAAGTTCATATCTTTTGCATTAAATATATATGTACCAACACCTGGATCTTCTTCTAGTCTAAATAAAGAACTATGATCTTCATTTGCAGCATATAATGTATATTCAAATCTACAATCATTTGCACAACTACCTCTATTAGGAACTCTTCCCATCTGTACTGCACTTACTAAACAACGACCAGAATATGCAAAACACATAGAACCATGTACAAATATTTCTATCTCTAAATCAGGTAATTCCTTTTTAATAGCTTCTACATCTTTTAATGATATTTCCCTAGCTGCAATGATTCTTCGCACACCCATATCATAATATACTTTTGCATCAAGATAATTCATAACATTTGCTTGTGTCGAAAGATGAATAGGAATTCCTGGTGCTAGTTCTCTACATAAAGCAATTACACCTGGTGTTGCGACAATAAGTGCATCTGGTTTCATGGCTGCGACATTTTTAATATGTTCTTTTAATAATTCTATCTGTGAATTAAAAGGAAACCCATTTATAGTTACATATACTTTCTTACCAATATTATGTGCATAGTCAATACCTTCTTGAAATGTCTCAAATGTAAATTCCTTACCACTTCTGATTCGTAAAGAAAAATGACTCACTCCACCATACACTGCATCAGCACCATATGCGAATGCTATTTTTAATTTTTCCAGATTACCAGCTGGTGATAATAGTTCAATCTTTTTATTCATAATATACCTATGTATTAATTTGATCTATTATATCTAATAAGTTATAATAGATTGTTAATAATATTAATTAAGATAATTTTTATCTTCTTTATATATACTTTCATTACAAGTTCGCAAAACGAATTAAAAAATAAAACAAAAACAAGGAAATTAAAATGGCAACAGTAACTTTTAAACAAGACACAGTATGTAACCTAGCAGGAAATGAAATCAATTGTGGAGATATGGCTCCAGAAGTAACAGTAGTAAATTGTAACCCAATGCTTCAAAATGAAGTAGTTGGTGGAGCTCAAGAAAATGTTCAATTAGTAGTAGTAGTACCTTCATTAGATACTCCAGTATGTGATGCTGAAACTAGAAGATTCAATGTTGATGCAGCAGCTTTAGAAGGTGTTACAGTAACTACAGTTTCTATGGACTTACCATTTGCAGCAGCAAAATTTTGTTCAACTGCAGGAATTGAAAACTTAAAAGTATGTTCTGATTTCAGAAACAAAGATTTCTCAAACGCATACGGAATGTTATTAGCAGATGGTCCTTTAGCTGGTGTTACTGCTAGAGCAATCTTCGTAATCGCTAGAGACGGTAAAGTTTCTTACAAAGAATTAGTATCTGAAATTACTGCTGAGCCAGATTACTCTGCAGCAATCGAAGCAGCTAAAGCAGCTTTATAATAATAGTCCTTTAAGATTATCTCCTTTTCTTAAATACCTAGAATTATTACCAAAAGGGTAGCCATTGCATTGGCTGCCCTTTTTTTAATGTAATTTTTATATTACTTTTATTTTTTGTGTGCTAAACTGCATTTTGAAATTAACATTAGGAGAATACTATGGCAGTATTAATTACAGATATTTGTATTAACTGTGACGCTTGTTTAGATGAGTGTCCAACAGAATCAATCGTTGATAACGATGAAAACCCAACAGGTGAAGATATTTACTATGTAAACCCTGAAACTTGTGATGAGTGTACAGCAGCAGGAACTGAGCCAGCGTGTGCTGAAGCATGTCCTACTGAAGGATGTATTGTATGGTCAAACCCAACAACAGATGGTGCTGTTGATGGTGAGCCATGTATTGAAGACTAATCTTAAATAGATTATCTTTAACACTTTAAAGGGTGAGAGTTTAGACTCTCACCCTTTTTTAATTCCTTTAATTTGCTTTTTTAAAATATTTTAGATATAATCGCCCACTTTAATTTAATACAAGGGATATAACATGGAAAGAACACTTTCAATAATCAAGCCAGATGCAGTAGCAAAAAACGTAGTAGGACAAATTTTATCAAGATTTGAAAATGCAGGACTTAGAATTGCAGCAACTAAAAAAATTCACTTAAGCAAACCAGATGCAAAAGCATTTTATGCTGAACATTCAGAAAGACCATTCTTTAAAGACTTAGTTGACTTTATGGTAAGTGGACCAGTTGTTGTTACAGTTTTAGAAGGTAACAATGCAATGGCAACAAACAGAGACTTAATGGGTGCTACAAATCCTAAAGAAGCTGAAGCTGGAACTATTAGAGCAGACTTTGCTGATTCTATTGATGCAAATGCAGTTCACGGATCTGATTCTGCTGAATCTGCTGCAAAAGAAATTAACTTTTTCTTTGCACAAAGAGAAATCTGCTAGTCAATTCTGATGAAAATAGAATTCCGAAAAATACCATTTGAAGCAAAAGATTTTTCTTTTACTTCAAATTCAGTTATTTTTGAAGGCAATTTTGGTAAAATATCACCAACTTTAGCAAAATTTGATGCTAAGATGAGTGGAACTATACCTTCTTCATGTTATAAATGTGGGGAGAATATGGATCTGGAAATAAATGAAACTATCGATTTTATCGTTAGTGATGGCATATATTCAGATGACAAACACGAAGAAACTGTAATAGAAGTTGATAACAATATTATAGATTTCGATCAATTAATAGATAGTGAAATTACATCAATAAATAGTGACTACCATGTATGTAGTAACTGTAATAGTAATGACCTATTTGAAAAAGAACTATAAAAGGAAAAGAAAATGGCAGTACCAAAGCGAAGAGTCTCACATTCAAGAGCAGCAAAGAGAAGAACTCACTATAAAATTACATTAAAAAGACCTGTTAAAGATACAGATGGGACTTGGAAAATGCCTCATAATGTAAACCCAACTACTGGTGAATACAAAAGCGAAGCATAATTATGATCAAAATTGCAATTGATGCAATGGGTGGAGACAACGGTCCTTCACCTATCATAGAAGGTCTTATTTTAGCTTTAAAAAAAGACAAAACTTTTACTGCAATTGCAGTTGGTAAAAAAAATGAACTTTTACCACTAATCCCAAATAAATTTATTGATAGAATTGAAATTTTAGATACTGATGATGTAATATCTATGTCAGATAGTGCAACAGATGCTCTTAAAAGAAAAGATTCTACAGCATATAAAGCAATAGAACTTGTAAAATCAGGTGATGCACATGCTTATGTTAGTGCTGGTCACAGTGGTGCATCTATGTCACTTGCTACATTAAGAATTGGAAGAATCAAAGGTGTTAGTAGACCTGCAATAGCTACATTAATGCCAACAGTAAATGGTACAACTTTAGTACTTGATGTTGGAGCAAATGTTGATTGTGATGCAAAACATTTAAAAGAATTTGCAATTATGGGTCAAGTATATGCTGAAGATGTATTACATATGGAATCTCCTTTAATTGGACTATTATCAAATGGTGAAGAAGAATCAAAAGGTAATGAAGTTTCAAAAGAAGCTTTTAAACTTTGTGAAAATATACCAAACTTTGTAGGTAATGTTGAAGGTAATGATGTCTTTAATGGAACTACAGATGTAGTTGTTTGTGATGGTTTTATAGGTAATATTATGCTAAAAACAGCAGAAGGTGTTGCTGATACTATTGGTAAAATTATTAAAAATAATCTAAGAAGATCACTTGTATCTATTTTAGGTGCTGTTTTAATGAGAAAAGTATTCAAAAATTTAAAATTAAAAGTTGATTATGCAGAATACGGTGGAGCTCCTTTACTTGGTGTAAAAGCACCAGTTATTATTGCACATGGTAAATCTAATGCAACAGCAATGAAAAATGCTATTTTTCAAGCAATTGCAGCAGCACAATCAAATCTTAATATAACTATTGAAGAAAATATTAAATTATATAAGGCTTAAACAATGTACGCTTCTTTTAAATCTATTGGTGCTTATATCCCAGAACAAATTAGAACAAACCAATGGTTTGTAGATAGAATGGATACAAGTAATGAATGGATTACTAAAAGAACCGGTATTAGTGAAAGAAGAATAGCATCTGATGAAGAAAATACTTCTGATTTAGGTGTTAATGCTGCAAAAATTGCAATTGAAAGATCTGATATTTTAGTAGAAGATATTGATCTTGTAATTTGTGCAACTATTTCACCTGATTATTATTGTATGCCTTCAACTGCTTGTTTAATTGCTAATAAATTAGGAATTAATAATGTAATGGCACTTGACATTTCAGCAGCTTGTACTGGATTTGTTTATGCAGTTCAAACAGCTAAAGCATTTATTGAATCAGGTATGAAAAAAAATGTCCTTATTGTTGGAGCAGAAAAGCTAAGTAGTATTGTTGATTATACAGATAGAACAACTTGTATGTTATTTGGTGACGGAGCAGGTGCTGCTATTATTAGTACTACAGAAGATAAAGATGAAGCTATCTTAGATATTCAATGTAGTGCAGATGGTGGATTAAAAGATTTACTTCTTACTCCAGGAGTTGCTAGTGATGAAGCTATGTTTATGCAAATGAAAGGGAATGAAACTTTTAAAATTGCAGTAAGAACTTTAACTAATGATGTAAAAGATATTATGGCAAAAAATAAACTTCAAAATGAAGATATTGATTTATTTATTCCTCATCAAGCAAACTACAGAATTATCAAAGCAGTTGGCGATGCATTAAAGTTCGAAGATTCACAAAAGGTAGTTACTGTAGCTAAGTATGGAAATACATCATCAGCTTCAATCCCTATGGCTATGAATGATGTATATGAAAGCGGAAGACTTCAATCTGGTGATATGATGCTTCTTGATGCTTTTGGTGGTGGTCTTACTTGGGGATCAGCACTTATTCCATTTGCTGGTAAATAAAAATCTAATCCAATAGATTTTTATTTTTTGCATTTAATGTAAATGCATTCATAGATCTAGTTTTTTGATCTATCTCTTCCTCTTTTTTTATTACCATTGTTGCAGATGGATTTATAAATAAAATAGATTCATCTATAATTATTTGAAATATTGCAATATATGGTATTGTTACTACTGAACCCATATTTTCCTCACCAAATCCTGCTTCAAAGCTAATATACTCTTCTGTAAGTATAATAGACTCAAAAGTATAATTTGCAAATGAAAATAATGTAAATGTTGAGAAACTATCTTTAATCTCATCTGGTAAGTCTGGATCAAATTTAATTGCATTTATATTTGCCGTTATTGAAAATGTATCAACTAATCCAACTAATAGCATTAACTGATCTTTTATTTGATTAATCTGTTGCTTTTGATATTCACTATCTTGTAATACTTTTGTAATCATTTTTTATATCCTTCTATTTTAAAATCTTCTATTATATTAAATCCAATCATTGCATTTAATGTTGCAAATTCAGTACAATTTTTCAACATTTCTAATGTAATATCTTTTAATTTTAATATATTATTTTCTACATACCTGGCTTTTGTTGTACCTTCAAGAAGTGCTACCTTTGGAGTTATCCATTCTTCATCAAGATAAATTGCAATATTTGCTATTGATGTATCTGTTATAAGATTATTTTTTACAATTATAATCTCATCAGATTTTTTTCTTTTTTCACTTAAGGCATCTAAATCATCTCGCAATAAAGCTTTTTTATTATATTTAATATTATCATCATATACTAGTTGAAAACTAGTAACATCTTTTTTAACATATACATCATATAATACATCCGTAACACCACATTCATCATATATTAGTTTGCATTTTATAAGTTTAGCATTTGGAGGATAAATATATTCTTCCAAATTAATATTTAAACCTACGGTATTTGCAATTCTTTTTTTATGAAAATCTAAATTAAATATCTCATAATCTTCACATTTTATTGTCTCAAAAAACTTCATGGAATATATACCTTATCACACATCTCTTGATACTCTTTTTTAACATCACTATCACAAGTAATGCCTCCACCACTTTTATATATAAGACTCTTGTCTGATTGTTTTTGAATAAACCTTATCATTACAAAACTCTCTAAACTTTTACCATCATATATTCCACAAACACCACTAAAGTAATCTCTATTATACTCTTCTACATCATTAATAATATCAATTGTTTTTTTCTTTGGTGTTCCAGTGATACTCCCAGCAGGTAAAATAGATGTTAATATATCTCCAATTTTTTCATGCCAATTATCTTTTAATAGTCCAGAAATTTTTGAACTAACTTGAATTAACTCTTTATCTCCTGCTGATATTTTTTCACAATATCTAAACTTATCAACCTTTACATGTGAAGAGACAATCGACAAATCATTTCTTAATAAATCTACAACCATTGTATGCTCAGCTATCTCTTTTTGATCACAAAGTATTTTTTCTTTTGCATTGCTAATACTTGCATCAATTGTCCCTTTCATAGGATATGTAGAAATTATATTATCATTTATATCAATAAATTTTTCAGGAGAAAAGCATACAAACTGATCTTTATATAAAAGTTTATATTTTGCATTAGCACTATTGTATATCTGTTCTAATGATAAATTTGTATTAATATTAGTAGCTTGAGTTAAATTAAGAAGATATGTATTTCCACTTTTTATATTCTCTAATACCTTGTTAAATTTACATTTATAATCATCAAAATTAATTGCATTATATTGTAATGATTTTGCTTTACTTAATGGAGTATTTTCTCCTAATGAATATTTAACACTATCTGGTATTTCTGTTAATTTAATCACATCATATTGAGATAAATCATAATTAACAACGAAAAAAAATGGCTCATTATCTGAGCCTAGTTTATTTAGTGTTGTTTTAAAATCCAATATATTTACTTATAGTACGTTTGTAACTGTTACTTTTTGATCTTTAACTGTAATATATATAGTGAATTCATAAGCATTAGCATGATTAACTTTAGCACATACCTGATAATCTCCATCAATAGATATATCAGTCCATTGCTCATGACCTATTACCTCATCTTGATCTTCATATTCATATCCAGCAAAAGCAGTTTCAACTTCTTGTGCAAAAGCAGAACAATCTATATTTTCAAGTTCACTTATATTCGAAATAACTTTTTTGACAGTTGTTCTAAAAACTTTAACTGGACCTTCATCTGTATAATTCATATATTTACCCCTTATTGTAATATTAGTTTTTTTAAAATAGCCATTCTTACTGCTACACCATTTGTTACTTGTTCAAGCACTTTACATCTTTTATCAGCAAGAAGCTCATCACTAATATCAATATTTCTATTTACAGGACCTGGATGCATAATTAAAATATCTCTAGATCCAATAATATCTGATGTTACACAATAATCTTTTCCAAAGTCTTCAAGTGATTTATAGTATGTTTGAGAATGTCTTTCAAGTTGAGTTCGTAAACTCATAACAACATCAACTTCATCAACTACATCTCTTAAAAATTGTACTTTTCTAAAATCTCCTAAAGGCATAAAATGCTCAGGTGCAACCAATATAAGTTCTAATCCAAATCTAGGAAGTAATTGTAAATTACTTGATGCTACTCTTGATGTTTTTATATCACCAGTAATTGCAACTTTTTTCCCATTTTGTTTTCCATCAAAATGATTAATAATAGTAAATAAATCAAGTAAGCTTTGTGTAGGATGAGCATTCATACCATCACCAGCATTAATGATTGGACAATCAACATGCTCAACTAAACTTGCAGGTAATCCACAATCTCTATGTCTAATAATTATAGCATCAGGTTTCATTGCATTTAAATTTGCAACTGTATCTATTAAAGTTTCACCTTTACTACTAGAACTTGTACTTACATCAAGATTTACAACCTTAGCACCTAGTCTTTTAGCAGCTATTTCAAAACTACTTCTTGTTCTCGTTGAATTCTCAAAAAATAATGTAATTACAAGCTTTCCATTTAAAACCGATGAAGCTTGAAGATCATTAAAAATAGTAGCATCTTCAAAAAGATTTACAATCTCTTCATTTGTAAAATCATTTGGAGTAATAAGGTGTTGCATATCAGGCCCTTTATTAATATATACCAAATATTAGCTAATTTTTTATAAAAATATCGTTACCTAATGATTATATAAACTTATATATATTATAATATATACTTAATTTATAAAAGGTTATTAATGATTCAAGAAGAAAATAGACTTAAATTCTTTCCAATTATGATGTTTGCGATTATAATGGGACTTAGTGGACTTACAATTACATATCAAAAAGCACATGAGGTATTAGCTTCTCCATGTATTCTTGGAGATTTGTTAGTATACATAACAACTGGATTGTTTTTTTTAATTTCTGCTATTTATTTAACTAAATGGATTAAATATCCTCAAGCAGTGAAAAAAGAATTTTCACACCCTATTAGAATTAATTTTTTTGCAGCTGTATCTATATCTATGCTATTATTATCAATCATATATAAAGATCTAAACCCTATAGTAAGTGCTTTTTTTTGGTATCCAGGAATGCTTTTACATCTATTTTTAACACTTAATACTATATCGTTTTGGATCAACCATAATCAAGAATTAGCACACTCAAATCCCGCATGGTTTATACCAATTGTAGGGAATGTTCTAATTCCAGTTGGAGGTATTGGATTTGCATCTACAGGATTTCTAACATTTTTCTTCTCTATTGGTATTTTCTTTTGGGTAATTTTATTTGCAATTATCTTTAATAGAATTATCTTTCATCAGCAATTAGCAGTTAAGTTTGTACCAACACTATTTATACTAATTGCACCTCCTGCTATTGGTTTTGTAGCATATATAAAACTATTTGGTACTTTAGATTTTTTTGCAATGTTCTTATTTAATATTGCAATTTTCTTTACTCTACTTATTGCATTTATGTATAAAAGTTTTTTAGGAATAAAATTCTTTATATCATGGTGGGCATTTATATTTCCACTTGCTGCTATGACTATTGCATCACTACTTATGTATAAACTTACAAATGATACAGCTGTATTATATTTATCATATACTATGATAGCTACAACTACAATTATAATTGTACTTGTAATATATCAAACAATAAAAAATATGCTAAACAATGAAGTTTGCATACAGGAGTAAACCATGAATAAAATTAAAAAATATTTAGGAATTTTTATAGCTGTATTTTTAATAACTGCTATTGGATACAGTATCTATGAACAAATGAATAAAGAGCCAATGTCAGCAAAATCAAAAAGAATACCTTGTCAAAAAAAGACAACAACTTTTGAAAAAATAATAAAACCACAATTTGTACTAGAAGCTCAAAAACTACTTAAAGATGGTCAATATACTTTAGAATCAAGTATGAAAAAATCTGTCTATGCAAAATCAAAACTATTTGACTATATTTCATTAAATCAAATAGATCAAATGACAATAGACACTATAAATAAAAATATTATACAAGAAAATAATAATGACAATAAACTATTTATAAAATATTATATTTATGAAAATGATATAAAAGATCCAGGTAAAAAAACTAAAAAGAGTAAACTTTATGCAGGATATTTAGTATATGAATTTATATTAAATAAGAAGCTTGTTTATAAAATACAAACAGACTTTATGGATTTTCAAGGAAAAGATATATCAAATAGAATTAATTGTGTATTTAAATCATTTTTAACAATTAGATAAAAAGACATATCTATAAAATTATGAATTAAGTTTGATATAAGTTATGATTAAGTTTTATTTTATTATACTATTAACCAAGACACGATAAGTCCTTAGATGAATTAATTACTCATTGCTATAAGAGGGTTTAGAATTAGGTAGAGTTTAGGCTCTACCTTTTTTTATTAGTGGGGCTTTTTATTAAGTATAGGTGGATCTTATTAAAAAGGATTTGTCGTGTCAAGATTATTAATAATAATCATTGTGTTAAATGTAGTGGTAGTATTACCATTGCATTAAATACAGATCATAAGGGATTAATTACCCCTTATGGTTTTCAAATGTCAAGATATAAAAAACTAAAATATAAAAGTACATTTGTAGATAAATCATCTACTATAGATATAGTTCTACCAACACCTAGCTCATTGTTAAATACTAATTTATTATCTCTATTTAATCCACTATACAAAGCCCAAGAGCTTGGCTTGTAAAAGATACTTTGTTCTGTAAATGATTTTAAATTTACAAAACTAAACTTATTTAATTTTATATTATTTTCTCTAATTATTAAATCACAAGCAAAAGTATCAACTGTAGATTGCTGAATATTATTAAATTGGAAATCATATTCATCTATAAATAATGGTCGATAATGCATATATAAATAATTTTTATTATTTTGTGAATATACTCCAATATAAATATTTGATGGCTTTTATTTATCCAAAGGATTTAAAGAATTATCTTTGATATTATCTTTTTTATAAACTTGTTTCATAGCACTATCATAGTTTTTGAATACTCTATGAAATCTTCTAAAATAAAATGTCGAATAATAAAACATTGCTTCTTTTAGAATATAGGGAGATTTGTCTGCCACTTCTATATTTGATTTTATAATATTAGTAAATAATTCTAGTTCTTTTTTATTCATCTTTTTTAAAACTAAATTTAATTTATTTACAAGTGGTGTAAATCTTTGTTTATTAATAATATTTTTTTCATATGATCTAATAGTATCAATAGGTAAGTAATAAGTTTTATCTTCTCTAATATTTGATGTAACTACATTTAAAAAATCTGTAGTTTGTAAAGCACAGTTTTCATCCATAAAATAATATTTAAATGTAGCTTTTCTTAATTCAAATAGATGATATTGAAGCATTTCAATCTGCTCTTTTGTAAAGTCTAAAGTATAAAGATACATATACCTTTGTTCTAAAGTATTATATTCATAAATCTTACTATAAAAGGATTCTCTAATAAAGTAGCCATCATATTTACCTGTAGAACCTTTATATGTATATTTAAAAAATCCTTCTTTAGGAGTTTTTGCTGCATAATGTACTGCATCACCTATATTTATTTTAGTATTTTACACTTTAACTTTTTCTGGTTGTTTAAGTACAATCATTACATTAGGAAGCGTAACATCAGCAGTTTCAAGAGCTCAAGAGATTGAAGAAGACTATGATAATAATATTTTGAAATATACTCAGGATAAATCACAAAAACTTTATTATTATATCTCTAAAAAATTAAAACAATAAATACTCATACCATAAACACCTTTTTATAAACATTTTAGTATTATATAATCTATAAATAATAAAGGTTATATTTGATGAATTTAGAACAAATTGATAAACAAAATGTATTAAATACTTATGCAAGAAATTATGTAAATTTCAAAAAAGGTGCTAATGCAACACTTACTGACGATAAAGAAAATAATTATATTGATTTTACTAGTGGTATTGGTGTAGTTTCTGTAGGTCATGGTAATAAAAGGGTTGCTGATACTATTTGTAATCAAGTATCAAATATAACACATATATCAAATCTTTATGCTATTGAACCTCAAGCACTTCTTGCACAAAAGATTAATAAACTAAGTGGTTATGATATGGCTATGTTCTTTGCAAATTCTGGAGCTGAAGCAAATGAAGGTGCTATTAAAATTGCTAGAAAATATGGTGAAATAAACTTTGATAGTAAAAAATATAAAATTGTAACTTTAGGTCACTCTTTTCATGGTCGTACAATTACTACGGTAAAAGCAAGTGGTCAAAAGAAAATGCATTCAGAAAATTTTTCACCTTATCCAGATGGTTTCTCATACAAGCATAAACTAGATGAACTTTACGAAACTATTGATGATCAAACAGTTGCTGTAATGATTGAATTAATTCAAGGGGAAGGTGGTGTTCAACCATTTCCAAAAGAAGATATTCAAAAATTAGCTGCATTTTGTAAAGATAATGGTTTATTATTAATCATTGATGAAGTACAAACTGGTGCTTATAGAACAGGAGAATTCTTAGCATCAAATCTTTATGATATTGAACCAGATATTATCACTATGGCAAAAGGTATGGGTGGTGGAGTACCTATTGGTTGTGTAATGACAAAGCATAAAGATATATTTGAACCGGGAGATCATGGATCAACATTTGGTGGAAATTATTTAAGTACAGCAGCTTCACTTGAAGTTTTAAATATTTTAGATGAAAATAAAGACTCTGGAGTATTAGATGAAACAATAATATATTTCAATGAAAAACTAAAAGCATTCTATGAATCAAATACTCATCTATTTTATAAAGAAGTTGGTATTGGTCTTATGAGAGGATTAAGAGTAAATGACGAAGAAACTCTAACAAAAATATATAATAATGCATTTGATAATGGTTTATTAGTACTTAAAGCTGGAAAAATTACACTAAGACTATTACCACCACTTACAATTTCAAAAGACGAAATTGATGAAGGATTTACTAGATTGGAAAAAGCAGTTGCAAGTATTTAAATATCTATTTTTTATCTCATTTTTTATAAGTACATTATTATCAAATGAAAATGTACTTTCCCAAAAAAGATCAAATAGTCTAAACCTATCTCAACAAAAAATAGATTTAGATAGTGCAAAACAAACAATAGATTGGATAAATCCAATTAATTTTTCGTACAAAAAAAATATATTAGTACCTACTCGAGATACAAGTAATTTTATAATTCCAAATACAAAAGTTTCCACAATTAGCATTAACCAACCAATATTTAAAAGTGGTGGTATTTATAACGCAATTAAATATTCTCAAGCTTCTAAACAATATCAAACATTAGATATTGATTCTCAAAGAAAAGTACTTATTAAAGATGTAACATTATTATTATTTCAACTACACCAAATTGATTTAAATATTAAAAAGCAATTTTATAAAATAAAAAATGCAACTATTGATGTATCACAAAAGAAAGAACAGGTATTAAACAATATACTTGATTTATCATTTTTAAATAATTCTATTATTACACTAAACAACAATAAACTATCTCTTGAAGACCTCAATCTAAATAAACAAGATTTATTAAATAAATTTAATAATTTATCTTCAAAGCAATATTCTAATTTTGAACTACCTACTTTTAATATAATTAAAAAAGAAGACTTTATTCAAAAGAATATATATATTAAAAAATCTAAGATCAATGAAAAATCTTTAAATTATTTAAAAAATGTAACTTTATCACAATATTTACCTACAATTAGCCTTACACATGATTATGTAAATTATCATGATAGAGATATTGATACAAGTACTACTGGAATTAAAATATCTATTCCACTTGATGTTAAAAGCTATTACGATACACAAAGCTCAAAAGTATCATATTTAAAATCAAAACTAGACACAAGTATTATTGAAGAAGAAGAAAATAATTATATTAATACTAAGTTAGCAAAAGTTAATATTATTAACAAAAAAATCAATATACAAAAGTCTAATATTTTATATTATACAAATTTAATTAAAGAGATGAGTGAACTTAGTGAAAATGGATTAAAGACTTTAGATGATGTAATAATTTTACAAAATTCAAAAGCTATTGCACTATTAGAATTAAATATTTTTAAAATAGATAAACAAATACAATTATTGGAAATATATGCAAGAACAAATTAACTTTAGTCAATACTTTGACAACTGGCTTTACAGCGATACTGGGTATTATTCGAACTACAAAACAATAGGTAAAGAAGGTGATTTTTTTACCGCAGTTAGCACAAGTAGCTTTTTTGGTGGGTCTATTGGTAAGAAGATAGTTTCAATAATACAAGAAGGACATCTCCCAAACAATACAACAATTGTAGAAGTTGGTGCACATCATGGATATCTATTAGCTGATATAGTACAGTTTATTTATACATTAAAACCTGAACTTTTAGATACTTTGGAGTTTGCAATAGTTGAAAGATATCCACATTTACAAGAACAGCAAAAACAATATTTTAAAAATAGTTTTGGAGATGTAATTAAACTTAAACACTATAATGATATTAGTGAATTTAAAGCCAAAAATGCAATGATCATTGCAAATGAAATATTTGATGCATTTTCATGTGAACTAGTATATACAACAAAAGATGATATTTTACAAAAAGGTATTACTAAAGATAATAAAATAGAATTCATAGACCTTGATATTAATAATCCAAAAGATCAAGAGCTAAAAGATATATGTGAAAAATATAAAATTACAAAAGGTGAAGTATCATTAGGCTTTAAAGAGTTTGCTACAATATTAAATAATAATATTGAAAACTTTGATTTTATAACTTTTGATTACGGTGATTTTCATCCAAGAAATGATTTTTCAATTAGAATTTATCATAAACACAATGTATATCCTATCTTCCAAGATGATATAAATTTAAAAGAATTATATCAGCAAAGTGATATAACATATGATGTACATTTCAATCATTTAATTGATAGCTTTAATGAAGCTGGTATAGAAAATGTAGAATCTACGACTCAGCTAAAAGCTTTAGTAGAGTTTGGCATAATTGAGCTGTTAGAAATGCTTCATAAAAACACTTCGGAAGAAAACTATTTAAGAGAAGCAAATAAAATAAAAACTTTACTTACTCCTACAGGAATGGGTGATAGATTTAAAATGGCACACTTTAGAAAAAATGAAAAATAATAAATTAAAATTACTACTATTTGTAGGTGGAGGTTGATATGGCGATTCATGAAGTAGGTTCAGTATGTACATACTGTGGGGTTGGTTGTGATATTACAGCACAAGTTGAAGACAATAAGATTAAAAAGATATATGCACAAGCTGACGGCTATGTAAGTCGTGGTAAATTATGTATCAAAGGTAAAGATGGATTTGATTTTGTAGCATCTGATGAAAGAATTAGAAATACTAGAATTAAAAAAACTTTTATTGAAAAAAACTTTGAAGAGTTTCCTAGAGAATTAAAAGCAAGAACTCATACAATGACTTCACTAGACGATACTTGGTATGAAGCAAATTATGAATTAGCTACATCTATTGCTGCATGGAAATTATCTACAAATAAAGAAAAATATGGAAGACATTCATTTTGTGCAACTGGAGGAGCTAGAACTTCATGTGAATCTGGATATTTATTACAGAAATTCACTAGACAAATTATGGAGTCTCCACATATAGATAACTGTGCAAGAGTATGTCATGCACCAAGTTTAAATGGTATGGCAGCTACTATTGGTGAAGGTGCTGCTACAAATCCATTTGATGATATTTTTGAAACAGAATGTATGATCGTAATTGGATCAAATACAACTGAAGCACATCCTATTGTTGCAAATAGAATTATTGAAGCAGCCAGAGCAAAAACATCTGAACTTTATGTATGTGATGTAAGACAAATTCAATTAAGTAAATTTGCTACAGATACAGCTGTATTACCATATGAATCAAATTTATTATTTATAAATGCAATTGCTTATGTAATTTTAAATGAAAATCTTTACAATCAAGATTTTATAGATATAAGAACAAAAGAATTTGAACAGTACAAACAATCAATTCTAAATGACAAATTTGCAAATCCTGAATACTTTAGAAATATTACTGGGTATGAAGACTTAGCAGATAAAATTCCTACAATTGCAAGAAGCTATGCTACAAAAAAATCTATGCTATTTTGGGGATTAGGAATTACTGAAAATGTAGATGGTTCATATGCTGTAATGGCAATGGTAAATCTTGCACTTATGACAGGAAATATTGGTAAAACAGGTGTAGGACTTATGCCTCTTCGTGGACAAAATAATGTACAAGGTACTTGTGATATGGGTTGTTTACCATATTACCTTCCTGATTATCAAAACCCAGAAGAACATGGACTAAAAACTCCAGACTTAATAGATGCAATGCTTGATGGTAAAATTAAATCAATGATGGTTATGGGAGAAGATACTGCACATATTCATCCAAACTTAAACAAAATTAATAAAGCACTAGAAAATCTAGATATATTAATTACACAAGATCTATTTATGAATGAAATTGCTAAAAAAAGTGATATTGTTTTTGGTGTTAAATCTGCATATGAAAAAACAGGTGTTTATGTAAATGCAATGAGGAGACTACACCTATCTCAACCAATAGTAGAAAACGACCTTCCTGATGATTGGAATGTATTAACTGATATTGAAAATAAAATAAATGGTGAATTTTTATATCAAAGTAGTGAAGATGTATGGAATGATATTAGAGTAGATGCACCATATAGATATGGTGGAGCAAGCTATCAAAAACTTGTAAAACATAGATCAAAAGGTCTTCAATGGCCAGTAGCTAGAAAAGATACTCCTGTACTTCATTTAGAAAAATTTAATACAGATGATGGACTTGGTAAGTTTATTTATAATGGATATCAACTTAGAAATCAAGTTAAAAAACTTGTAAATAATGAAAAGTTTAATACATTCTATCTTACTACAGGTAGAGTATTAATCCATTATAACAATGCCGCTCAAACAATTCAAACACCAAGATTAAAAGAACTTCATGGAGAAGATGTACTTCTTGTATCAAAAGAAGATCAAGATAGATTTTCTACTGATTATGTGATTTTAAAGACTCAACACGGAGAAACTAATCCTTTAAAGATTAAGTTCTCAAAAACAATTAAAAAAGGTACATTATTCTCATCATTCCATCATGCTAAATCACATATAAATTATATATTTGGTGACGAATCAGATGTTAATACAAAAACTGCACTATTTAAATCAGTTGAAGTAGAAGTTGTACCAGCATAAAGCAACAACAAAACAAAAAGGCGATCTTGCCGAATTAAAAGCCATATCTTATTTAGAAGATAATGGCTTTAAAATTATTGAAAAAAACTTCTATGCTAAAAAACTTGGTGAAATCGATATTATTGCATCAAAAGATAATGTGTATCATTTTGTTGAAGTTAAAAGTGGTGATAGTTTTGAAGCTGTTTATAATATCACTGCATCTAAGCTTAGAAAACTATATAACTCTATTCAATACTATTTAAAAACTAAAAATCTTGATATTGCATATTGTATTGATGCTATAATTATTTCAAACAATGATTTAGAATTTTTAGAAAATATCAGTTTATAGGAAAAGTAATGTATTTTAAAAAAGAATTAGCTGCACTAAGAAAAGCAAATAGATTTAGACAAAGATATATTTTTGAAGACAATCTCAAAGATTTAGCATCTAATGATTATCTTGGATTAGCAGAAAATAAAAAAATATTTAAAAAAACTATTAAACGAGTTTTAAAAGAAAAAAGCTTTTCTCCTAAAGCATCTATGATTGTAAATGGATATTCTAAAATACATCAAGAATTTGAGCAAGAACTATGCAAAGTAAATAATTTTGAAAATGGTATTATTGTAGGAAGTGGATTTTTAGCAAATATCTCATTAATTGAATCAATGATAAGAAAAAATGATATTTTACTTATCGATGAACAATATCATGCAAGTGGAATATTAGCTTCATCACTTTGTCGAGGCGAAGTTATTGTATTTAAACATAATGATATAGATGATTTAAAAACTCATCTTGAAAATATCAATAAACCTAAACAAAGAATAATCATAGCTATTGAAGGTATATATTCTATGCAAGGTGATATAGCACCAAAAGAGATTTCAGATATAGCTGATAATTACAATGCTCTACTTCTTGTAGATGAAGCACATAGTTCTGGAGTAATTGGTTCAAAGCTTCTTGGTTGGTTTGATCATTTTAATATAGCAATAAAATCAAATCATATTAAAATGGGTACACTAGGAAAAGCATATGGGGCTTATGGGGCTTATATTTTAGCTTCAAATGAAACTATATCATTTTTAGAAAATCGTGCAAAACCTATTATATATAGTACTGCACCATCAATAATTGATACAGCTATTGGTCATGAATCATTAAAATATATTTTAACACATAAAATTCAACTAAAAAAGAAAATACAAAAACGACAAGCTCTTGTAAAAAATATACTTGGAATTGAAGTTGAAGGTTTAATTGTACCAATAGAAATTAATAACAATCAAAAAGTATTAGAAATACAAAAAACTATAAGAGAAAATGGATTTAATGTAGGTGCAATACGACAACCAACTGTAAAAAAAGCTATCATTAGATTAATAGCTAAAATAGATATTTCAAAAAAAGAATTAAAAAAAGTACTTAATCTTTTAAACTCACAGCAGTAGTATTTCGTTCTTTTTTTAATACCATATCAATATATTTGATATTTTCTAAAGATGCATTATTTTTATGCTTAAAGCATACAGTTTGCCTATCTGTATTTCCACTTCTATATTCATATATCTCGAATTTACTTTCCCACATGCTAAGTCGTATAGGAGTAGCTATTGAATATGTTGTCATTAAACAATTATCTTTTGTACAATTATAAATATCACTAAAGTATTCTTTTGTCCATAATTCTTTATTTACATCACTTGAAAAAGCATCTTGATATACCACATCAATATTATTTAAAGTTTGAATATATTCTCTTGCATCACCTATAAAAATTTCTATTTTAAATTGCTCATCTTCATAAAAATTATTTTTTGAAACCTCATCAATAATATATTTAATATCATTAAATTCATCTGGAAATTCAAAATTTTGAAGTGATTTAATTAACTCTCCATCAAATTCAGGTGAATAAAAATTAACTTTAGTATCAATATTGTTTTTTAATATATAATCAATTGTTGAAAAAGTATTGTACCCAATACCAAAACATATATCTAAAATATTAAGTTCTTTTAAATTATCATTCTTTGAAAAATTAAGTGCTGGAATTACATGCTTAGATAACGATTCATTAACAGCACCTGCTTTTACACTATGAAAATGCTGTTCATATTTTTTAGAATAAAGAGTATAAGAACCATCCTCGGTTAAAATCAATCCATACCCCACATATGAAGCTTTTTTCCCATAATTAAGTTATGCTTTTTAAATATATCTATAGAATTTACTGCTCCATAATCAAATTCTTCAAGTAAAGAATAAATAATATTTAAACTTTTATTTTTTTCTTCTAGAATAATTATATAGCCAGCATCTCTTAGTGATCTACTAATAACTTTCATAAAGCTATTTTTATCATCATATTCTAAAATTGTTTTATCTAAAATCACATAATCGTAAGAAGATTGTTTTGCAAGTCTTTGTAGTTGTTTAACAGGAGGATTATTTTCAATGACAGAAACTTTTCCATCGCATGAAATTACAATATTTTCTAAATACTTTGTAATTTCATTTTGAAGTTTAGTACAGTGTAGTATTGAAACACTAGGAGTTAATTCAAAAAGTGAAGAAAAATCTTCTAACTCTTTACTCAAATTAGATACCTAATTCTTTCATTCTCTCTTCACTTAAAAATAGTTTTTCATTATCCATTACCCCAATTTTTGTAGATAATATATCTTTTGCTATTTTTTTAGCATTTTTTAATGAATGCATTTTGTACGTACCACATTGATAAATATTAAGTTCAGGAATATCTGATTTCTTTTTTACTTTTAATACATCTTTCATAGCTTTTTTCATAGCTTTTGCTACTTTTTTCTCATTTGGAGTTCCAAGTACAGACATATAAAATCCTGTTCTACAACCCATAGGAGAACAATCAATAATTTCAACTTTTTTACTATTTAAATGCTCTCTAATAAATCCTGCAAATAAATGCTCTAATGTATGAATACCTAATTCATCCATCATCTCTTCATTTGGTTTATAAAATCTTAAATCAAATACTGTAATAGTATCTCCACTTGGACTTTTCATTGTTTTTGCAACCCTAACTGCTGGGGCTTCCATAATTGTATGATCTACTCTAAAACTATCTAATAATGGCATAACTGCTCCTTTATATTTTTTATATTATATCTTATGTATCTTTATTTACTATATGGATTTAATTTTAATAATACTAAATCTGCTATCATATTTCCAATAAGAGTTAAAAAGGCACCTATGATTAATATACCCATAATTACAGGATAATCATGGCTAAGTGCAGATTGAAAAAATAATAAGCCCATTCCATCAATAGAAAAAATAGATTCTAATATCACAGACCCACCTATAATTCCTGGTAAAGATAATCCTAATAGAGTAATTACTGGTGGATATAAATTTGGCATTATATAATATCTTAATATCTGTTTTTTATCTAATCCACGAGCTTTTGCAAAAAATATATAATCTGATTTTAATATCTCAATTGTAAGAGATCTTACATATAAAGTTAAACTTCCAATACCTCCAAATACTATTACAAAAATAGGCAAAACTAAATGCCAAGCCATATCAATATAATATTCAAAACCTTCTAATCCTGATTGACTATGTAATCCAGATATTGGTAAAACTTCAAAGTATATTGAAAATACATACATTAATATAAGTGCAAGATAAAATGATGGTACAGAAAAACTCAATAATGATAATTGACTAGTAAATCTATCTATAACTCCATCTTTATTTAAAGCAGCTTTAATCCCAAGATAAAAAGATATAGCAAAAATTAAAATCATTGAAACTATATTTATAATAAGTGTGATAGGAAGTCTTTCTAAAATTTCATCTTTTACCATCATTCCACTTGAAAAACTGATTCCAAAATCAAGTTGGATTATAGATTTAATCCATGAAAAAAATTGTACATACAATGGCTTATCTAATCCATATATCTCTTTTAATTGAGTAAGTGATTCTTCTGTAATATTAGGATTTAATTCTCCACTAGCAAAAAAACTATTAGGAGCTAAATTAATAGCAATAAAGGATATTAAAGAAATTATAAATAGCATAACTGCTAAATATAATATTTTATTTACTATTAATCTCATTAGCCACTACTGCTATTGCAAATCCACCATCATGAGTAATACTTAATGAGGACTTTTTAATATTAAATTGTTTTCTTATATGTTTTTTATATTTTAATTTTGGTGCACCATTTTTGTCTTTTGATATTTTAATATCTTTAAAGCTACAAGTTTTTCCAATTCCTGTTCCAATTGCCTTACTTGCGGCTTCCTTTGCTGCCCAAAAACCTGCTGCTGTTGCTGATTTTTTTACTTGTTTAATCTCTTTATTTGACAAAAATTTATTTAAAGCTTTATCTCCAAATTTTTCAATCATTTTTTCTATACGTGAAATTACAACAATATCAATACCAATCATAATACTAACCCTCTTTTTTTGAAGCCACTAGATATCTTTCTAGTATAATCTTTGCAGCAAGAGAATCAACCCTACCATCTCTTTTATATTTAATTAGACCCTTCATTGAATCTTCTGCTTCAATTGAACTCATATCTTCATTTACAAAACAAATTTCACCATCAAAATCTAATAATGATACAAAATGTTTAATGCGTCTTTGCATCTCTTCATTGGAAGCTGGACTACCTACTATTAAAGTATCAATATCCCATTCTTTTAAAAAGGCATCAGTATCTCGTGCTGCTTGATTACGATTTTTTCTTAATATTGCATCTTGAGGTGTAACTATATCTGATGCAAGACATATAGCACACCCTATTCTTTTTAGTCCAATATCTATACTTGCTAATTTTTTATTCATATTAAAATTTCAATAACCCTTTTAATTTATTACCAATCTTATCGCCAATTTGCTTTTCTATTTTTTCTTGAACTTTTTCTTCAATTTTATTCTTGATTTTTGATTTTACTACATCTTTAAATACATTTTTTGTTTTTTGTTTAATTATTTTATCAATATTTGATTTTAACACAATACTAGGATTATCAACCTCTCCAGTAACTTTTATATCACCTCTAATTTCAGTAATATTGTTAAGATATTTATTAATTTCTTTTATATATTTATTATTTTGATTTAGTTGAATATCTACACTTTTAATATCTAAGTTTGAATTTGCATTTATATTTTTATTATATAATTCAAAATCAATCTTTGAATCAAATAATAAATTTGAAATAGTTACACCTTTTTGCGAAAAGCTATCAACTTTATATCCTTTAAGATTAAGAGATGCTTTAAAAGGCTTACCGTATAGTTCTTGATTAGTTGTAAAATCTTTAAATGTTCCATTATATATATTATCATTAAAAACAATACTGAATAATCCATTTTCTACTAAAACATTTGGAATGTTTGAAATGTCTTTAAATTTAACAATTTCACCATCTGCCCTAGCTAAACTTTTAACTTCTTTTTCTTTATTATCATTATTTAGAATTTCATTAATTTTTTTAATATATACTTCATATTCACCGAAGCTTTTTTCTAAATTCCCATTCATCAATTTTTCTACATTAAGTGTATCTATACTTGGAATCTTAGCAAAATGAAATTTATGTTCTAAATTAGATTCTTTCTCTTTTTTATCTTCTTTGTTTGATATTGAATTTTTATCAAATTCTATTTCATCTATTATTATATTTTCAATAACTACTTTTTTAAGTATTAATTGTGCTAAGCTAATATCAATAGAGATATTTTTTATATTAATACCACCATCATTATCTAAAATTTTTAAGTTTTTAATATCTACTTTACTATCAAAAATACTTAATTTTAATGAACCAATTTGCACCTCTTTATTACTCTTAGCTAAAACTGCTTTTTGAATACTTGATTTAACTATATCATCTAAAAATATTAGTGAAAAAGCTGCTACTAAACTAACTAATGTAATATATATAACTAGACCAGTCAATCTTATTATTTTTATGTTTTCCTCTTTTTGACTATGAAAATAAGTTATTTTATTTAATAATGGTATGTTTTGTAATTTAACAGCAATTACTTCTCTATACTTTACTAAAATAAAATTTGAAAATTTAAATAATGGAAAAAATAAAATTAAAGATACTACAATACTTCCCATCATAATAGTATTATTAAAATTAGTTACTGAAAATATAGGTGTATTATACAGTTGTGTCCAAAGTAAGTTTAAACCTTCACTACTTAATACAAATAATCCTATTTGATGAAAGATAGGATCAAACAAGACAGCAAATCCAGAAAATAAAGCTAATGATAAAAGAAACATTCCAATATGAACATTTAATAATAGTACTAAGAATAATACAACTAAACTAAATAAGCCTAATGGCATAAAAGAAAAAATCATTCCAAAACTAAGAGCTAATGAAATTTGCCAAGGTTTTCCTGCATCATTTAAAATATTCCAAATTTTTCTTAATGTAAAAAACATTTTATCTCCTTTTATTTAAATTATATAATAATCTCACTTGCTATATCAAATTTATTTGCTGTCATCATATGAATTTTTGGATGTAGTTTTTTTAAATCTTCAAACAATTTTTTACTTAAATCCATTCCAACTTTATACTCTTCATCTGTACCAGTTTTAGCAGCTTTACTTAAAGCTTCAATCCAATCTTGTGGCACATGAATTCCTGGAACATGAGAAGATAAAAATTGAGCTGTTCTTAATTTAGTAATAGGAAATATTCCAAACACTAATTGTGCTAATTCTCTTTCATCTTTAAATCCACCCTTAGTATTTTCAAAATGACTTAATAATACTTTTACATTTTCTATATCGTATACAGGTTGTGTTATAAGTCCTACTGCACCATGTTGAATTTTTTTATACATTTTTTTCTCTAAAGTTTTAAAATTCTTTGCATATGAATTAATTACAGCAAAAGGAGAAATTGTTTTGGGTTCTGTCTTAAAAGGCTTTCCAGCATAATCCATACCGTTGTTAAATGAATAAATCATCTCTAAAAGCATAATTGAATTTGATTCAAATACCCCTTTTGTATGTGGTTGGTCTGACATTTTTGCAGGATCACCTGTAAGTGCTAATATAGCTCTAATATCAAAATCATTTGCACCTAATAAATCTGATTGTAATGCTATTTTATTTCTATCTCGCATACTCATAGTTGCAATAACTGGCTTTTTAAATTGTGTTTGTAGTTTAAGTGCAGCAAACAAAGCATTATATTTAAGCTTTGCTAGTGGATTATCCGTAGTACTAAAACCATCTACTTTATTTGCTAAATCATATTTTTCAATCTCACTTACAATCTTTTCTAAAGTTGGTTCATGAGTTGGTGTTGTTTCTAAAGTTAAGTAAGAATCTGTTTGTAATTTATTTAATAATTCATTAAACATAAAGTAATCCCTTTTAAGTTATAATCCCCGATTATACCGAAAACTTATTAAAGGAAACAGATGAAATTAGCTGTATTTGATTTTGATTCAACACTTATGGATGGGGAGACTATTGATTTTTTAGCCAAGCCACTAGGACTTGAAGAAAAAGTAGCTTCTATTACAAAAAAAGCAATGGCTGGAGAATTAGACTTCTTTGAAAGTTTAATTGAAAGAGTATCTTTACTAAAAGGTTTAGAATATAAACAAGCAGTTGAGATTTGTCAAGATTTACCTTTAATGCCAGGTGCATTAGAAACAATAAGTGAACTAAAAAAGCAAGGATACAAAGTAGTTTGTTTCTCTGGTGGATTTAGAATTGGAACAAGTCCTGCAAAAGACAAACTTGGAATTGATGCAGATTTTTCTAATATTTTACATGAAAAAGATGGGATTCTTACAGGACTTGTTGGTGGAGATATGATGTTTGGATTTTCAAAAGGTGATATGATTCAAAGAGTTCAAGCTATGCTTGGTGTTTCAATAGAAGATACTTTAGTAGCAGGTGATGGAGCAAACGATGTATCAATGTTTCCATATGCAGCAAAAAGAGTTGCATTTTGTGCAAATGATATATTAAAAAAAGAAGCAAATATTATCATTGATAAAAAAGACTTAACATTAATTTTGGAGCATATATAATGAGCCTAAAGCAAGATATAAATTATACTATTTGGTGTGATTTTATAGAACGAGATTTTTTAGAAGGTCAATTTCAAGATATAATCAATGATGAGACTATACATGGAGCTACATCAAATCCAGCTATTTTTGCACAATCAATCTCTACAAGTGAAGCATATGTAAGTACAATCAGTATGCTTCAAGCAAATACTGGTAAAAAAATATATGAAGCACTTGCAATTGCTGATATCAAAAGAGCTGCTCAACTGCTTGAGCCATTATATGAAGAAAATAATGATGATGGTTTTATTTCTATAGAAGTTGATCCATCTCTTTGTGATGATGCAAACGCAACTATTGAAGAGGGAATAAGACTATATAAAGCAATTGGCTATAACAATGTAATGATCAAAGTGCCAGCAACAGATGCTGGATATATAGCAATGGAAGAACTTACAGCTGCAGGTATTAATGTAAATGCAACTTTAATATTTTCATCACAACAAGCCCAAGAATGTGCAAAAGCATTAAATGAGGGTATTAATAAAAGTGAAGAAAATACAAAAGCGGTAATCTCAATATTTGTAAGTAGATTTGATAGATTATGTGATCCTAAGTTTAAAGACCTAAACTTAGATACTGGGAAGCTAGGTATCATAAATGCTACTAAATGCTACCATGAAATTTCAAAATTTCAAAATAATAATATTAGAACATTATTTGCATCTACAGGTGTAAAAGGTAATGATTTAACTCCAAGCTATTATATAGACGAGTTAATATTTCCACATAGTGTAAATACTGCTCCATTAGCTACAATTGAATCATGGTGTAAAAATGGCAAAAATGAGCCATCAATTATACTAAGTGAAATTGAATGTAATAAGTATTTTGATGAATGTAAAATAAATAATATAGATATTAATGATATATCTCAAGAGCTACTTAAAGATGGTTTGAGTGCATTTAAGGTATCATTTGCTAAATTATTAAAAGATATAAAAGAATAAGGGTAAAAGCCATGATAGAAAAAGAAGGGTCAATGCATACAGTAAGAGAAGATTTAAAAGTACTTGACTGTACTATTAGAGACGGTGGACTAGTAAATAACTTTCATTTTACAGATGAGTTTGTAAAAGGTGTATACGATACTTGTGTAGCTGCAGGTATTGACTATATGGAAATTGGTAAAAACAATTCACCTACATTACAATCACCAGAAGAATTTGGTGCATGGAACTTTTGTAAAGAAGAAGATATCAGAAGAATTGTAGGTGAAAACAATACTAATCTTAAAATTGCAGTTATGTCTGATATTGGTAGAACAGTATCAGAAGAATTACTACCAGCTAGTGAATCTGTAGTTGATATGGTTAGAATTGCAACATATATTCACCAAATACCTGCAGCAATTGAACTAATTGAAGATGCACATGCAAAAGGTTATGAAACAACTGTAAATATTATGGCTATTTCAAAATCAAGTGGTGATGAATTAGATGAAGTATTAGAATTACTTGCAGCAACTCCAGTAGATGTAATATACATTGCTGATAGTTTTGGATCATTCTACCCTGAACAAATCAAAAAACTTTCTGCAAAATATGTAAAAGTAGCAAGAGGAGCAAAAAAACCTAAATTAGTAGGTATTCATGCTCATAATAATATTCAATTAGCATTTGCAAATACTATTGAAGCTATGATGTATGGAACAAGTTTCCTAGATGTTACAATTTCTGGATTAGGTAGAGGTGCAGGAAACTGTGCTATGGAATTAATGCTTGGATTCTTAAAAAATCCAAAATATAATCAAATACCAGTTTTAGAATTTATTGAAAATTATATAGTAAATTTAGAAAAAGAACTAGATTGGGGATACTCAATTCCATATATGATTACAGGTCAATTAAATGAGCATCCAAGAACAGCTATGAAAGCTAGAGATGAAAATGATACTCAATATGTTGATTTTTATAAAGCACATATAGATCAACATCAATAAGATATAATATCTTACAAAAAAAGGGTCAGACAAATTGTCTGACCCTTTTTTAATATAAAACAAATAGAAATTATCTATTTGCTTTACCAGCTTTCATAAATTCATGAATAATTGGATTTGGAGTTTCTAAACTAGATGTAAATTCTGGGTGAAATTGAACACCTGTAAACCATTTGTGTTCTGGAATTTCTACAACTTCAATTAATCCATTTGATTCACCTGTA
>JABJGE010000031.1 GCA_018662405.1 Campylobacteraceae bacterium
AAGCTCAATATCATCATAACAACCAGAAGGCTCATCAATACCAAAAGTTTGGTAGAAACCAACAACAGCAGATGCCATACAGTGTCTAGCATTTGGATCAATTGCATTTGATCTAAATCCACCTTTCATCATCTTTTGAGCGGCATAACCTTCCATTACAGTATATTGTCCAGAAGCAAATACTGCAACCCCTTCAGGTCCTTTTTCTTTAAGAGTTTTTTTGATGTTAACTTCCATTTCATCAAATGCTCTTTCCCATGAAACCTCAGCAAATCTACCTTGCTTATTGAATTTACCATTTGCATCAACTCTTAATAATGGTTTAGTAAGTCTATCTGCACCATACATAATTTTTGCGTTGAAATAACCTTTAATACAGTTAAGTCCTCTATTTACTGGTGCTGCAGGGTCACCTTTAACAGCAACAATCTTACGATCTGCTCCCTCACCTTTTGTAGCCATCATAATACCACAACCAGTTCCACAGAATCGACAAGCTGCCTTATCCCATCTCCAATCACCATCGTTCTTAGCTGCTGCTGCTTGCATCTCAGCAGGTACTGTCATACCCATTGCTGCTGCTGCTGAAGCTGCTGCTGAACTCTTTAGAAAATCTCTTCTTGAAAGTGCCATAATTTTTCTCCTTTAATTATCTAGATAATCTTACTAATACTTGTAAAACTTCTAACAGGAGTATTGTACTCTTTTTTTAATATAAGTTATTTGACCTTAATCAATTTTTTAAGTTTTAATTAAGGACAAAAAAAGTCTTAATTAAAACTTATTATACGTATTTGTTAATATTATCTATTGTTTACAGCTATTAAGTAGGGTATCTAGCTCTTTTTTAAGGTATTGTAGCTTTTTTGTTGATTGCTGTAGTTCTTCTGAAGATTCAATTATTATATCTTCACTTCTATCAATTGCATCTTCTGATATTGCGTTGTTTTCTAGTTGATCTAGTACATCTGCAAATTGTTCATTAATCTCTTCTAGTTTTACAGAAGCATTATGAGAATGTTCTAATGCATTATTTGATTCTTCTACAGCACTATTAAGTTTATTTAAAAAACAATTTAATGTACTATTAGCTTCAACTAGTTCTGTTTCTTGTGTATCTACTTCTTTAATATTCGTTAAATCATCTGATGTTGCTAATTTCTTACTATAATCTAGAAATTCGTTTACTTTTATTTCTATTTTTCTTAACTCTCTTAATCCATAAATCATTATAAGTACTAGTATTAGTGTAGCATAATATTGAAAAGTAATGATATTAGTATTTTTATATTCACTGTAAGTAGCATACATACCTACAAGTTTATCTATCTCTTTTAATAGTATCCCATTAGAAGAAAATATTTTATTTACTTGGTACGAAGTATTAAAATTTTTTGTTTGTATATTATGTTTAAATACTTGAATATCTGATGCAAAGCTATTCCACATTTTTGTAACTTTTAATAATTGGATGTTAATTTTATCATTTGAGACAACATATATCCCTTTATTATAGTCACCATGTGTTAATTTATATAAATTATCACTAAATAATGTTAATGCTGCATCAAGTTCTTTAAAATCTAATTTTTGAGTATTATTTATATAAAAAACATTTTTTGAAATCATTTGAGTAAGCATTCTTTGCTTTCCAGCCATATTAATAATTGATGCATCTTTTGATATTTGTTGATTTAAATATATCGTTGCAAAAATTACAGTAAATGTTGTAATTATTAATAATGCTCCTGAAATCTTGATTTTTGATGATATCTTATTTACACCCATAATTATACTCCTTGAAAAATATCATTTAATCGCATTGGATTAATGACTTTTACTTTTTTTACATCAATATCTATAATTTCTAATCTTTTTAATTTTTTTAATACTCTAGATAATGTTTCTGGTTGAATGTGTAAAAGTACTGAAGACTCAGCCCGTTTTAACTTATTAAACATTTCTAGATTTTCACTTAAAAAATGTGCTACTTTCGCAGTAGAATCAAATACAAGTTCTCTATTTATTATACACTGTAATTTTTGTGTTTTTGAAAATATTTCATTTAAAAAATTAGTAGTAAGAATATTTGATGAAATAAAATCATCTCTAAATTTATCATAATTTATGTCTATTATTATAGAGTCTTCATCAATTGAAATATTTGATAAGCAAGTAATAACATTTGAATTTAATGTAGAAAGTTCTGAAATCATATTATCTTTATATATATTATATAAAAAAATTTCATTATCATATTTATCCATTTTATATACTTTTGCCAAACCTGATACTAAAAATGATATATTAGTACTGTGTTCACCTTCATATAACATAATTGCATCTTTTGGATAAGTTTTAACAATACAATATTCTGATAGCTTTAATAACTCACTATCGTTGAGTGGTTTAAAAAACTCTAATGACTTTAGAGTATCAATTATACTTTTCATAAACAAATAATACAATATTATTTTAATGTTTATTATTAAGTGTAATTTTAGTATCCTTTCACTAATATTCTTTAAAGAAGACAAAATTTATCTTAAATTAAAAAGATGAGTTATATAAAGGAAAATAATGGAAGTTTATTTAGACAATAATTCAACAACTCCAATCGATCCAAAAATTCAAGAATTATATTGTGAATCGACTAAAATATTTGGTAATGCTAATGTTATTTATAAACAAGGTATTGAATGTAGAGCTGCCTTAAACACTGCATATGACAAAGTATATGAAAGTTTAAATGCAAGCGATGATGATGATATTGTATTTACATCATCTACAACTGAAGGAAATAATGCTGTTATAAAAACATTTTTAGATGCATATTTAAGAGACCCAGAAAATGCTAATAATCATATAATATCAACAGTAGCTGAACATGCATCGATTAAATCACCACTTAATTATTGTAAATCATTTGGAATGGAAGTTACATATTTAGGTACAGATGAGCACGGTTTAGTTTCACTTGAAGAATTAAAAGCATCTATTACAGATAAAACTGCTTTAGTTACTGTATTATTTGCAAGTAATGAAACTGGTGCAATCCAACCAATTAAAGATATCGCTAAGATATGTAGAGGTAAAAATATCCCTTTCCATACAGATGCTGCTCAAGCAATTGGTAAAGTTAAAGTTGATTTAATAGATTTAGATGTAGATTACTTTACATGGTCTGGGCATAAATTTCACGGACCAAAAGGTGTTGGTGGTTTATTTATAAAAGCAAAAGCACCATATGTAACACTTATTCATGGATCTAAAAATGTAATGGGTGGTAAAAGATCTGGTTCTGTATATAATAATGGAACATTTGCAATGTGTGAAGCAATTGAAATGGCTAACTCTGATATGGGTATTGGTTATATAGCAAATCATACAAAAAAATTAAGAGATAAACTTGAAGATGCTATTTTAGCACTTCCAGATACTAAATCTTATGTACCAAGAGATAACAGATTAAATAATATAGTTGTAGCATCATTTAGAGGTATTGAAGGTGAAGCTATGTTATGGGATATGAATGAAGCAGGTATTTATATATCTACTGGAAGTTCATGTTCATCAGAAGATCTTGAAGCATCAGCAGTTGTTGAAGCATTAGGTGAAAAAGTTGAAATTGCAAATGCAACTGTTATGTTTGCTCTTAGTAAATTTACAACTGTAGATGAGATTAATTATGTAATTGAACAATTACAAAGAATTGTACCTAGAATTAGAGAAATTTCAATGACTTATGCTAAACAAGAAGCGTTTTCAGCATT
>JABJGE010000022.1 GCA_018662405.1 Campylobacteraceae bacterium
ATGAAAATTCTTGGAATGAAGCCAATTGGTCAAGAATCGGTAATGGCACCAACTACTGCTAATTCTATTGTATTAACTATTTCAGATATTAGTAATAAAAAAATTACTTTTGATGATGGAACTACTATAGAGTTTAATTCTGATCAAACATTTAATGAAACTGGTACAGATGATGGTCAATCATATACTGAAAATGGTAACTGGACTATTGATAGTGATGGTAAATTAGCTATGCAAGATAGTGATGGTGGTGGACTACTAATAGAATTTATGTCTATGCCTGCTAATGGTGTAGAGATAAAAATATATGAAGATGGTAGTATAGAAACTGAAACTATTAGTACTTTTACTGATATGACAAGTGGATTAGCTACTTTCCCAACTTCTCCAATTATAGCTGGAGTAGCGGATACAACACCTACACCAGAATAATTAATTATTCTAATTTTACTATAAGTGGGCAATTTTTTGCTCACTTATTTTTTTATATAATCTAAAGAGGATAAATCCAATGAAATATTTAATTTTAATTTTTTTGCTTATTGTTAATGGTTTTGCTATTACAGAAATAGAGAAAAAACAATACAGTGAACAATCAAACAAAAATAAAAAACAATACGAACAAAAGTTAAAATATGAAGATAATAAAAAAGCAAAATTTAAAGAGTTAGATAGTCAAATAGTTGAATATAAAACAAAAGAAAAAGAAAAAATAAAAAGAAATTTAAATCAAAAACAAATAAGTGAAAAGGTAAATCAAAAACAATATCAAAAATATCAACAAGAACAAAATAAAAGAAAAACAAATCAAGAACTGTTACAAAGACCAAAAGATTCTAGTGTAAATATTGTAGTTAAAAAAGATGAACCAGTAATAAAAATAAATAAAATTATAAATTCAAAAGATATTAAAAAATTTATAAAAACAAATAAATTAAAAATAGCATCGAATTTTGCAAATAAAAAAATAGTATCAGAGTTTCTAAAAGGTAAGTATACAACAACTTTGTATATAAAAGATGATATTATTTATAATATAAAAGGAAATCCAATAATCCCATTTGTATTGTATGGTAGTTATAAAAATACAAAAGAAAATATATATAAGTTTATCATACCTCTTGAAGCAAAAGATAAAAATGATTTATATATACATCTAGCAGATAAAAAAGGTAAATCTTTAAAACTAATCCATATAGATACAAAAAAAGCTATACAAGGGGAGTTTTATAGATTTGATATAGATGAATAGAATATTATATATTCTTGGCTTGGTATTAATTCTTGGTTTATCTATATTTTTTATGAGTAAGGAAGATGATATATCTGAATTTAATAATGATAAAATTATAAAGCATATTACTATTAATGATTATACTAAAATAGAAGATATGAAATCTGATAGAAAAAGTACTTCTATTCAAATAGAATATATTGATGAGCAAAAACCTATAGATGTAAACTTAAATTTACAAAATACTAAAGATAAAAAGCCTTTACAAATGAAAAAGAATTTAAATCAACAATACAGTGTAGATGATATGATTATTGGAAATGACGATGTTCGAGAGTATATTAAAAATAATAATTTAAAAAATATTCCTAAAAGAGTTTCTTTAAATACAATTAATAAAGAAAAAGAAATTGATGATAAAATTGCTATATTTAAAATAGAAGTTTTATCAAATAGTGAAGTAGTATATGTACAAGGTGTACCACCTAAAGTACCAAAATATCTGTATGGAATTTTTAATTCTGTGCAAGAACCATTTAAAATACAAATACCATTAGAGCTAAAAAGTGATATAGTTAGTTTAAAAGTTACAAATACGAAGACTAATGATATAATAATACAAAATGTTGATATCCAAGATTTGCAATCTGGTGATTTTAAACAAATAGATATAATGGAGCCATAAGATGAGAATAATATTAATGCTAATAACAATATTTATTAGTGTATCTGCAAATTATATTACTAGTGAAGATAATAAAAATTATTATTTAGAATCTCAACACTTTAAAGTAATTGTAGGTATAGAATATAAATTAGATACAAATATACAAGATAAAAT
>JABJGE010000079.1 GCA_018662405.1 Campylobacteraceae bacterium
GGACTTCTATTATCTATGCCAGATGAATTTATGAGAAAGACAGCTAATGAGTTAGGTGTTGATTTACCAGAAACTTATGCTGTAGCAATGATATTCTCAACTGAAGACGGAGAGATTGATACATTTAAAAAACATTGTGCTAACAATAATTTAAAGGTTGTGTTAACAAGAGAAGTACCTCTTGATACAAATGCATTAGGTAAGCAGGCATTAGAAATATTACCAAATATTGTTCAAGTATTTGTAATACCTCAGTGTTTAGTTTCTCATGAAAGATTTGATGCTTTATTATATCTTACTAGAAAAGAATGTGAACATGAATTAAAGTCTAATCCAGATTTTTATATCCCTACATTTTCTTCAAAGGTAATAGCTTATAAAGGGCTTGTTATGCCTACAACAATTAAGCAATTTTATAAAGACCTAAATGATGAAGACTTTAAAATTACTTTTTCATTATTTCATCAAAGATTTTCAACAAATACATTACCAAGATGGAGACTTGCACAGCCATTTAGAGGTGTAGCACATAACGGTGAAATTAATTCTATTGATGCAAATAGATTTAATGTGAATGTTAAAATGGAAACAATTGATTCGGATGTATTTAGTGATGAAGAATTACAACGTATATTCCCAATTTTACAAGATGGTGGAAGTGATAGTGCTTCATTAGATAATATGTTCGAATTTTTAATTGCAAATGGAATGGATTTCTTTAAAGCAGCTCGTAGCTTAGTTCCTGCACCATGGCAAAACTCTCCTCATATGGATGCTGATTTAAGAGCATTCTATGAATATTCTTCAACTTGTTTTGAAGCTTGGGATGGACCAGCTGCTGTAAGTTTAACAGATGGTAAACATATTGGTTGTTTGATTGATAGAAATGGTCTTAGACCATCTAAATATTTAATTACTAAAGATGATAGATTATTTGTTACAAGTGAATATGGTACAGTTCATGTTGATGATGATAATGTATTAGAAAGAGGTAGATTACAATCAGGAGAGATGATTGGACTTGATCTTAATTATGGAAAAGTATTAAAAGAAGATGATATCAATAACTATTTAAAATCATCTCAAAACTATTCTAAATGGTTAGCTAATGATATGGAATACTTACAAGAGCATGTAGAAGCCACTTTTGCAGATCATAGTGAATATAGTTTTACTGACTTAGAAAAAAAACAAAGATATTTTAATATATCTTATGAAGTACTAGATCAAATGATTGAACCAATGGCAAAAGATGCTAAGGAACCAACTGGATCTATGGGTGATGATACACCACTTGCATGTTTTTCTACAAAACATAGAAATTTTACAGATTTCTTTAGACAAAAATTTGCACAGGTAACTAATCCTCCAATTGATCCATATAGGGAAAAAATTGTTATGAGTTTAAATACAGGTTTTGGACATATCCATAATGTATTAAAAGAGCAAGATAGTTTTGCAAAAAGAATTAAAGCTACAAGTCCAATTTTAATGAAAGAAAAAATGGATGTATTAGTATCATATGGTGACGAAAATCATGATAGATATGATTCATACTATAAGAATAAAACATTTTCTACATCATTTAAAACTAATTTAAAAGTTTCATTAGAATCTCTATATCAAGATGTTAAAAATTCAATTGTAAATGATAAGATTAGTATTGTGTTATTAGATGATAGAAGTTTATCATCAAGTGAAAAACTTATTCCTATGCCACTTGCTATTGGGTACATTAACCAACATTTAAAATCAGATAATGTTAGACAAAGTGTGTCTATTGTTGCAGTTACAGGTGAAGTTTATGATCCACATTCTGCTGCTGTATTAATTGCATTTGGTGCTACAGCAATATATCCGTATATGATGTATTCATCTGTTATCTCTCATAATGAAAGAAAGAACTTGTCTGAAAAGGCACTTATCAAGAAAATTAAAAATACTCAAATATCTATTAATGGTGGATTAATGAAAATTATGTCAAAAATGGGTATTGCTACAGTTGCTTCTTATAGAAATTCTTCATTATTTGATGTTATTGGATTAAGTGATGAAATTATTTCTGATTGTTTTGAAAAAGCAAATTCTGATTTAGCAGGTCTATGCTATGAAGATATAGAAAAAAGAATTGAATTATCACATTTTGATGCATTTGTTAATGATAAAACAATGTTCCCTCTAGAAATGGGTGGTATCTATAAGTATATTGATGGTGGTGAATACCATGACTTTGGTCCTGCAATTACAAAAGCAATTAATCATACAAAAGATTTAAAAGGTTTAAAAACATTAATTGAAGGAAGAGATAAAAAATTCATTAGAGATTTCTTTGATTTTAAAAGTGATAAAAAAGAGATTTCAATTGATAATGTAGAATCAAAAAATGAAATTTTTAAAAGATTTGCAGCTGCAGCTATGTCTTGTGGTTCTATTTCTGTTGAGGCACATGAAGCAATTGCAATTGCTATGAATACAATAGGTGGTTCTTCAAATTCAGGTGAGGGTGGAGAAGATGCTGCTAGATTTGGTACACTTAAAAATTCTAAAATTAAGCAAGTTGCATCAGGAAGATTTGGTGTAACACCAGCATATTTAAGAAGTGCAGATGAATTACAAATTAAAGTAGCTCAAGGTGCAAAACCAGGTGAAGGGGGACAACTTCCAGGTTCTAAAGTAAATGCTATGATCGCAACACTTAGACATACAACTGAAGGTGTTACATTAATTTCACCACCGCCACACCATGATATTTATTCTATTGAAGATTTAGCTCAATTAATTTTTGATTTAAAACAGGTTAATCCAAAAGCAACAGTTACAGTTAAATTAGTATCAACTATTGGTGTAGGAACAATTGCAGCAGGTGTTGCTAAAGCATATGCAGATAAAATTATTATTTCTGGTGCTGATGGTGGTACAGGGGCTGCACCTCTTACTTCCATTAAGCATACTGGTAATGCATGGGAATTAGGTCTTGCAGAAGCTCATAATTCATTAAAAGCAAATCACTTAAGAGAAATGGTTCATGTACAAGCAGATGGTGGATTAAAAACTGGTATAGATGTTGTAAAAGCAGCTATGTTAGGTGCAGAATCATATGCCTTTGGTACTCCATTATTAACAATTTTAGGTTGTAAAATTTTAAGAATTTGTCATACTAATAAATGTAGTGTTGGTGTAGCAACACAAAATGAAGAACTTAGAGAAAAGTTTTCTGGTACAGTTGAGAGACTAATAGAATATTTTGATTTCTTAGCCCAAGATGTTAGAGAAATATTAGCTTCACTTGGTTACAGTAGTTTAGATGAAATTATAGGAAGAAGTGATCTTCTTGAAGTAATTGATGATGAATTTGCAAAGAAATTTGACTTCCAGAATGTTCTTAGAAGAATTGATGGTATTGATACATGTCAAGTTAAATCAAATGATCCTTATGATAAAAATGAAGAATCTCATGAACTTCTAAAAAAAGTGATGGGTACTATTGATGATCCAAGTAAACCAATTACTATTAATGCAGAAATTGGAAATTTAAATAGAAGTTTTGGTGCTTTAACATCAGGTGAAATTGCAGCTAGATATGGTGATGCAGGTTTAGCTCCAGATACAATTAATTTTAATCTTAAGGGTGTAGCTGGTCAATCATTTGGAGCATTTTTAAGTAAAGGTGTATCTATATATCTTGATGGTGCAGGAAATGATTATGTAGGTAAAGGTATGTCTGGTGGTAAGATTATCATTAATCCAGCACAGCAAGGTGAAGAATTCTCAGGTGCTGGTAATACATGCCTTTATGGAGCTACTGGTGGTAAGCTTTATGTTAGAGCAAATGTTGGTGAGAGATTTGCTGTTAGAAACTCTGGGTGTATTACTATTGTTGAAGGTACTGGAGATAATGCTTGTGAGTATATGACAGGTGGTATTATGGTTACTCTTGGCCGTACTGGAATTAACTTTGGTGCAGGTATGACAGGTGGTTTAGCATTTGTTTATGATAAAGATAGAGAATTTATTGATAATATGAATCAAGAATTAATTGAACATGTTAGAATTGATACAGATGATGAAGAAACTGAGAGAATTTATCTTAAAAAGCTTTTAAAAGATTATATAGTTGAAACAAAATCTGAAAAAGCACAATTTATTATGGATAACTTTAGAGCAGAAATTAGAAACTTCTGGATGGTAAAACCAAAAAATATGACAGTATTACCATTAAACCCATTTGAAGGAGAATAGAGATGTTAAAATTTACAGAAATTGATAGAGCAAACCCTTCAAAAAGAGGTGTAATGGAAAGAATTAAAGACTTTAGAGAAGTTTATGAAGTTTATGAAGAAGATCAAGCAATTGATCAAGCTGAAAGATGTATGCAATGTGGTGATCCATACTGCCATACTAAATGTCCATTACATAATATTATTCCAGCTTGGTTAAAACAAGTTGCAAATAAAGATTTAGAATTAGCATTTAATATTTCAAATGAAACTTCACCTTTTCCTGAAATTTTAGGAAGAATTTGTCCTCAAGATGTACTTTGTGAAGGAGATTGTTCTCTAAATGAAACTCATGGAGCAATTTCTATTGGATCTATTGAAACTCATATTACGGAATCAGGATTTACTAAAGGTTTAAAACCTAA
>JABJGE010000103.1 GCA_018662405.1 Campylobacteraceae bacterium
CATAAAAAAAGCAAGGCGGAGAGAGGTGCCTTGCTTTCAAATCGTCTATTCTACGTTTGACTAAAGAAATTATAGATAATTAAACTTATTATAAATACTCTATACTATATTTAGCTTACTTATTTAAGATTTAAATAAGAAACTATTATATCCCTATAGTATCTTTCATCAGATCAACCCAATCCCTTTTGAACTTTCCTTTAATATAAAGTTCTTTATGTGGGACAGAACATCTTGAACAGTCTTGATGGATATAGCCATCTTTTCCTGCTATTTGACTCCCATTAATACTTTTAATATCACAATAACTTTTTTCTTTTCCAACTCTAAAATTAGGACAAGCACATAAATAACAATTTAAATCATTTATTTCATGGCATTTTTGATTATCTTTATAGAGGGGACAGAAGTCTAATTCTTTCTTAACCATATTTTCAAATCTAAAATATTCAATAACCTCATCATCACTTAAATATGACAATTTATCCATAATCTTTTTATGTTTTATAGCATGATCATCTAACCAAATTTTATATGACAAATTAAACTCCTAAGTTTATAGTTTTCTATTTAAACTATTTCTAAATGGTTTTCCTAATACTTCAATATTAATTAGCTTATTTGTTTCTTCTTTATTTTCAAAAGGATTTCGTAATATATAATTTGCTTCTCTAATAGTAAATGACTCACTAGCTTTTTTAACTAATTGAACATCATTATTTACTTGAAAATTACCCTCTTCTATTACTCTATAATACCAACCTGTTTCACCAGTATCATATATATATTTTGTAAACTCTTTATGTTTAAACTTTTGCCCTATTTTCCAACATGGTTCTCTAGGCTGTGATACTTCCAAAATTACAGTTCCAATCTTGTGAATATCACCAATACAAACATTATCTTCATTAAGATTACTAAGAGTAAGGTTTTCAGCCAATGCTCCATATTCTAAATTATCTTTTCCTAAATATTGAGCCCATTTTGGATAATTATCTAAAGCATTTGCAAATATAGCTTTATCTATACCACCATGGTGTTTCAAATCTGACACTTCATTTCCAATTATTCCATCAAATTTAACCTCTAATATATCGTTTGTCTTATCTTTAAAGCTTCCAGTTTCCCAAACCTTTTCCCCATCATCAATTTTTTTAACTATACTTATTTGTGTTGATATAACTTTTGAAATTATATTTTTATTTTTCATTATTCAGAACCTTACTAATTTATTATATGTCTTTTAGAGATAAAGCAACTCTATTTTTACCTGCATCTATACTTAAAATTCTAATCTTTTTAAATTGTTGATTTACACTTAGTACATCCATTAAATGATTTATCCGTTTATATGAATATTCAGAGATATGAAGTAAAGCATCATTTTTCAATCCAATATCTATAAATGCACCAAAATCTGTAATATTTCGCACAACTCCACTTACAATATCATCAGGTTTTAACTGTTCAATACTTTTTATATCTTCACAAAAAGATATTTGTTCCAACTCTTCTCTAATATCGTATCCTGGCTTTTGGAGTTCTAATAAGATATCTTTTAAACTCTCAATTCCACAATCAAATTTAACTGATAATTCTTTTAAGTCATTATTAGTTACTTTATCTAAATCATAATTATCTTTTAAGTATATAGCTACTTTATAACTTTCAGGATGGATACCACTATTATCTAAATATGATTTCCCATCTTTAATTCGTAAAAATCCAACACTTTGCTCATAAGCTTTAGCACCAATACCTTTTACTTTTAGTAATTGTGATTTACTTTTAAATCCACCTATGTTATTTTTATACTCAATTATATTAGCTGCCATTTTTACACTTATACCAGAAACAAATGATAATAGTTTTGATGATGCTGAATTTAAATCAACACCAACTTTATTTACTAGATTAAAAGTAGTACTATTTAATTTACTCTCTAAATCTTTTTGATTTACATCATGTTGATACTGTCCAACCCCAAGTGACTTAGGATTAATTTTAACTAATGCAGACATTGGGTCTCTTAATCTTTGAGCAATTGAAATTGCACCTCTTATGGTTACATCAAGATTGGGATATTCTTCTTGTGCTATTTTTGATGCAGAATAAACAGATGCCCCAATTTCACTTACAACTGCATAATTAATATCTAGATTATTGTTATCTTTTAGTTCTGATATAAAACTAGCACTCTCTTTAGAGGCAGTTCCATTTCCTATAGCAATAGCAGTAATTTTATATTTTTTAATTAAAGATAATACTTTTTGGCCAGACTGCTCCTCTTGTTTTTTACTTAATAAATATATAACATCACTAGCTAAATAGTTTCCATTCTCATCTATTACTGCTAGTTTACATCCTGTTTTATAACCTGGGTCTAATCCTAAAATAACTTGATTAACCAGTGGAGGTGATATCAATAGTTCATTTAAATTTTTACCAAATAAATTAATAGCATCATCACTTGCTTTTTGTTTTAAATTTGATAATAGTTCACGTTTTAAACTAGGAAGTAATAATCTTTTTAATCCATCACAATATGCATCAAAGACAAATACTTGTGAGCTTTTTGCATATGATGGTATTCTATATTGTTTAATACCATTAATTAAATATAGCTCATCCACATCAATCTTTAAACTTATTTGCTTCTCATTAACTGCTCTAAAAATAGCTAATAATCTATGTGATTTTAACCATTTAACTTTCTCATCTTTAATTATTAAGTTTTTATATAATCCATCTTCCTCAAAAGTTTTAGTTTTTTTAGTTGATAAAACACCATAGTTTTCTAAATTTTTCCGTAAAGCATCTTTAGTTCTTATCTCTTGTGAATATCGTAAAGCTATAATATCTTTAGCACCAGCAATTGCCTCATCTATAGTTTTTATATTTTCACTTAAAAAAGATTTTGCCTTATACTTTATATCTTCAATATCATATTTCATTGATGATATAATATTTGCCAAGCCCTCAAGACCATTTTTAGTAGCACTATCTGCTCTTGTATTTTTAGTTCCTTTAAATGGCTCATAAATATCATCTAAGGCTACTAATGTTTTAGCATTATTTAATAACTCTTTAATTTTAGAAGTTAAAGAATCTTTTTCTTTTAATATAGTTTCAATATCTTCTTTTCTTCTTAATAATTTTAAACTATATTCATAAAGTTCTTGGAATTTTAAAAGAGTCTCATCACTTGCATTTCCTGTCATATCTTTTCTATAACGAGCAATAAATGCTATTGTTGAACCCTCTTCAAGTAAAGTAATTATATTTTGTATATATTTTTCATTTAAAGAAAGTGTTGATTTTAGTGTTTGTATTAAATTTGTCATTAAATTAATCTTATCTAAAAAAAACCATAGTGCAGCTACACTAGTTATTATTTTTGACACTTCTTATTATTAAATGCTTTAATCAATATATAAATTGTAAATAATTCCATAATAAAAAGTAAAAAATGCATATTATAAACTTGTATCTGATTATTTGATATATCAAATAAATTCTCAAGAGCTTTATAAAAGATAAAAGATATTGCCATTCCTGCTAAATATCCTTTTTGTTTTGCAACATCTAAAAATGTAAGTATTTTCGCTTTTTTCAATAGTACTGTTTCTGCGCGTACTAAATAAGAGCCAAATGTAAATGTAACTTGATATCCAATATATACAAGTAAAGCTGTAGTATAACTATATGAAAATATTAAAAATCCACTAACTAATATTAATGTAATTATCTCTACAAATAAAGAGATACGATAAAAATAGTATATATTTAATATTTTTGAATAAAGTTTTGCAACAAATAACATAGCTAGTGCTAATAATATTCCACCAAAAGAATATATTGATGGTTCAAGAGGAGAGTATATTATAAATATACTCCCTACTGATATTCCTAAAAATAAAGAATTTAAGAATTTATATTTTATAAATTCTCTAGTATTAATTTTTAGATTAGAACTTTGCATTTAATCCTACATAATATGCTCTTGGACTAGTAGCATAACCGTTTACAGTTTGATAATATTTATTAGTTAAGTTATCACATTTTAGATATATTTTTAAATCTTTTTTAATATCATAATTAAGTACAGAATTTATAACTGTATAATTTCCTGTTTCTGACTGTCCTAATGCATCTTTTCCACCATTAAAATCATATCTATCACCAACATATTCACCATTTACATTTACATGTAACTTATCAATACCATAGTAGTCTACAGAAATTTTTAAAAGCTCTTCAGCTACTCTTCCTAAAGTTTTATTATCTTTATCTTTCGCATCTAATTTTGTATAATTCATAGATAACAATATATCTTCATAAATATCTTTCTTATAGTTTATTTCAAAACCTTTAATAATAGATGTTCCTTCATGGTTTTTAAACTGATAAGGAGATACTGAGTCATAATCAATTCTATCTACAATTTTATTTTTAAAATATTTTATTTCTATATCTTTATATTTTGTTGATAAATCAAATGACTTTGTTGATTCAGGTTTAAGATTAGTATTCCCATATGTAACTGCATATAAATTATTCATTGTAGGAACTTTATATCCTGTCCCATAATTAGAAGTCATACTAAAATCTTTACTAATATTATGTTTAATACCAAGTTTACCAGTAGTTTTATTTTCAAAATTTGAATATTTATCATATCTCAAAGATTGAGTAAGAATGGTATTTTCTAGAATATTACTATTTGTTAAAAATATAGCATCATTAGTATATTTTTTATTCATTGTATCATTTTCAATAAACTCTTTTTTATCAAGTCCCCAAATTAAAAAGTCTTTTTCATTATATGAAATATTAGATTTTAAACCTATCTCTTTTACTTCACCTATGTAAATAGTTCCATCTGCATTTCTATCGAAAGATGATTTATTCACATAAATATCTACTTCATTGAAACTATCAATATGATTAAAGTTTACTTTTGTAAATTTACTTTTTGATGTAGATATTACATTACTATTTGCAGATGCTATATTGTCTTTATTCCACCCAACATATATATTTTTATCATACTCAACTTCACTATCAATAACAGTATGAGATAAATCAATTTTATTCGTATCATTTAATTTAACACCAGTTTTTATCGATATTGTAGTATTTTCATATCCATCATCTTCATAATCATCTATATTATCGCCATTTGGTACTTGAGCTGAAAATCCATCAGATGTAACTTTTTGAGTATTTAGTTTAAAATAGTATTTATCTTCTTTATATGATATAGAGCCACCATATTTTTTAGTATTAAAACTTCCGTATTCAGTATTAATACTTCCATTCATACCTTCTTTTGCATCTTTGGTAATGATATTTATCACACCACCACTAGCATCTGCACCCCAAATACCACTTTGAGCACCTTTAATAATCTCAATTTGCTTAATATCAGATACTAAGATATTCTCTAAAAAAGCAGAACCATTTGTAATATCATTGTATCTAACACCATCTATTAAAACTAATGTTGATGAATAATGCATACCATTCATTCGTACAAATGAACCTTGTCCTAATCCACCATTTGATGTAATATTTATACCAGCAATACTATTTAAAGCTTGCGTAACAGTTGTATAATTTTTCTCTTCAATATCCATACTAGTAATAACATCTATATTTGATGTTATATCTTTTATACTTTGTTCTGATTTTGTAGCACTATAAACAGTCACTGTTCCTAGATCTATATTTGCACCTAAAGTTGAAACTAGTAAAGTACTAGTTAATATACTTGATTTTATTTTATTATTCATTTTTTTCCTATTTAATTATATTTTATTGATTAGTTAAATAGGTAAAGTGGTGGTCCTGTTTTTGGTTGTTGATATTCCCATGCAGTAATATGGTATTGATAATTTATATCTACAGCAGATAGTTTATCAATTGTAGAGTACATAGCAATAATTGCTAAGCTAAAATACCTTTTACCATATCCTTTTAAATATCTCATAGGTACTACTTGCTTTGCTCATTTGAAAATAAGTCTTCAGCCCATTGAGTAATAGGCCCTCTTAATACTTTTTCTAAATTAATTGCAAAAGGATTAACTAAATCAGTTTTACTAACTGTAGACTTTAAAAGAGTAGTTAAAGCATTTGTTTGTTTATTAACATAAAAGTTATCTATTTGATTATTAGATCCAAGAATTACAACCTTACAGCTACTATCAATTCTACTTAATACCATCTGCATTGTTTTGTTTGACATATTCTGAGCTTCATCAATTATAATAAATGCATTTGATAGAGTTCTTCCTCTCATCTCTCCTACCCACATAGTAGATATAGCATAATTAGTGATCATATCTTGAATACGACTTTGAGCTTCATCTTCATCTATTGGTGTATAGTTTGATTTAGTAGATTTTCTTTTTTTATGTGATGCTCTTACAATGTAATCTAAGCTATCCATTAAGGGATGATTATATATCTCAAATTTTTCTTCAAGTCCAGGTAAATAGCCTACATCTTCACCTTTATCTAATGATTCTATAGAATTTCGTATATAAATAATCTTTTGATATTCTTTTTGTCTAACTTTCTTAATAGCTCCACTTAAAGCTAAAAGTGTTTTACCACTACCTGCTTTAGCATCTACAATCAATACATTAAAATGTTGTGAATTTAATGCATGAGAAAAAAGTAATTGCTCTTTATTTAACGGTGTTACAATTTGATCTCGAACTTCAGCTTCATCAAGTATATGTATTTTTTCATTCTCTATTGTTGCTAAAAGCATTTGATCTGATGATTTAACTTTAAAGTTATATGAAAAGTTATAGGCTTGATAGTCTTCATCAAAATCATAAATAGAAGAACCATCTATAAATTCTAAGTCTTCAAACTTTACTTCACAAAATTTTTCAAAATTAAAATCAAATTCATTATCAAGTTTTGTACCTATTAAAGAAGATGCCTTGATCCCTAATGATATTGCTCTCATTCTAGCCATAATATCAAGAGATAAAAATTCTATATTTGAAGAATAGTATGTATTTGCAAATTTAGCTATTTCAAGTATTTTTCTATCATTGAAAATATTTAAAGCAATATTTTTACTACTTGCATCATAATTCTCTTTGGAAATAATATGAATATTAAATTTTGATGGTTCATTAAGTTCTAATATAACTATTTTACATGAATCTGTTTCTACAATATCTACAACTTCTGCATTTTCAAGAATTCTAGCAAATTGCCTTGCTTGAAAATTTATTTCATCAAATCCACTTTTTTTACTATCTACTTCATCCAATACTGTTTCTGGAAGTACTATTAAATTTGTACCAGCATCACTTAACTTAAAAATATTACTTGCATCTTCAAGTATAATATTCGTATCTAAGACAAAGTGTTTAATAAACATCTTATTTATTCTTCTTTGGTGGATTCATAATCATATACATTACAAATATAAAAAATGCAGTAATACCTAAACTAAACCAAACTGGTATTGATTTTAATATTACAAATGTCACAATTAAAATTGCTAATATTGTAGGTACTTCATTATAGGCTCTGAAAAATTTACCACTTTTAGTACAAGTATCATTTTCAAGTTGTTTTCTATAATATTCTAAAGAAAAAGAATATGCTATTAATATTACAGCAACAGTTAATTTTGCATGTATCCAAGCTCCAGTTTGAAATATAGCTGGATTAATAACTAACATAGCAATTCCACTTGCAATAGTAGCCCACATCGCTGGCATACCGATATATTTATATAGTTTAAACTCTTGAATTTTTACAACTTCTACAAACTCTTTTTTCTCACTATGCTCTTGATGATATACATAAAGCCTTGGAAGATAAAATAACATTGCCATCCATGACATCATTGATATCACATGAAATGCTAGTATATACATATAATATTCCATAAATAATTCTCCTCTTTTACTATTTTATTAACTGATCTAAAACTATAAGTATAAAAAATACAATTCCTAAATAACCATTAATTGTAAAAAATGCTTTATCTATTTTTGTAAAATCTCTATTTACTATAATATGTTCATAAGTAAGCATTATTGCACTTACTATTATTGCTATGTATCCAAAAATTCCACTATTAGACTCAATAATAAACAATAGCCAAAATACAACTGTAAGGATATGTAATATTTGAGAAAAAAGCATTGTCTTTTTAGCACCAAACTGTGATGGTACAGAATGAAGTCCTAGTTTTTTATCAACTTCTATATCTTGAAGTGAATAAAGTAAATCAAATCCAGCAACCCAAAACATAACTCCAATAGCTAGTAATACTGACCAAAGTGTAATAGTTTCGCTTACAGCAACTACTCCAGCAATAGGTGCAAGTCCAAGAGATATACCAAGTATTAAGTGGGCAAGATATGAAAATCTTTTAAAGTAAGAATAACTAGCAATAATTATTAAAATTGGAATACTAAGTTGTAACGCTAAATCATTTACAAAATAAGCAACAATCACAAATCCAAAAGCATTTAAAATTGTAAATATAAACATCTGTTTAGCACTTACTCTTCCATCTACACTAGGTCTATTTACTGTCCTAGGATTCAAGGCATCAATATCTCTATCTAAGTATCGATTGAAGCCCATTGCAAAGTTACGAGCTGTTAAGGCTGCTATTGTACCAAGAAGCAACAGATTAAATCCAAACCAACCATTTGCTGCTACAACCATAGCTATAAATATAAAAGGTAGGGAAAAAATTGAATGTTTAAACATCACTAATTCATTAAAGTCATTTAAAAGTTTGATTATCTTGTTCATTATAGGTATTCTACCTAAAATTAGCTACAATGAGCTTATGCAAACAAACTATAAAGAACTAGCAATTATTGGTACAACAGCTTCTGGGAAAACATCACTAGCTATTGAAATAGCACAAAAAACTAACTCAATTATACTTTCAATTGATTCTCTTGCAGTATTCAAAGAGATAGATATTGCCTCTGCAAAACCTACACCGGATGAAAGAGAAAATATTTTACATTTTGGAATTGATGAGATTTATCCAAATGAACCTTTTGATGTATCTCATTTTTTAAATCTTTACAAAAAAGCAAAACAATATGCAATTGATAATTCAAAAAATTTAATTATTGTAGGTGGTACTGGGTTTTATTTAAAAGCTTTAGTTGATGGAATATCATATTTACCTCCAGTATCAAATGAAACAAAAAAAATTGTAAAACAAAAATTAGAAAATATTGAAGAAGCATACTCTTTTATATCTACTTTAGATTCAATATATATGAAAAATATAGCATCAAATGATAAATATAGAATTGAAAAAGCATTAAGTTTATATTTTACTACAAATCAGATTCCAAGTGATTATTTTAATGATAATCCAAAGCTACCTCTAGCACCTAACCTGCCTATATTTGAAATCATTTGGGATAGAGATATTTTAAGACAAAGAATAGAAAAAAGAACAAAAATTATGATAAATGATGGAATCATTAATGAAGTAATATATTTAGAGAAAAAATATACGAGAACACCTCCCTGTATGGCTACAATAGGTATTTCTGAGACCTTAGACTATCTTGATAATAAACTATCAAAAGAACAATTAGCAGAACAAATCACTTTAAATACTGCTAGATTAGCTAAAAGCCAAAGGACATTTAATAATGGTCAATTTGAAAATATTAATCAATTTCCTTTGGATAAAATTCAAGAGCAAATTTTATTAAATTTTAGATAAACTATCTGAATATTGACCTTAAAAATAAGGTACAAAATAAATAATATTTTTAAGGCTATTATGTATGAGTGAAATCAAAACTAAACTAATTTACAATCCAAATTCTACAGAATCACTAAACGATCGTAGAACATTTGGTGGAAATCCAGATGGTATGCTAAACTTTACAAAGCCAAAATATCTATGGGCAACAAACCTATGGGATACAATGGAAGCAAATACTTGGTTTCCAAAAGAAGTACAAATGACAGGTGATACTAAAGATTACAAATACTTAACTCCACCAGAAAAAAGAATGTACGATCTAGTACTAAGTCAATTGATTTTCATGGATAGCTTACAAACTAATAATATTATGGATAATATGAATCCATACATTACGGCACCTGAAATTAATGCTATTTTATCTAGACAATCATACGAAGAAGCTAATCACAGTAAATCATATGCTGTTATGGTTGAATCTATTTCTGATAATACAGATTTAATTTATGATATGTGGAAAACAGATCCTGAATTACAAAAAAAGAATAAGTTTATTGCAGATACTTTTGCTAAACTTGGAGAAGAACCAACACATAAAAATATTGTACTAGCTATGTTTGCAAATCAAATATTAGAAGGGATGTATTTTTACGCTGGATTTGCATCTATGTACGCTCTTGGTAAATCAGGAAAGATGCTTGGGTCTTCTCAAATGATTAGATTTATTCAAAGAGATGAAATTACACATTTATTATTATTCCAAAATCTAATTATTTCTACAAAACAAGAAAGACCAGAATTATTTACTAAAGAACTTGAAGAAGAAGTAAGACAAATGGTAAGAGATGCTGTTAGAATTGAATCTGACTGGGGTAAATACATTACACAAGGTCAAATATTAGGACTTACTGATGATATTATAGTTCAATATATTCAATACCTTGGAGATCAAAGGTTAATAGCTGTTGGATATGAACCAGAATATGGTGTAAAACACCCTATTCCTTGGGTTGATGGATATGCTTCATTTAATGACCAAAGAGTTAATTTCTTTGAAGGTAATGTAGTTAATTACTCTAAAGGATCTATTGATTTTGATGACTTCTAAGAAGTCATCTTTTTAATTCTTAATAATCAAAATACTCAGTAATAATTCCAGGAAATGAATCCATAGTTTTATTAGCTTTTACAATTTTATCTTCAAAAATAGCAGCACTTGCTGGGTATGCTTCCTGAAGTTCTTTATATACATCAATTTTTTCATTAAAATGTGCAGATATCGCATCTAGTACTAATTGCATATTTTCTTTTGTAGTTGTAAATTTCATTAAAAGTTCAAACATTCTTTTTCTAGGATGAATAGCCATATCATCACCAGCAACTTTTGCAATCTCTTTAATATCCCATCTACTAATATAGATCCCACTTTTATGTGGTGCTACAATTTTTGCAAATAATGCATCTGTATATGTAGGATAATCTTTTAAATCTTCTTGTTCACTCTCACAACCACCATCTGTACAGTAGTTTCCATTTGTTTTAAAATTTTCAAAGTCTTTTTTTAAGTTGTCTATATCTCTCATATTATTCCCTATATTTTTTATTTATTCATTAGCATTGGAATATCATCAATATTTAAATTAATTCCATACCATCTTTTTACAATTAAAAGTACTTTTGCCATAAGCATTGTATTATTGTCAAGTTCATAACCTTCAGTAAATAAGCTTCTTGCATCATCTTCAAGATTAATTCCTGTAGCTACTCCATCATTCACTTCAATAATATCTATATATTCAAGTTTTTTAGCAGTTTCATTTAAATTATCACAAAAATGTATTGCTGATCTTTGATATTCTGGTTCTATATACGAAAATTGTATTTTCGAATTTGGCAAACCTTTTAAAGTAACCGTTAAATGTTCATCTTTAATATTAAGTGCAATTGGTGCAATATTTAAATCGTAATGTTTAAAAACTTTTACAAAATACTTTCTTGCAATCCCAACTTGTGCACTCATACCAATAATTGTACATAATTTTGTATCTGGTTTTATCTCATGTGCTTCCATTAAAAATTCAACCCTCCTCTTGATATATTATGTAACGCATATGATTCATCCTCTTCTGTTTTACATCTTGGACAAATTAATTCTCCACCTTTGTATGTAAAGTTATTTCCACACTCATTACATCTTTTTGAATCAAATTCAATAAGTCTCTCTTTCTCTTTTCCATATAATGCATCTGGATTAAAATTAAATTTTAATCCAATTGAATTTGGCTCACATACTTCATGACATAAATTACATTTTACACACACTAGTGGATCAAAATCAATAACATTAAATTTCTTGTTACTACTTAATGCTCCTGTAGGACATATCCTATAACATATCTGACAATTAGTACAAGAATCATCTATATACTTTTGAGATATAAAACTTATCTCTGTACTTTCAATTAAGTCATTTGACTCTACTTGTTCTTGATTTTTAAATACACTCCATAAAATTTTTCTTTTATAAGGTATGACTTTTTCTTTTATTGCTGATATATTATCTATCTCAATAGAAAATTCTTTTACCTCTGCTTGGGATACTTCATGTTGAATTTTTTGATTCTCTTGAACTGCACCTTTTAATGAGAATTTTCTTAAAAAAGATCTTCTATCATTTGTTTCATCTTCTACAGGAATATCTTCTTGTATATCTGTAACTTTAATAATATTGTCAAATGTTATTTCTAATTTTTTAGATGATTGAATACTAGTTAATAAATCATTTGTTTCTTTAATATTTTTTTGAATCTGATCAAATAATGGTTCTTTAATATCACATGTAGCACAATGGCTAAGATCAAGAACAATATTTTCTTTACTAGCTAATACAAATGATACAAGATGTTCTACATTAAACCATGATATACATGGAATATTATCTTTACATGAAAATAGAGTATCACCTTTTTCAATTGTTTCAAAGAAAAACTGAACATGATCTTTATCTTTTAATGCAAAACTCTCAGTAGGACAAACACCAACACATCCACCGCAACCTACACAATCATTTGGTACGAATGATGGTATATTATTTACTAAATCAATAGTTTTAACTGGGCATATATCTACACACTTCGTACACTCAGAAAATTTACTAGTAGCTCTTACACAACTAGATAAATTAAAATCTAATTTACTCATATTAGTTATTTAACTCTTTTAAAGCATCAGTAATATATTCATAATCACTTAATAAGAAGTCTAATGTTAATTCTGATCCATCATGATATAGTGGAGTTCTTGATTCTCGTTTCATATTTATTAAGAACATTGGTGCCCAATTTAATAAGTGATCTTTTAAAAATCCTTCTTGAACATTTAATATCTCAATTACACCCTCTTTATCATTTGCATCTAAAGCTTTTTTAAGAGCATCATTTAGCATATACATAAATTCTAGCTCTACACCAATGTGATCTGGACTTACTACTCTAGCAACACTAGTATCTACTCTAAAATCTAATGCATTATATAAAGCAACTACAGGATTATCTCCACCACTTTCAATCATTTGATCATCTCTAGTGTAAAAACTCTCATATGGAACCATATGCATTAAAAACATACTTGTATAATCCGCATTATAATGACCTTGAATTAGTTCATCTTGAGATAATTCTTTTTTCTTTGACCAATCTCTAAAGTTTGGCATCATATCCATTAGTGTTTCATTTTTTTCAATTGTATTGATAAATTCATTATCAACTTCTGTAATCATTAGTCTTGAGATTAATCCATAAAAATTAATTCTACTATCTACATCTTCTTTTAATGCGTTCATTATTACCTCTAAATTTTATTTCTGATTCTATTATTTGTATATTATCACTTTGTAGATAAATATTTGTTTTGTTTAGTTATCTACAAAATGATACAAGATTATTTTAAGTAAAAAAGGGAGAGAAAAATTCCTCTCCCTTTTTTGTATTAGTCGTTAATTTTAACTGCGTATGCTTTGTGCGATAATGGCACAGCAGGTCTCTTGATATGCTTAGGTCTTCTAAGTGTATCACCAGTTTGAAGAGGTCTTGTTAAATCATCTCTCCAAGCTTTATAAACCTTATTATTGTTTTCATAGTTTACATAAATATCACCAATAGTGTCATCTTTACCAGCTAGTTCAATTCTAACTTTTTGATGCCATGCATGGTTACCAGCAATAGGATCTGGATGTGTAGGAGCAACAGCATTTTGCCATGATCCAGATAAACCATCCCACCAAATATTGTCAAGGTCTTTATTGTACTCTTTAAACTGCCAAGTATCTCTTCTCTTATTCACTTGAGAATCAATACCATCTACAGGTTTCATTGTACCAATTTTACCATCCATAGTCATATCATATAGTGGTGCACCAATACCCATAACTCCAAGCTTATGCTCAAAACCTGGAATATCAACTGCATTTTTTAACTTCCATCTACCTGCATGGTGTGAACAAGCTGTAACACCAGGCATTGTACCTTCAGTTGGAACTGCCATAGCAATAAAGTGACCAGATTCAAGACCAGATACAGTATCAGAAATTGTAACTTTAATTGCATCTCCTCTATTAATTCCAAGTCTTTTCGCATCACCAGTATTAATCCAAATTGGATTATGGTTTTGAGAAATTTCCATTAAGTGCTTAGAGTTCATACTTCTTGTATGAATCATATAAGGTAATCTATATACAGTATTTAATGCAAACTCATTACCTTTTTCCATATAATCATGGTGTACATGTGAAACAACATGAACCATTTTCTTTCTTTCTTCTTTAGTAGTTGGATATACAGGAATAGAATATTCTGGCCATTTCCACTCTGCTAACCAAGAAGAATAGAATTCTAATTTCTTAGATAATGTTTTAAACCCTTGTAATGGCTTACCTTCAACTTCAATACCAATAGCTTTTTTCTCACCATGACTATCTATTGTTAACGTTCCATATTTATCTTTTGTTACTGTATCTTTTGGATACTCGTGTCCATGATAAACATATGCATTTTTAGATGCATCAAATTCAAGATCTCTCTCTTGTGGCTTATAGATATTAGTCTCTTCAGTCCATGTACCCATTTTTCTCATTAATTCATAGTTTGGATACTTAGAATCAGGGAATTGTTTTTTAGCTTCTTTTTGTAAGTTTGGTAACTTATCAAATGCAGCTTGATACCATTCAGGAATAGTAAATGCTCTTGTTGGATCTTCTTTAGAAGCCCAGTATTTTCTAACACCTAAACTACCATCTGGATCTACATAATGTACCATCATATTTGCCCAGAATTCTACTTCTTCCCAAACTTCACCAAGACCAGCTTTAATATGTGCTTCTAATGTAGCTCTTGTTGGATCTTTTGGTTTCCAACCCATATTTTCTAATGCAACTCTTAAAGCAGGCTGTCTAAACGATAACCATCTTGCTGGCATTGTTGCTTCTGAATGCTGATCATGTCTCTCACCTGCAAGTCCTACAGGAAGAATATAATCACAATACCAGTTTGTCTCAGACCAAGTAGGAGAAAGATTGAAAGACATTTCAATTTTGTCTTCTCTTTTTAGAGCTTCAATCCATCTAAATCCATCTGGGTTAATCCATACTGGATTATACATTCTTGGAATCCAAACTGATAGTTTCTTAGGAACAGTTAAACCTTTTTTAGTCCATTTTTGCTGCCATTCTTCATCAAGAAGTAAATGTGGCATAATATGAGACATTTCATATGAAGATAGTGGATACTCAGGAGGCCAAGCAATTTCATTCCATACATCTACTTTTGGTGGTCTTGCTTGCGCTTGTGCAGCCTTATCACCTTTTCCATTTACAGAAATTACATGCCATTTATGAAGTCCAACTCCACCTTCGTCACCTCGCATTGCTCCTCTAAGAACAAATGGTAAGAATGCAGATCTAGCGATCATCCATCCACCTCTATGTGCAATAGGTCCAGCTCTCCAAATATATGTAGCAACTCTTTCTTTTGCATCAATAAACATATCAAATAGTTTTTCTAAGATACTTGGATCAATTCTACATTCTTTTGCAGTAAATTCTAATGTATATCTACCATATAATTTAGCAATCATATCAATAAATGATTCATATGATTTATCAGTAGGTACAGAATCTATATAACCATAACCTACCATTTTTTCTAGGTATGCATTATCATCCATTAGTTGTTCCCAGTTAACCCAGTTTTTTACAAACCCATGATTAACTAATGATTCACCATTTTTTTCTTGCTCATTTAAAATTCTATTTGCAAGGTATAAATAAATTGCAGTTTCTGTACCTGGATATGCAGGAACCCATAAATCAGCAATACCAGCAGAGTTAGAAAGTCTAGGATCCATAACTACAAGTTTTGCACCTTTCTTTCTAGCATCAGCAATTCTACCAGCAGCTTGCTGGAAGTAGTGACCTGCATCAGCTGCATGAGATGATTGTAAGAAAATTAATTTTGCATTTTCCCAATCTGGTGAATTTCTATCGTCGTTAGACCATTGAATAGTACCTTGTCTTGCACCTGCAGAACAAATATTTGTATGAGAATCATAACCATCAATATTCATTGAATGTGGAACTCTATGTCCAAATCCATTTTCATTTGGTCGACCAACATGGTACATAATAGATTTTTTAGAAATCTCATCACCAACTTTAAGAGTATCATGCATTTTTTTACCGATCTCTTTCATTGCTTGGTCCCAAGATGTTCTAATCCATTTACCTTCACCTCTTTTAGAACCAGGAGCTCTTTTTAATGGGAAAGGTATTCTATCTGGATCGTACATTTGTGATTGTGTAGCATAACCTTTTGCACAGTTTCTACCTTTTGATCCATAATGAAGTGGGTTACCCATATATTTTTTAACAGCTAACTTACCACTTCTTTTGAATTCACTAATATCAACCCATGCAGTTAAACCACAAGAAGCCTCACAGTTTGAACATGCAGTTGGAACAAGCATATATTCATTTTCTTTGATACCTTCTGGATTAGATTCGCTATATACGCCTTTTCTTCCTGTACCACCTCTTTTCCAATCGTTACCGTCAAGTTCAGAAAAACTATTCCAGTTTTCAACATCTGGATAGAACTCTAAGTTTGTCGGTGCTACTTTATTAGTTGCACTTGCAACTGCAGGAGTTTCAACAATAGTGCTAAATACACCCTTTGCTAATGTAGCCCCAGCAACTGTATATGCTGTACCTTTTAAAAATTTTCTTCTACTTTCTATAAACATATCTACTCCGTCCTAACTTAATGGTAATAGTTGTGGGATTTTTAACCACACATCTTTTGCCATATAAAGTCCAATTAGTGTAGCAGTTGCTGCTACTTTTAATACTACTTTATTATCACTCTTAACTGCTAATATTGACATAAAGAATGGTAAAACAAACCCTACAATCATTGCTGTCCAGAATTGACCAAAATACTCACCACCAGCATGAACATATGCTAATGTAGCTTCTGCTTCTGCTGCTTTAAATGAGAAGAAATACTCACCCATATACATTGCAAAACTACCAAATACACTAATTGCTAATACAAATGCTAAATCTTTTCTAACTGCAGCTGTCCAATTATTTGAAAAATAAATAAGAGAAGCAGAACCTGCCATAAATGCAGCCCACATCATTTGAATCATCTCAGTAGGTGCTTGCCATAATTCTCTAGCAGCCGATTGTGCCATAATAATAGCTGTATACATAGTAACAGGAATTGCTAAAAATACAACAAATGGATATATTTTTTCATAAACTGCACTATTTGCTCTAGCTGTTTTGCCTATTGCACAATTTCTTCTTAAATCAGGGAATGCATCCATAATACCTATAGTCATCATTACAGTAATTAAAGCTGTAAATAATGATGCCATCCATGCTCCAACAGTAATAGCACTAGTCCAATTTGGATGCAAGAATATATTAATCATCCTATATGGTTGATGTAAATCTATTAATGTAAATGCTAAGAATATATTAAGTGCAATAAATGCAACAGTTGGCATAACCCATCTTAATGATGGCATATCTTCTTTTTTGTGTCTATAATATAAAAAAGCACCAAGTAAGATAACACCAGTACCAATACTTTTTGCCCACATATTAACTGTAATAATTGACCCCCAGATAATACCTGGTAATGCAACATCAAGTGTAACAATTGCTTGTGTTGCTGCTATTGTATGCTCAGTCATTAGTGACCTCCTTGATCTTCATCATGTGAAGCAAATGGTTCCATAAATCTATCAATAATACCATGATTTGGTTGACCAACATGCTTTAGATGTGTAATATTATTAAATAAACTATAACCTTCAATTCTCTGATGAGCTAAAGGATTAAGAGTTTGCTGACCACCACCTACATAGAAGTGTTTAGGTTCAGTGCCTTTTTCTGGTTTTCGCACCTGAACTCCACCATTATTTTGGTGGTGTGCAATATAATCAGAAATATGACTTTTTGGATCATCAAGATCACCAAAAATATTTGCTTCAACTGGACATGCAGTTACACAAGCTGGCATCATACCACCTTCAATTCTATGTGCACAATAAGTACACTTATCAGCAGTATTTGTTTCTGGATCCATGTAGATTGCTCCATATGGACAAGCCATAATACAACCTGCACAACCGATACATCTTTCATTATCAATATTTACAATTCCATTATCTAAGTAATGTAATGCACTTACTGGACATACTCTCTCACATGGAGCATTTTCACAGTGATTACATCTTAATGGTGTAAAGTTCCTTGTTGTAGTTGGAAATACCCCTACATCAAGATACTTAACTCGTAAACGCCAAGAACTAAGTGGTACTTCATTTTCCACTTTACATGCGATTTCACAACCTTTACATCCCATACAGAGATTAAGATCGACTAAAAAACCTAGTTTCATTTGCTATCCTCCTATTGGATATTCTAAGCATTAAAGTTATAAAATGCTTCAGAATTTAACAATAATTATAGCAAGTAAATGTGAAATGAATATAAAATTCATATTATTTTTTATTATATGTGATATAAGCAATAATTGTTAATACTATCCTATTCTATAGGCTTTTTAATAAAAAATTATAATTTAAATAAGAATAATAAATACAAGGAATAAAATGGAAGTTGAATTAAAAGGAGTAAAATTTGATCTTAGCAAAATACAAAAATATTACCCTGCAGTTATATTACAATATGATGATGGAGAGACAACCGAAATATCGTTTGAATGGCTAGACACAAATACTAAACCATTGAACGAAGTAAAAGTCCTCCATTATATATTAGTGATATATACAGATATATCCAATGGTGAAAAAGTTGAAATTATATTTGAAAATCGTGATGAACTTTTTGAAGTAATACATGAAATAGGGATAGTATTAGATCGATTAAAGCAAATAGATAATTAATTTACTCACCAAACATCTCATCTTCTAATTTTTTTATATCATCTTTATATAATTGCTTATTTGTATTTATCATCCAAATAAGCCTTTCCTTTTTATCTTTAATATTTTCAGGTGAGATCTCTTTTTTTATATTTAATTTATTTCTATTAAATACATTATTAGAAACTAATTTAGCACTTATAAATCCACTCACAAAAATTAGTATATAAACTAAATATTCAAAATATATTTTATTTTTATCTATTGACTTAGTAGGTATAGTTTTTTTGTCTAATAATATTTTTTGAGTAGATTTTTTTATTATGATATTAATACTAGGTGTTTCTAAATTACCCATTTTTACTTCAGGTATAGCAAAATTGTCTTTTGAGATAAATGCATATTTAAATATATATTCAATACTTGATCCATTTTTCTTATGTATAATTTTTTTGATTGGTTTATCTAAAAAATATTCATACTTATCACTTTTTTGAAATAAATCATTAATTAAAGGGGGATAGCCATCCCCCTTTAAAGTATATGTAATATATATAGGTTCATATGGATTGAATGTAGTTTTTTTTATATCATAAGATAATACAAAATTATCAAAAACTTTATTATTACTTTTAGGTTTTTTAATATCAAATACGATTGGCTTTATAGTTTCATAGCTATCTTTACTCACCATCCCTAAAACATTATCCCTATCCCCTTCATAGCCAGGTTTTAGGCCATCTTCATTTGTTCTTTGTACAAATAAAGAAAAATCTATCTTTTTTTTACCTATTACTTTGGGATATATTAAATAGCTATATACTAATTTTTTATTATTAGGTTTACTAACCTCATCTAATTTTAAAAAATATATATCAAAATTATTATTTTCTATTGGATTAAATTTAAAAAACATAATATTATTTTTATATTTTAATTGTTTTATTTCAAGCTCTAAATAAACTGCTTCTTTTAAATTGACATTCGTTCCCTTGGATATATTAAACTTATATGAAAAATCATTACTTGCCTTTGAGCTGATTACTAACAGTATTATTAATAAAAAGATCTTACCAAGGTTGTTTTTCATCTATATATCCTTTATTAATCATATTATAACTTTTTGATCCTAATTGATGTTTATTCTCTTTTGTAGTTACTATTTTTAAATTTACTGTTGTTGAACTTTTTGAATTTGAGTCATCATTTGAATTCTCAAATTTTTTTTCACCCTCTTTTTGTGCTGTATTTTTTTTCATTTGAGGTGTTAAATTACTTTTAAATAATGCCATAGATAGGTTAATATTCGCATCATTATTATACACTAACTCTAATGATTTTCTATAATTCAAAATGGCTCTTTTAAAATCTTTAAGTTGATATTGACAATTTCCTACATTATAAAATAATGTAGATTTTATATTTGCATCATTTGACTTTAAGCTCTTAAATACTTTTAATGATTTTGTATAGTATCCTTTGCTATATAAAGATGTAGCACAATTATATTGCCCCTCAAAACTTTCTATTTTACAATACTCACCTTTATTGATATAATAAAAATCTAAAATACCAGCATTTAAAGTTATCCCCATAAGTCCTAATAATAAAAGTACCTTTGGTTTTATATCTAAGATAGAAAATAAAAAGAATGATATTGCTAAAATTAAAAAGTATCTATACAATTCATAATCTTCACTTTTAGAAATGCTAGATAATACAGATTTATTATTGTTTTTTATTATACTTGAAATACTTTTTGCTGTATTTTCAACCCCATCAAATTTTATTACATTAGAATTAGTAAACATAGGATTAGCTTGACTAATAACAAATTTTTCATTCATAGGAAGCTTTGAGCCTTGCTTTGTTGCCATGACAATTGGATATATATTAGAATTATCTAACTTTAACTTCTCTTCTCCTCCATCACTTAACACAAAAACTAAAGGATTATTATAATTTAAAGAATTTATTTTAGAAATTAAATTTAGTATTGATGTGCCTTTTGTCAAAATATATTCACTATTTAAAGAATCTAAACTATTTATTACCAAAGAATGATCAAAACTAAGAGGGGATAGAGGAAGTGTATTGGTTGTAAATCCAAACAATGCAAATTTATCTGAAGTATTATTTTGAGCAACTAATTTTAATATCTCTTTTGAAGCATCTAATCTATTAGGACTTATATCATCGCATTTCATTGAATGAGAAATATCAAGAGCAAAAATAACATTTGAAGAAAGTGTATTTATATCCTGTTTAGTCTCTTTAATTATTGGTCTTGAAAGTGCAATAATAATTAAAATTGTACTAATAAATATTAACTTTATATTTATCCGGTTATTTTTATCCTCTACTATTGTATTTGGATGAAATATATTTTCTTTGATAAATTTATTTTTATTTTTTCTAAATAAGAGTATTAAAATAGGGATAATTAATATTAAAAATTGAGGGTATTGAATACTAAACATATCTATTCCTATTAAGATAAAAAGATATTAGTAATAAGCTAAGAACAAGAAGATAAGGATAATACATATTTTTTTCTAAATAGATTGATGAGCGTATTAAACTAGGCTCTAATTTATCTAATTCATTAAATACTTTATCAAGACCTTTTGAATCTACGGCACTAAAACTTTTTGCATTAGTTTGAGAGGATATAGTTTGCAGTAAATCTTGATCATATCCATCATTAGCACCTATACCTATAGTATATATTTTAATATTATCTTTCTTTGCTAATTCTACAGCATCATAAGGAGATATGGATCCACTATTATGATATCCATCGCTTAGTAATATGATTACTTTATTATTGGCTTCACTTACCTTAAACCCTTCAATAGATACCATTATTCCCTCACCTATTGCTGTATTTTGACCAGCAATATTTGCATTTGTATTACTAAGTAAGTCTTTTAATGTAGATATATCATAAGTTATAGGTGAAGCTAAAAATCCAAAAGTACCAAATATTGATATACCTAGATTATCACTTAATCGTGTATCTATAAATTTGTCTATAATTTCTATTACAACATCATATTTACTTAATATTATATTATCTTTATCAAAGCCAGATTCAACCATAGAACCACTAGAATCAATACAAAATATAATATCTCGACCACTTTTATCATTTGGTAGAATAGAACTATAACTTATAGGTGAAGCCAAACTAACAATCATTAAAATATATATAACTGTTAAAAGTATTTGATTTATTGATAATACTTTAGCACTGCTATTAAACCAAATAGGCTTTGAAAAATAGATAGTTATAGGCTTTTTCATACATACAAAAAAACATGGAACCAGAATTAACAATAATAAGAAAAACGGATACTCTAAACTATATTGCATAAATTATTATACAGATATTTATCTTTATTAGTATAGAATATTTTATGCAAAATATAATAAAAAATTTAAAACAAGAGATTTCAAAAGTTGTAATAGGTCAAGAACAAATGATTGATTCTTTATTAATTGGTCTATTTACAAATGGGCATATACTTCTTGAAGGTGTACCAGGCTTAGCTAAAACAACTACAGTTAAAGCTATGGCTTCATCTCTTGGTTTAAATTTTAAAAGAGTTCAATTTACACCAGATTTACTTCCTAGTGATATTGTTGGTGCTCAAATTTATGATATGAAAACTGGTGATTTTAAAATTAAGAAAGGGCCAATCTTTACAAACTTATTATTAGCAGATGAAATAAATAGAGCTCCTGCTAAAGTACAATCAGCTTTACTTGAGGTAATGCAAGAATATCAAGTAACTATTGCAGATGAAAGTTTTAAAATAGATGAGCCTTTTTTAGTTTTAGCAACGCAAAATCCAATAGAACAAGAAGGTGCTTACAGACTTCCAGAAGCTCAACTTGATCGATTTATGTTTAAAGTAGTTGTAGATTACAATACTAAAGAAGATGAATTAGAAATAGCTAGAAAAGCAGCAGCACAAACTTTTGAAACAATTAGTTCTGTAATTACAAAAGATGAGATCAATACAATTTCAGAAGATATTAAAAAAGTACATATGGATAAAGAGGTGGAAGAATATATAGTATCAATAGTTCATGCATCTAGAGAACCACAAAAGTATGGACTGGAAGAGATTAAAGATTATATCTTTTTTGGTGCGAGTCCTAGAGCAACTATTGATATGTTTAAAGCATCAAAAGCATATGCTTATATAAAAGGTAAATCATATGTAACACCTGTAGATATTGCTATGATTGCAAAGGATATACTAAGACATAGAATTATATTAAGCTATGAAGCACAAGCCAATTCAATTACTACAGATTTTATTATCTCCAAAATACTAGAAAAAGTAGATATTCCATAGGATATTTTAATGCTAAATCATATTCTTATAAAAGCAAAAAGACAAGTATTCTCTGAACACCTTGGAACTAATTTATCTCCTATGAAAGGGGAAGGTTATGATTTTATAGAACTTAGAGAATATGAATATGGTGAAGATATAAAAAAAATAGATTGGACTACAAGTGCTAAATTACAAAAACCATATGTAAAAGTATATCATGATACCAAGGAATTAAATATAGTTATATCATGCATGCTAGGAGGAAGTGTATTATTTGGTACTTCAAATACAAAACAAGAAACCATAGCACAAATATCAGCTCTTCTTGGATTCTCAAGTATAAAACAAAATGATCCGTTTTCATATCATTTTTACACATCAAAAAATATACAATATACTAAACCAAATAAACAAATATTTTCAGTAAATAAGATGGTAGAAAATATTCTCTCCTTTAATCCAAAAAATCATATAAGCGATTATAAATATATGGCACATGATCTATTTTCTAAAATCAAAAATAAGTCTTTAATATTTATAATTGGTGATTTCCTTAATGAATTTGATTTAAAACTATTAAGTACTAAACATGAAGTAATTGCTATAGTTGCAAGAGATAAGTTTGAAGAAAATCCATTATCTATAGATGAAATAAATATGATTGATCCATCAACTAACAAAAACTATAATACATCTCTAAATACAAATACCATTAAAAAATATAAAACAAAAATTATTGAAAATGATAATAAAATGACTGAACACTTTAGACAAAATAATATTAAATGGTGTAAAGTATATACAAATCAAGATCCAATAATAAGTTTACGGAAATTATTTATATGATTAATGAAAGTATAATGCCAATAAGGCCCCTATTACATATTGAAGATTATTCTTTATATATGTTCATTTTTATTTTAATACTTACTATAATTAGTATTGTATTTTTATATAAATTTATACTAAATTTTTATAAAAAAAGACAA
>JABJGE010000090.1 GCA_018662405.1 Campylobacteraceae bacterium
GGAATGAATTCAAAGTTTGGACTGAGTGCTACAGAGATACTTGAAGCATATGATATTCTAAAAGATAATAATCTTTTAGAATACTTTACAATGCTTCATTTTCATATAGGTTCATCAATGAATCATATTGCTCCATTAAAAAAAGCATTAAAAGAATCAGGACATATATACGCACAGCTTAGAAAAATGGGTGCTATTAATTTAAAATCTATTAATATTGGTGGTGGATTAGCAATTGAATATTCTCAATTTAAAAATACCAAAGAATATTCATTAGAAGAGTTTTCAAATGATGTAGTATTTACACTTCAAACTATTGCAAAAAACAAAGATGTATTAGCTCCTGATATTTTTATAGAATCAGGAAGATTTATAGCAGCACCAAATTCTGTTTTAATTGCTCCAGTATTAGAACTTTTTTCTAGTGAATATGAAGAGTCTAATCTAAAATTAAAAGATAATAATCCAGATATAATAACAGAACTATATGCTTTGTATAAAGAAGTGAATATCAAAAGTGCTAGAGAGTTTATGCATGATGCTTTAGAGCATTTAGAATCTATATTAACATTATTTGATTTAGGATATGTAGATCTTCAAGATAGAAGTAATGCTGAGATATTAACAAATCTAATTATTAAAAATGCAATTGAATTATTAGAGGTTAATGATTATATAGAATTAAAAAAATATGAAGATAGAATTCAAGAAAAGTATCTTTTAAATTTTTCTATTTTTCAATCATTACCTGACTTTTGGGGAATTGATCAAGAATTTCCAATCATGCCAATTACACATCTTGACAAAATTGCTACAAGATCTGCAACATTATGGGATATTACATGTGATAGTGATGGAGAAATACCATTTGATTCTAATAAACCATTATATTTACATAATGTTGATTTATCTAAAGAAGAATACTTTATTGGATTTTTTATGACAGGTGCCTATCAAGATATACTAGGGATGAGACATAATTTATTTGTAAATCCACATGAAGTAAATGTAAATTTTGATGAAAATGGATATAAATTAGATAATTTCATAAAATCACAAAAGATCTTAGATATTTTAGATGATCTTGAATTTGATACAATTGAATTTCAAACAAAATTATTTAATAAAATAGATAACAAAAATCTACAAAAATTATTAGAAAACTATTTAGAAGATAATAGTTACTTAAAGACATAGGAGAGTATATTTATGGATAATATTTCATTATTTGCAAAAATTAAAGAGGATTTTGGTTTACCAAAGAAAAATGATCCTGCATTACATTCAAGCTTTGAATTACTTTTTAATTATCCTGGAGTTTGGGCTATTGTAAATTACAGAATTGCTAATAAATTATATAATAGTGGTTTTAAATTTTTATCTAAATTCATTAGTGGAATTAGTCAATTTCTTACTAATATTGATATTCATCCTAGTGCAGATATAGGTAGAAGAGTCTTTATAGATCATGGATTTGGTGTAGTTATAGGAGAAACAACTATTATTGAAGATGACGTTTTGATATATCAAGGTGTGACATTAGGAGGAGTAAGTTTAACTCATGGAAAAAGACACCCTACTGTTAAATCTAATACGGTTATTGGGGCAGGGGCAAAAGTACTTGGAAATATTACAATAGGTGAGCATGTAAAAGTAGGTGCAAATTCTGTAGTAATTAATGATGTTCCATGTGGCTCAACAGCAGTTGGTATACCTGCTCGTGTAATTAAGACTTCAAGTGAATGTGAAGATAATGAAATGCCTCTTGATCACAATAATCTTCCAGATATTTCAGGAAAAATGATTACATACTTAATTAAAAGAGTTGCTATTTTAGAACATGCTATAAAAGAACATGATGCAATTGATGTATCAAAAGAGGATAAAGAACTTGATGATATATATGCTAATTTTATTGATGCAATGAAAGAGGAAGACTAATTGGCTACATATAAAGAAGTAATTAAAACTTATTCAAGACAATTAAAGGATATTACACATATTCCTCAAAAAGAAGTAGAAATATTACTGCTTAGTATAGTTAAACAAAATGTAATTTGGTTACATATCAACTATAATGAACAATGTACTTGTGAAGCTGAATTAAATAAACTAGTAGAAAAAAGAGCTACTCATTATCCTATTGAATATATCACATCTAGAGCTAGCTTTTATGGTGAAGTTTTCAATGTGCAAGATGGTGTTTTAATTCCTAGACCAGAGACAGAAATACTAGTAGAAAAAGCTGAAGCTATTTTAAAAACTATTGATAGTCCAAAAATAATTGAAATAGGTACTGGAAGTGGTATTATATCTGTAATGCTTGCTTTATTAATAGATGATATTAGTATTATTGCTGTTGATATAAATGATAAAGCATTAGAACTTGCTAAAAGTAATGCTATTAAACACGGTGTAGAAGATAAAATAACTTTCATTAAAAGTGATCTATACAATGAAATAAGTAATGATGAAAAATTTGATATGTGTGTCTCTAATCCTCCATATATTGCTGATAATTTCAAACTTGAAAGAAATGTGATGTATGAGCCATCAAATGCTTTATTTGGCGGGAATAGGGGAGATGAACTTCTAGAAAATATAATTACACAAACTGCTAATAGAAATATTAAATATTTATATTGTGAAATGGGATATGATCAGAAGAAACCATTAACTAAATTTATAAATCAATTTAATATAAAAGAATTAGAATTTTATGAAGATTTAGCCAAACTAGATCGTGGATTTACTTTAGAATTTAAACAATAAATAAAGGCAATTTTTAGTAAAATGCACAAAATAATTAAGAAAAGATAAAAGGAATATTATGATCGAAACACAAGAAGATTTTAAAGCAAAAGTTGCAGAGATACAAGCACAACCATGGTATAAAAACCCAATTGGATTTGGATTAGCAAGAATAGATAGAGGTCAATTAAATACTGATAAGATATTACAAGCTACATTTCCAGTTGTAAATTGGGGAGAAAACTTTGGTAGTGCTGCTGTATTTTTAGATGCATTAAATGAATCTGGTGCAGCTGTAGATTGCACTGGTAGTGAATTAGTATGTGATGTAAATGATAAATTTACTAAAATTGCTATGGATACATTTGCTCCATACCTTGATGAAGCATTTGGTCAAGCACATAAAAATGTTCAAGTTATTTTAGAGCTTGAAGGTAAAGATACTGCTGGATACAAAATGGTATTTATCTTTGAAGATACAAAACCACAATCAGTTGAAACTGCATACTTAAAACTTTATGCATTATCAACAGGAAAAGCAGAGTTACGAAAAATTTGTCTTGATGGTGCATTTGGAATTTTAGAAAATGTTGCATGGTCTGGAACATTACCAATTGAATTAGATTGGTTAAGAGAAAATGAAGTATCATTAAAAATGACTGGTTCTTATCCTGTAATAGACATGGTTGATAAATTCCCAAGATTCTTATCTCATATTATTCCTGCTGATAACACTAGAATCTTAGATACAAGTAAAGTTAGAATGGGTGCTCAATTAGCTGCTGGAACTACAGTAATGCCTGGTGCTTCATATATTAACTTCAATGCTGGTACTTTAGGTCCAGTAATGGTTGAAGGTAGAATTTCTTCATCTGCAATTGTTGGTAGTGGATCAGATGTAGGTGGAGGAGCTTCAATCCTTGGTGTTCTTTCTGGTACAGATGGTAATCCAATTTCAATTGGTGAAAACACACTTCTAGGTGCAAATTCAACTACTGGTATTCCATTAGGTGATGCATGTATTGTTGATGGTGGTGTAGCACTATTTGCTGGAACTAAAATTACAATTTCAGATGATCAAATTGCTAAAATTCAAGAAGCTAACCCTGAAGCTAAAC
>JABJGE010000021.1 GCA_018662405.1 Campylobacteraceae bacterium
ATATGGTGGAGAATAGCGGGCTCGAACCGCTGACCTCCTACGTGCAAGGCAGGCGCTCTCCCAGCTGAGCTAATTCCCCATATATGCTGGTGGGTCTACCAGGACTTGAACCTGGGACCTCACCCTTATCAGGGGTGCACTCTAACCAGCTGAGCTATAGACCCATATATTATGTAGGTTATATAATCTTTATAAACCAAATAGTTAATTCCAATTTTTATTCAGATAAGACTGTGAGGCCTTATCTATTTCTCTGAAAGGAGGTGATCCAACCGCAGGTTCTCCTACGGTTACCTTGTTACGACTTCACCCTAGTTACTAAATCCACTGTGGAAGGTAGCTATTTTAGCATCCCCGCTTCGAATGAATTCAACTCCCATGGTGTGACGGGCGGTGAGTACAAGACCCGGGAACGTATTCACCGTAGCATTGCTGATCTACGATTACTAGCGATTCCAACTTCATACACTCGAGTTGCAGAGTGTAATCCGAACTGGGAGATATTTTATGAGATTTGCTCCACCTCGCGGTATTGCGGCTCTTTGTATACCCCATTGTAGCACGTGTGTAGCCCTGGCCGTAAGGGCCATGATGACTTGACGTCGTCCTCACCTTCCTCCTGGTTGCCCAGGCAGTATGTCTAGAGTCCTCAGCCGAACTGTTAGTAACTAAACACGAGGGTTGCGCTCGTTGCAGGACTTAACCTAACATCTCACGACACGAGCTGACGACAGCCGTGCAGCACCTGTATGAAAGCTCTAGTAAACTAGCACTTTTACATCTCTGCTAAATTCTTTCTATGTCAAGGCCAGGTAAGGTTCTTCGCGTATCGTCGAATTAAACCACATGCTCCACCGCTTGTGCGGGTCCCCGTCTATTCCTTTGAGTTTTAATCTTGCGACCGTACTCCCCAGGCGGTACATTTAATGTGTTAACTGCATTACTGCAATGTCTAGCATCGCAACAACTAATGTACATCGTTTAGGGCGTGGACTACCAGGGTATCTAATCCTGTTTGCTCCCCACGCTTTCGCGTCTCAGCGTCAATAATGTTCCAGTAGATCGCCTTCGCAATCGGTATTCCTTCTGATCTCTACGGATTTTACCCCTACACCAGAAATTCCATCTACCTCTCCCATATTCTAGGTATTCAGTTTTGGAAGCAGTTCTATGGTTGAGCCATAGGATTTCACTTCCAACTTAAATACCCGCCTACACGCTCTTTACGCCCAGTGATTCCGAGTAACGCTTGCGCCCTCCGTATTACCGCGGCTGCTGGCACGGAGTTAGCCGGCGCTTATTCATATGATACCGTCATTTTCTTCTCATATAAAAGGAGTTTACGCACCGAAATGTGTCATCCTCCACGCGGCGTTGCTGCATCAGACTTTCGTCCATTGTGCAATATTCCCCACTGCTGCCTCCCGTAGGAGTCTGGACCGTGTCTCAGTTCCAGTGTGACTGATCATCCTCTCAAACCAGTTAGGCGTCATAGCCTTGGTGAGCCATTACCTCACCAACAAGCTGATACCGTACAGGCCGATCTTAGAGCTATAAATATTTCCCCTGCATACTTTTGTATTAAGGGCATATAGAGCATTACAAGTCGTTTCCAACAATTATTCTCTTCTCTAAGGCACATTACCTATATATTACTCACCCGTGCGCCACTTAGCTGACAGTTATAGCAAGCTATAACCCGTTCTCGTTCGACTTGCATGTGTTAAGCACGCCGCCAGCGTTCACTCTGAGCCAGGATCAAACTCTCCAAAATAAAGTAATTAAATTACTTCAAGTTGTCATTTTAATCTGACTTTTTAATTTTAAATCAACAAGGATTTAAAACTCATTTTTCTTTATAGTTATCTTTTAAAAGATAACTCGGAATTAATCTATTTGGTTTATAAAGACTATCTTTATTTAACCTTGAATTTTAAATAACTTACATCTCAAACATCGTCTCTTAAAACCCTGCTTGTTTTGTGGATGGAATTATAATAGGTTTCTCTTTAAATGTCAAGGGTTTTTTGAAGAATGTTGGAAGAATTTGGAATGTTTTTCGTAAGCATCTATTTGGTGGGAAGTATAGTTTATTTAAAATTAATAAATTGCAATTATAAACATAAAAGGATATATAAATACATTAAAATATCTAAGCATAAATCCAATATTTATATCTATTGGTAAATATTGTTCAAGTGTTTCATTATTATCAATTTTCTTAAATAAAAATATCTTAAATATAATATCCATACTCTTCATAGCAAGAATTGATAATATCCAAAATACAAATGTAGTTGAAGAGTAATACTCTGTAAGATTTAAAATTAAATATAATGTAAATATAAATGTAGTATTAAATAAAAAATAAAGAAATATATTTTTTTTGTATAGAGTGTAGTTATTTTTCAACACTCCATACATAGTATCTGACTTTTGCCAGCTTGACTCAAATATCTCTAGCGAGATAAATATAATTAAAAGAAGAATAATCTTGGATTACTCTTCTATATTTGTAGAAAACTTAATACTTTTATCTTTATGAAGTCCTGTACCTACTGGTATTGTTCTACCAATAACAACATTTTCTTTAAGATCTTCTAACATATCCATTTTTGCACTAATTGCAGCTTCCGTTAATACTTTAGTAGTTTCCTGGAATGACGCAGACGAAATAATAGAATCAGAAGTAACAGCAGCTCTTGTAATTCCAAGTAATAATGGTTCTGCTAATGCAGGTTCACCACTAAGTGCCATAATCTTTTTATTTTCTTCTTTAAATCTTTTTCTAGAAACCATATCACCAACAATAAATTTAGTATTACCAGCATCTTTAATAGTAACTTGTCTTAACATTTGAGATAAAATAACTTCAATATGTTTATCTGCAATATTTACACCCTGAGATCTATATACACCTTGTACTTCACTTACAATAAAGTGCTTAAGTGCTTTTTCTCCAAGTACATTAAGAATATCATGACTTGATTTTTGACCATCTGTTAATTCCTCACCAGCATGTACAAATTCACCTTCATGAACTAAAATAGACTTACCTTTTTCTACAAGATACTCAGCTTTATTTCCTAAATCATCAGTAATTACAAGTCTTTGTTTATTTCTTAATGGTTTACCAAAACTAACTACACCATCAATACCAGCTAATATTGCAATATTTTTTGGTCTTCTTGCTTCAAATAATTCAGAAACTCTTGGAAGACCTCCAGTAATATCTGAAGATTTAGATACTGCTTTTGGTGTTTTACCAATAACATCAGCTACAAGAATACTATCATTTTCAGCTACAAATAATGCAGTTTTAGGTTCTAATGCATATCTTTGTGAACTATCAGTTGATGTAACAACTACAGCAGGCTTCATTCCTGTAGGAATGTATTCATTAATTACAAGTTTACTTGTACCAGTAAGTTCATCATACTGTTCAGATACAGTTACACCAGGAATAATATCTTCAAATGAAACTTTACCTGCATGTGTTGCAATAGTTGGATCAGAATAAGGGTCCCACTGTGCAATTACTGTATGTTCACCATTTTCTGGACTAGCAATAACTACATCACTTGTAACAAGAGTATCGTTATCACACTCTAATACAGATTCTCTTGCAATATAATGTCTTAATGCTTCTTGATTATCTCCATCAACAATAATTGCAAATAAACCTTTTTGAGTAACTACATCACCTTTTTTAAGTTCTGGTTTTGGCTCAACATTATCACCACGTAAATGATAATATTTAACTGTTCCATTCGCATCTGCTTTAATAGTTTTAGATATTGGTGCTGAATCTTCAACAAGTAATTCACTTGCAAATGGTATTCTTGATGGTACATTCCAACCATCTTTAATTACTTCAACAATAGAATCATGAGCTTTAACATCACCTTCAACTGTATATGGAAGATAGATTTTACCTTCAATTTTACCACTAATACCTGCAAGTTCAGTAGCTTTAGCAACATCTGATTTTCTAAAGCTATATGTTTTAGTTTCATCTTTACCAACTATTGTAACAATAGCTTCTTCATGTGATGTCTCAACAGATACTTTACCATCAAATGGTGCATTAACTTTTGGTTCAACTAATAAAATAGCTGCATTTCTTCTATTTGCAATAATCTTTTTATCATTTTTATCAATATATGTTTTAATATTATAATGTCTAATAAATCCTTCAGATGTAGCTTTTAAATCTCTATCACTTTGTGTTGCACTTGCCGTACCACCAACGTGGAAAGTTCTAAGTGTAAGCTGAGTTCCTGGCTCACCAATTGATTGAGCTGCAAGTACACCTACAGCTTCACCTGGATTTGCTTTTCTTTGCTCACCAAGATTAAGACCGTAACATTTAGCACATAAACCATTATTTTCTTTACAAGTTAAAGCAGTTCTAATAGAAACAGTTTTTACACCAGCTTCTATTACAATTCTTGCATCTTCTTCTGATATTAATGAACCTTCATGGAATAAAATCTCATTTGAAATAGGATCAATAATATCATTAGATATAACTCTACCTGTAATTCTTTCTTCTAAAGATTCTATTAATTCATTACCATTTGTAATATCATTAATATCAACACCTTCATGAGTACCACAATCTTCAACTGTAATTCTAACATTTGCAGATACATCTACAAGTTTTCTTGTTAAATATCCAGCATTTGCTGTTTTAAGAGCAGAATCCGCAAGACCTTTTCTAGCACCATGCGTAGAAATAAAGTACTCAAGTACATTTAGACCTTCACGGAAGTTTGATAAAATTGGTGTTTCAATAATTGAACCGTCTGGCTTAGCCATAAGACCCCTCATACCAGCAAGCTGTCTAATCTGTGCAGCACTACCTCTTGCCCCTGAATCAGCCATCATAAAGATTGAATTAAATCCATCTTTATCTTTTTCAACAAGATCCATCATTTCTACACCAAGTGTATTATTTACAGAAGTCCAAATATCAATAATTTTATTATATCTTTCTTGTTCAGTTAATAATCCTTGCTCAAATTGTTTTTGAACATCAATTACTGCTTTTTTAGATTTAGATACATGCCCTTCTTTTGAATCTGGAACATTAATATCATCAATAGAAATAGAAATACCAGCTTGTGTTGCATATTTAAAACCAAGATCTTTTAAATTATCTAAGAATTCTGGTGTAACTTCATAACCACCATGTTTATAAATATAATCAACTAAAGTACCAATATCTTTTTTCTTAAGAATTTTATTCCATAATTTTTCTGGTACAAAATCAGGTAAAATATTATGTACAATTAATCTACCAGCAGTAGTATGTACAATATTACCATCAATTGCTGTTCTGATTTTTGCATTAATATCAATACTACCCATTTCAACAGCGATCATAACTTCTTCTACATTTGTAAGTAGTTTATTTTCACCTTTTGCACCATCTTTAGCTAATGATAGATAATAAATACCTAAAATCATATCCTGAGATGGAACTGCAATAGCACGACCTGAAGCAGGTAAAAGAATATTCATAGAACTCATCATAAGAACTTTTGCTTCAGCAATAGCTTCCTGTGATAAAGGAACGTGAACAGCCATTTGATCACCATCAAAATCGGCATTAAATGCAGAACATACTAATGGATGTAATTGAATTGCTTTTCCTTCAATTAATATAGGATGGAATGCTTGAATAGAAAGTTTATGAAGAGTTGGTGCTCTATTTAATAATACTGGATATTCATCAACAATTTCTGCTAACGCTTCCCAAACTTCATTTGTTTCTGCTTCAATTAATCTTTTAGCTGATTTTAATGTAGTTGCATAACCTTTTTCTTCAAGTTTAGCCATTAAATGTGGCTTAAATAATTCAATAGCCATAATTTTTGGAATACCACATTGATCCATTCTTAATGATGGTCCAACAACAATTACAGATCTACCAGAGAAGTCAACTCTTTTTCCTAGTAAGTTTTGTCTAAATCTACCTTGCTTACCTTTAATAATTTCTGATAATGATTTAAGTGCTCTTTTATTAGCTCCCTTAACTGCATTTGCAGTTTTACCATTATCAAATAAAGCATCTACAGCTTCTTGAAGCATTCTTCTTTCATTTCTAATAATGATTTCTGGAGCATCAAGTTCTGTAAGTCTCTTAAGTCTATTATTTCTATTTACAACTCTTCTGTAAAGATCATTTACATCTGATACTGCAAACTTACCACCATCAAGAGCAACTAATGGTCTTAAATCTGGCGGAAGTACTGGTAATTTTGTAAATAACATCCATTCTGGTTTATTTCCAGAATTTATAAAGTTTTCAACAATCTTTAATCTTTTTACAATTGTTTTAATCTTTGCAACAGATTTTGTAGCACCCATATCATTTCTTAATGATTCTAGTAATGCAACTAAATCAAGATTAGATAGTAAAGTTTGAATTGCCTCACCACCCATTCTAGCAGTAAATCCAGTATGATTAAAATGTTCTTCTAAAGATCTGTATTGATCTTCATTTAATACATCATATTTTTTTACTGGTTTAGTATTTTCTAAATCATAAAATGCTTCACCAGAGTTTTCTACAATATATGCTTCATAATAAAGAATTCTTTCTAAATCTTTTAGTTTAATACCTAATAATGTACCAATTCTAGAAGGTAAAGATGATACCATCCAAATGTGAGCAACAGGAGTTACAAGATCAATATGACCCATTCTACTTCTTCTTACTTTTGAAGAAATTACTTCAACCCCACATTTTTCACATACAACACCTTGGTATCTCATTTTTTTGTATTTACCACAAAGACATTCATAATCTTTTATTGGTCCAAAAATCTTAGCACAGAAAAGACCATCTCTTTCTGGCTTTAATGTTCTATAGTTAATAGTTTCTGGTTTTTTTACTTCACCATTACTCCATGACATAATTTTTTCAGGACTTGCTAATCTTAATTGGAAAGCAGAAAAGTCTTTTGGTCTATCTAATTCTTGTACATCAATTGGTTTTAACATTGTTTCATTTTTACTCATTTTCAACCTCTACTTCATCATAAATTTCTACATCAAGACCTAATGCTTGTAACTCTTTACTTAATACAAAGAATGTTTCTGGAACACCAGATGCAGGTACATTTTCACCACTTGCAACTGCTTTATATGCAGCTGTTCTACCATCAATATCATCAGATTTAATAGTAAGCATTTCTTTAAGTACTGCTGTTGCACCATATGCTTCAAGAGCCCATACTTCCATTTCTCCAAATCTTTGACCACCAAATAGTGCTTTACCACCAACAGGCTGTTGTGTAACTAATGAATAAGGTCCTGTAGATCTTGCATGTACTTTCTCATCCACTAAGTGATGAAGTTTAAGCATATACATATAACCAACATTTACTCTTTCTTTCATTTTATCACCAGTCATACCATCATAAAGGTCAACTTTACCATCTGTATCAATTTTAGCTAATTCAAATAATTTAGTCATCTCTACTTGATCTACACCTTCAAAAATTGGAGTAGCAAACTTAACACCTGTTGACCAATCTCTAGCATAATCTAATAATTCATCATTAGTACATTTTTCTAATAATGCTTTACCATTCATAAGTTTAGTTACATCAGCAATTTCAATCATTTTAGATCTTAAATCTTCAATAAATGTTTTTTGCTTAGTATCAAACATATCTTGAATTTGAGCACCTAGCTTTTTACCAACAAGACCTAAATGAACTTCAAGAATCTGTCCAATATTCATTCTTGATGGAACACCAAGTGGATTTAAAATTACATCTACACTTTTCCCATCTTTCATGTATGGCATATCAACTTCTGGTACAATATTAGAAACAATACCTTTATTTCCGTGACGACCAGCCATTTTATCACCAACTTTAATCTTTCTTTTAGTAGCAACATAAACTTTTACATGCTTAATAATTCCAGACTTAAGTGTATCTTCATGATCTAATATTTCTAATTTTTCTTCATGCTCAACTCTTAATACAGCTTTTTGCTTAATAAAGTTTTCTTTAATATTTTCATAATCATTTTGTACATCTTTATTAAATGAAGCAACTACTTTTTTCATTGCAAATCTGTTAACATTTTCTAAATCATTAACAGTAATCTTAGTACCTTTTGCATATTCAGTATCATTAACTTCAAGATCTTTTTCTAAAGTTGCAGAAGATAAAAGATCATTAATTCTAAGAACTTCTTCTCTATCTAACATTTGTAATCTATCATGATGTTTTTCATCAAGAGCATCTTTTTCTTGCTTAATAGACTCTAACGCTCTAGCATCTTTTTCGTATCCTTTTTTTGTGAATACTTTTACATCAACAACAGTACCTTCTAATGATGAACCAGCATAAAGTGATTTATTAATTACGTGTCCTGCTTTTTCACCAAAAATAGCTCTTAATAGTCTTTCTTCTGGAGTTGGTTTAATTTCACCTTTTGGTGTAACTTTACCTACTAGAATCATCCCTGGAGTAACATATGTACCCACTTTAATAATACCAGAATCATCAAGATGTGCTATAGACTCTTCTTTAACACCTGGAAGATCTTTTGTAATCTCTTCATTACCATGCTTTAATTCTTGAGCCACTGCTTCTTTAACATTAATATGTACAGAAGTTAAAGCATCTTCTTTAATTAGCTTTTCTGATAATATAATTGCATCTTCATAGTTGTAACCATTCCATGGCATAAATGCAATTGCAGCATTAATACCAATAGCAAGTTCACCTTTATCCATAGATGGACCATCAGCAATAACCTGACCAGCTTCTACAAATTCACCTTCTTTTACAGCAGTTCTTTGTACAAATGATGTGTTATTATTTGTTCTTACATTTTTACTAACTTCATAATAATCAATAAAGTGACCATTTTCATCTTCACCCTTGATATATATATTTTTAGCATCAGCTTTTTCAACTATACCAGCTCTATTAGCTTTTATAGCTTCCCAAGAATCTCTAGCAACTGTTTTTTCTAAACCTGTACCAACAATTGGAGCAGTTGGTTTTAGTAGAGGAACAGCTTGTCTTTGCATGTTCGATCCCATAAGTGCTCTATTGGCATCATCATGTTCTAAGAATGGAATTAAAGATGCACCAACACCCATAACCATTTGAGATGAAATGTCAATTAAATCAACTTTCTTTTTATCTATTAAAAGAATTTCACCATCTTGTCTAGCTTCTACTAGTGCATTTAAAATTTTACCATTTGAATCTACATCTGTAGATCCAGGAGCAATAAATTTACCCTCTTCTTGAGTAGCAGTGTAATATTCAATTTCATCAGAAACGATACCGTCTATTACTTTTTTATATGGTGCTTCAACAAATCCAAGATCATTTACTTTAGAATAAGTAGATAATGTATTAATAAGACCAATATTTTGTCCCTCTGGAGTTTCAACTGGACAAATTCTTCCATAATGAGTTGGGTGAACATCTCTTACTTCAAATCCAGCTCTTTCCTTAACAAGACCACCTTCTCCAAGTGCAGAAAGTCTTCTTTTATGTGTAACTTCTGATAATGGGTTTGTTTGATCCATAAATTGAGACAGTTGACCAGATGTAAAAAATTCAGTAATTGTAGATGTAACCATCTTTGCATTTACTAATTCTTGAGGCATTAAATCTTCTAATGTACCACTTAGTGTAGTCATTTTATCTCTAATTGCTTTTTGCATCTTAATTAATCCATTGTGAAGTTCACTAGAAAGTAACTCACCAATTGCTCTAATTCTTCTATTACCTAAATGATCTCTATCATCAATATGACCATGACCAGCTTTTACTTTGATTAAATATTGAACTGTTTTAATAATATCTTCATAAGTTAAAACTGTTACATAATCAGGTACGTTTACACCTAATTTATGATTCATTTTCATACGACCAACTTTAGTTAAATCATATCTCTCAGGATTAAAAAATAAGCTTTCAACAAATGCTTTTGCTGCTTCTGCTGTTACAGGCTCACCTGATCTCATAACTTTATATATTCTAATTGCACAAAGATCATTTTCATCATCAATTTCTTCTGTTTGTCTAAGAAGATTAATTGATTCTTCATCAGCATGAAATGCGTTAATAATAGAATCATCAACACCATCAGCTAAATCATTAGCAATTGTAAAATCTTTAAATCCAAGATCAATAAGATTTTTTAATTTAACATCATCAAGTAAAGTTAATGCATCATATAGTACTTCACCCGTTTCTGGATTAGAAATTTCACTTGCAGTATGTCTTTCCATAAGTACTTCAACAGGATATTCTACTAATTTTAATCCACCTTCTGCTAATGCTTTTGCTTTTCTATCAGTAAGTCTTTTTCCAGCAGCAAGGATTAAATTTCCTTTTTCATCTTTAAGATCAAACTCAATTCTACCTGTAAAGTTAGATGGAACAAATTCCATTAAGAATTTATTTTTTTTGATTTTAATTGTTTCAACAGGGTAGAATAATTTAATAATATCTTCTCTACTGTATCCTAAAGCTCTAAAAAGTACTGTAACAGGTACTTTTCTTCTTTTATTAATTCTTACATATAAAATATCTTTTGCATCATATTCAAAATAAAGCCAAGAACCTCTATCTGGAATAATTTGACCTGTATAGATTAATTTATTAGAAACAGTTGCAGCCTCTTCTTCTTTAAAAATTACACCTGGAGATCTATGTAACTGATTCACGACAACTCTTTCAACACCATTTACAACAAATGAAGTTCTATCTGTCATCATAGGTATATCTCTAATGAATAAAGATTGTTCTTTAATATCTTTTACACCGATTCTTTCACCAGTTTTCTCATCTAAATCCCATAGAGTTAATCTCATTTGGATTCTTAAAGGAATTGAATAAGTAATTCCTCTAGTCATTGATTCATTAACAGAATATTTTGGTTTTTCTAAAGTTGAACCTAAAAACTCTAATGTAACTCTATTTTGAGTATCTGAAATTGGAAAAATTGACTTGAAAACTTTATTGATACCAGCTTCAGATCTATCATCTTGTCCAACTTTTAAGAAGTTATCATAACTATTTTGTTGTAATTGAAGTAAATTCGGAATTTCGATTTTTTGAGGATTTTTTGAAAAATCAACTCTTAGCCTATTCCCAGATTTTAATGAATTTAACATATCTAACCTTTATATGAATTGTATTTTTGCTATAAAGCACAAAAGCACCTTAAATAATTAGTAAAAAAATACCAATTATTTAAGGTGCTAGTAATGTGTTATACGAAATCTATTTCTAGACTTCGTATATTTTTAAGAGGAAACTTAATTAGTTAACTTCTACAGTTGCACCAGCAGCTTCTAACTCAGCTTTTGCAGCTTCAGCATCTTCTTTAGATACTGCCTCTTTTACTTTTGCACCAGCTTCTTCAGCCATTGCTTTTGCTTCTTTAAGACCTAAACCAGTTAATGCTCTAACTGCTTTAATTACGTTGATTTTCTTAGCTCCAGCATCTTTTAAGATAACATCGAACTCAGTTTTTTCTTCAGCAGCTTCACCAGCTACAGCTCCACCAGCTACAGCTACAGGCTGTGCAGATACTCCGAATTTTTCTTCAAATTCTTTTACTAACTCAGAAAGCTCTAATACGCTTAATCCTGAAATATAATCTAATACGTCTTCTTTAGAAATTGCCATTTCTTAATCCTTTAATTTTTAATGTTTTGTCGATATACGACTATTTATAGCATATAATTATGCTGATTCTTCTTTTTGCTTTCTAAGAGCATCAAGACCAATAGTGAAGTTTGCAACTGGTGCCATCCATGTAGCAGCAAGCATACCAAGTAGTTCTTCTCTTCCTGGAAGTTTAGCAAGTGCATTAATTGTAGCAACATCAGCAACTTTACCTTCAACAATACCAGTTTTGATAGCAAATGTATCTTTATGAGAAGAAGCAAATTTATCAGCAACTTTACATGCAGCAATTTGATCTTCAGCCCATACAAATATATTTGTACCTGAAAGAGTTAATTCTTCCAGCTCTGCATTTTTAACTGCAATTTGTACTAATGTATTTTTTGCAACTTGAACTTTTGCTCCAGCTTCTTTTGCTGCAATTCTAAGTTCTTCTAACTCTTTATGAGAAGTTCCCTTATAATTAGCAACAACAATAGCTTGTGAAGATTTGAATTCTTCTGTTAATACATTTACTATATCATTTTTTTGTAATTTAGTCATTATTCCTCCTTCCAAAACATCATACTTCGGTAGGTAATTAAGAAAAGTTACCCCTCTTGGCCTTCACAGGTGCTAAAGCACATCTGTTCCAGTTTCAAAGCTAAAAGAATAAAGAAATTTATTCTTTTTAACACTTTTCACCTACTGTCTTCAGTTTTAAGATAAAGCTCTATTTATGAGAGCTAATTATTTAACATCCATTGCTGCAGATGTATCAACATTTACAGATGGACTCATAGTTAATGATAATGCAACATTAGTCATATATCTACCTTTTGCAGTAGATGGTTTTAATTTATTAATAGTTGATAATAAAGTATTTAAGTTTTCTTCGATTGCTGACTCAGAAAAAGATGCTTTTCCAATTCCTGCATGAATATTACCTTTTTTATCTACTCTAAATGCTACTTTTCCACCTTTAGATTCACCAACAGCTTTTGCAACATCCATTGTTACAGTTCCAACTTTTGGATTTGGCATTAAACCTTTTGGTCCAAGAATTCTACCGATTTTACCAACTAATCCCATTGTATCTGGAGTAGCAATTAGTACATCAAAATCAATGTTACCAGCTTGAATTGCTTCTACTAAATCATCATTACCAACAATATCTGCACCAGCAGCAGTTGCCTCATCCATTTTAGTTCCCTTAGCCATAACTGCAACTCTTACAGTTTTACCAGTACCATTTGGAAGTACAACAGAACCTCTAATCATTTGATCAGCATGTCTTGGATCTACATTTAGGTTTAACGAAAGTTCTACTGTTTCGTCAAATTTAGCTGATGCTAATCCCTTTACAGTAGCTACTGCATCATTTACTGAATATTGTTTTTCAGCATCAACTTTTTCTAATAAGGCTTTAAATCTTTTGCTCATTTTATTTCTCCGCAATTTTATTTTTTATTTTTTTGCTACCACTTTTTTGAGCCTCGTGGTATTTTGGCTATTTCTTAAATAAAAATTATTTAACTTCTATTCCCATACTTCTACATGAACCTTCAACAATTTTTGCTGCTTGCTCAGTATCATTAGTATTAAGATCAGAAATTTTTTGTTCAACAATTTCCATAACTTGTTCTTTAGTTAATGATGCAATTTTATTTTTAAGTGCATTATCAGAACCTTTTTTAATATTTGCTGCTTTTTTAATTAAGTCAGACATTGGTGGTTGCTTAACTACAAATGTAAAACTTTTATCTTTATATACAGTAATCTCTACAGGGATTTTAAATCCTGCTTTATCTCTTGTTTTTTCATTGAATGCTTTACAGAATTCCATGATGTTGATACCTCTTTGTCCAAGAGCTGGTCCAACTGGTGGTGATGGGTTTGCAGCACCTGCAGGTATTTGTAATTTTAATATTCCTGTTACTTGTTTAGCCATGCTAAGTTCCTTTTGTTTTTATTTTAATGATTTAGGCATTAGGCAATATTACTACTTGGAAGCGAAGTAAAATTGCCTAATGCCTAATATATATACTTATACTACAAGTTCTACTTGAGTATAAGAAATTTCTACTGGTGTATTTCTACCAAAAATAGATACGTTTAATGTAAGCATTCCAGATGTCATGTCAAAGTTTTCAACGATACCATTGAAGTTTGCAAATGAACCATCTTTAATTCTAACTGTTTCACCTTGATCAAAAGCAACTCTTGGTCTTGGTGCCGCTTTCTTTTCAACTTTTTCTAAAATAGAGTTAATATCTTTTTCACTTAATGCTGTAGGTCTTTTAGATTCACCAATAAATCTACCAACTTTAGGCATAGACTGTATAGCATGCCAAAGTGCAGTATCAAGATCAATTTTAGCAAATGCATATGCAGGATAAAGTGGTCTTTCAACAATTACTTTATTCCCTTTTTTAATCTCTATTAGATCTTCCGTAGGTACAAGTACTTCAGAAATTCTTCCATCTTGCATCTCTTCTTTTAGTCTTAAAAGAGCATTTTTTACTGAAACTTCACTTCCAGAGTGTGTTTGTATTGCATACCATTGATGTGCCATATATATTTCCTAGTTAATTATTGCTGATAAGCTATAAGACATTATCATGTCAATTAGCGCTAAAAATAAAGATATCACAGTTACAACTACAAATACTGAAATATATGCACTTTTTACTTGCTCTTTAATAGGGAAAATTACTTTAAATAATTCACCTTTTGCTTGTCTATAATATAAACCTAATTTACCCATAGTAATACCTTTTTTGATTTTAAATACTTATTATTAAAAGGATTATTATATCTTCTTAATAATATTTATTAGTGGCAGGCCAAGAGGGACTCGAACCCCCAACACCCGGATTTGGAATCCGGTGCTCTACCATTGGAGCTATTGGCCTATCAAACTAAATACTAAATGGTTAAATCTAGTATTTAGTTTTGTTATTTTCTAAGACTTAAGCTTAACTTCTTTATGAAGTGTATGCTTTCTTAATCTTGGAGAATATTTTTTTACTTCAAACTTTTCAGTATGAGTCTTTGGATTTTTAGTTGTAGTATAGTTAATATCACCACACTCTTCACATTTTAGTCCAATTTTAATGCTATCTGCCATATCAAACTACTTACTATTCAATAATTTCAGCAACAACACCAGCACCAACAGTTCTACCACCTTCTCTGATAGCGAACTTAGTACCTTGCTCAAGTGCAACTGGAGAACCTAATTCAACAGTTAATTCAACATTATCACCAGGCATAACCATTTCAGTACCTTCTGCTAAAGTAATTGATCCAGTAACATCTGTAGTTCTTACATAGAACTGTGGTCTGTAGTTATTGAAGAATGGAGTATGTCTACCACCCTCATCTTTAGAAAGAATATATACTTCACATCTAAATTTAGTGTGTGGAGTAATTGATCCTGGCTTAACAAGAACTTGTCCTCTTTCTACGTCTTCTTTTGCAATTCCTCTTAAAAGGATACCAGCGTTATCACCAGCTTCTGCAAAATCCATTTCTTTTCTGAACATTTCAATACCAGTTACTGTAGTTTCAACAGTATCTTTAATACCAACAATTTCAATTTTATCACCTAAGTTAACTGTACCTTGAGAGATAGCACCAGTTACAACTGTACCTCTTCCTGAGATAGAGAATACATCTTCAACAGGCATTAAGAAATCTTTATCAGTTTCTCTTTCTGGAGTTGGGATATAAGAATCAACAGCGTCCATTAATTCCATAATCTTAGCAGACCACTCACCATTATTTCCAGCTTTTGCTTCTTCTAATGCTTGGAATGCAGAACCAGCGATTACCGGAGTATCATCACCTGGGAATTCATATTCTTCTAAAAGCTCTCTAACTTCCATTTCAACTAATTCTAACATCTCTTCTTTATCTTCATCATCAAGTTGATCTTCTTTATTTAAGAAAATTACGATGTATGGAACACCTACTTGCTTAGAAAGTAAGATATGCTCTCTAGTTTGTGCCATAGGACCATCAGTTGCAGCGATAACTAAGATAGCTCCATCCATTTGTGCAGCACCTGTAATCATGTTTTTAACGTAATCAGCATGTCCTGGACAATCTACGTGAGCGTAGTGTCTAGTATCAGTTTCGTACTCAATGTGAGAAGTAGCAATAGTAATTCCTCTTTCTCTTTCTTCTGGTGCATTATCGATAGCATCGTAATCCATCATTTCTCCACCAAGTCTGTTAGTTAATACTGCAGAGATTGCAGCTGTTAGTGTAGTTTTACCGTGATCTACGTGACCAATTGTACCAATATTTACATGTGGTTTTGAACGTTCAAATTTTTCTTTTGCCATTTTGAATTTCCTTCATTTAATTTTCTTTTTAGATTAATCCCTCTGAGCAGATAAGCTAAATAAAGCTTCTCTATTCAAAGGGGGTTAACAACTATATCCTAAAATATAGCTCAGGGATGGAGCCCATTAAGGTTTTAAACCTAAATAAACAAATGCTCAATCCCTGAGCTATACGGGTGTATCTATATACACGTGACAATAATAACATAATAATGATTAAAAAATAGAGTTTTCGGAAAATGAAGTAAATTATATTAAATAAGGTACTTGTTCAACCAACGCTCCCAATAATCAATATTAAAAATTATGGAGCGGGAGACCGGACTCGAACCGGCGACAATCTGCTTGGAAGGCAGAGGCTCTAGCCAACTGAGCTACTCCCGCATACATAATAAATGGTGGTGAGAGAAGGATTTGAACCTTCGAAGCCTGAGGCGTCGGATTTACAATCCGAAGGATTTGACCACTCTCCAATCTCACCGTAACAATAATAATATAATTTTGGTCTAACGCACTGTATGCTACAGAACTATAAACTAAATGGAGCTGTTGAGAGGATTTGAACCACCGACCGCCTCATTACAAGTGAGGTGCTCTACCAACTGAGCTACAACAGCAAATACAAATAATGGTGGCTCGGGACAGAATCGAACTGTCGACACAAGGATTTTCAATCCTTTGCTCTACCCCTGAGCTACCGAGCCTTTATTTGTGATGGAATTATAGATAAAACTATATTAAAGAAAGCTTAAATGATATTATTTATTAGATTTTTATACAAATCGCCTCTACTTGCATATGACGTAAATTGATCTAATGATGCTGCTGCTGGCGATAGTAATACCAATGATAAACCATTAGTATCAATAGATGTTGAAATTATATTTACTGCTACTTCTAATTCATTACATTTTTGACATAATATATTATATCTATTAGATAATTCAAATAATTTATTTGTATTAGAACCTATTGCATATATATTAACATTATATTTTGTAAGCTCTTTAAATAATGGCTCTAAATTAGCACCCTTATCATCTCCACCTAATATTAAATATACTTTTTTATTTTTATATGACTTTAATGCTTGTATTGTTGCATCTATATTTGTAGCTTTACTATCATTAATCCATAGTCTATTATATTTATCATATATCTTTTCAAGTTTATGCGGGTCCTGAACAAAACTATTTATTTTATTATAATCAACTTTATCAAATAATACTTTTGAGACGCTGAGCGCAAGAAGTGCATCTATTAGATATGGTTCATCAAAATTTATTTTATTCATATCTATATCAAAGTTTTTAGCTAAGTCAGAACTTGACTCATAGCATACTTTATATCCATTAGTTGGATAATTTTCATATTTCTTTGGAATAATAGCGATTTCACCTTCTTTTAAATTATCAAGTGCTTTTAGTTTTGATTTTTCATATTCAATAAAATCTCCATGCCATGACGCATGATCATCACTTATTGGTAATAATATATATAAATTTGGTTTTGCTATATTTGTATAATGTAATGTAAATGATGATGTTTCTAGAACCCATATATTCTTAGTTTGATCCATATGTCCTAATGGTGTACCAATATTTCCACCACACTGACTATTTTGTTCTTCTAATAAATGTTGCAACATTGATGTTGTAGTTGTCTTTCCATTCGTTCCACTAATCCATATCGAATATGGCATAGTATTTGCAAACAAATCATATTCACTTATTAAATTTTTTGTATTTTTTACTAATTGATTATACGGAGGAATACCAGGACTAACAACTGTTAGCTCTTCACTATCTTTATTAAATTCTTCTATATTTAAATCATCATATAATTTAGAGTCTGGATATTGTTCAAGTATGGCTTGTGCAGTTTTACCACGACCTAATATTCTCATTATCGAATCTTTAAACTTAACAATGCAATTAGATTCGTCATAAATGCAATAATCCAAAATCTAACAATTACTTTATTTTCATGCCAACCTTTTTGTTCAAAGTGATGATGAATAGGTGCCATTAGAAATACTCTTTTTTGCCTTAACTTAAATGATCCAACTTGTAATATAACTGATACTGTTTCTAATACAAATATAAATCCAATTAGCAGTAGTAGTATTTCACTTTTTCCAACAATTGCTAAATATCCCATAAATCCACCAATTGCTAAACTTCCACTATCGCCCATAAAAACTTCTGCAGGATGTGAGTTATACCATAGAAATGCAATTAAACTACCAATAAATGCAGCACCTACAATTGCTAGTTCCCCCACAAGCTTAATGTTTGGCATTAATAAATATCCACTTATTATTGCATGACCTGTAACATATACAATTAATGATAATGATAATAACCCTATTATTGAGGGTACTGTTGCTAGTCCATCCAAACCATCTGTTAAATTTACTGCATTTGATGTAGCTACCATAACTAACATCCAAAATATAATGGCTATATAACCCATATCAAAAACTGCTATTTTATTAAATGGTACAAATAAAGTCGTA
>JABJGE010000104.1 GCA_018662405.1 Campylobacteraceae bacterium
AGGTTGATAATAATCATAGTAAGAAATAAAATACTCAACATGATTATTTGGAAAGAATCCTCTGAATTCTGAATATAATTGAGCTGCAAGAGTTTTATTATGAGTCATAATAAGTGTAGGCATCTGTGTAGCTTCAATAATTCTAGCCATAGTATGTGTTTTACCACTACCTGTAACTCCATGAAGTGTATTGTATTGGTTTCCTTTTACGATACTTGCTGTTAGTTTTTCTATTGCTTCTGGTTGATCTCCTGCAGGAGAATGTGGTGAGTGTACTTTAAATGGTGTCATAGTATGATTATATCTGATTTTGGATTATATGCTCAGAAAGTGGGTATATGAATGTCTATAGGCTGCTGAGAATATTAGACAATAATGTTATCTTTGAGACATGGAATGGTCCTTGAGTATTTTAGGTATTTGATATTGTTGAGTTTTATTTTGTTATTTATTTGTTAGGTGGATGGGATTAGTAAGTTGACCTAGTGAGACAAACCATAATTAAAATTAATTATGATCATGAATTATATAATTAAATATATCATCATCAACAGTATGACTTATATGAAAATTAACACGAACTACTGAAACTTCTTTACCATCAGCTGCAGGCATTGATGTTTGTTCAAAACCATTTTTTGTTGGTTTCAAGTCTCCCATATAGTAAAATTCTAATCCCTCATCGTTACTTTTTTTAATAAATAAGGGTATGCGTAAATCATGATTGTTTTTAATAGTTAGAATATCAGGACTTGTTAATTTACGTTTACTTTTAGACATCCATGTAAAATTATTGTTATCTATAAAGTTATCTTCATATTTAGTAGTAGCTGATATATCTTCTTCCTTGTGATAATTAACAAAAATAGGACAATTAGTTTTATCTTGACTAATTATATATCCACCAACATTTTGAGCTAAAGGGTTTTGGTTCCAATTTAATATTCTAAATACATCTTTTCTAGAATACTTTTGATATAAATTAAAACCATCATTAAAAGTAGTATTAGAACTTTTTTTATTGTACATATCTATAGAATAATAAACACTATCAAGTAAAAACTTTTTACATATACTATTGTCTAAAACTATTGATAAATCACTATCTATTTGAATAGTATCTTCATGTATAGTTACAATCTTATAATTATATTTTTCATTAACACTAATTAATTTTTTATTATCTTTTTCTGTAATAAATTTTAAATTTATATTATGAATAGCTGATATTATTACTTCATCTGTTGTTTTGTATTTATAAGTATTATAAATAATTTCTTTTAAATAATCAGTTGTTAAAGTATTATTTTTAATCAATAACTTAAAAATTAAAGATTCTTCAATTCGTTTAAAATTATTAACTTCGGTATATAAATATTCTAATAATTTCAATTCTCTAACATTATCTGACAAATTGTCTTTTATATCATCTTCAACACTAATTATGAAGTTTAAATATGATTTAGAATAGTTTACATAAGAAAATGGATCACGTAATTTATTATTGATAAAATCCATCATCATTGGTATTCTTCCAAGTCTATATTTTAATAATTTATAATCATTTATTAAATCTTTTTTTAACTGCATATTTGAGGCATCAATAGATTTATAAATACGTTCTAATGATATCCTATCAAAGTTAATTGTAGAGGAACCAGGTAATAAATTACGAGACATAGCTTTTCTTAAATTATCCTTGTTATAAGATGTATCTCCATAAAGAGCAATAGGAACTAAAAAATTATTACTATAATTACCAATAAAATCAATTACTGTTAAATATTCTTTATTATCTGCTTTCCTCAACCCTCTACCTAATTGTTGAACAAAGATTATTGATGATTGCGTTGGTCTTAGCATTACAATTTGATTTACTTTAGGTATGTCGATTCCTTCATTGAAAATATCGACAGTAAATATGTAATCTATTTTATCACTATCATCACTTTCTAATCTTTCAATAGCTAACTCACGCTCTACTTCTGTATTGGAACCTGATAGTGAAAGTGTTTTGTATCCTCTTAAATTAAACTTTTCAGATAATATTTCACTTTCTTTTATATTTGAACAGAAAATTAAACCTCTAGCTATATCATTATCTACACCATATTTTTTTATTTTTTCAATAATTTTATTAATACGTTCATCTGTTGTAAGTAAATTAAATGAATCTTTTTCTTTCAATAACTTTTCATCTATTGAAATATCTGAAACACCAAAATAATGAAATTGACTAAGCATATTTTCTTCCATTGCACTATGAAGTCTTATTTCATAAGCAATATTATAATCAAATAGTTTAAATATATCTAATCCATCAGTTCTTTCAGGAGTTGCTGTCATTCCCAATAAAAACTTTGGAGTAAAATAATCTATAATTTTTTGATAACTATCTGCACCAGCTCTATGTGTTTCATCAATAACTATATAGTCAAAATAATTTGGTTCAAATAATTTTAAATGTTCATCTCTTGATATAGTTTGAACGGTTGAAAAAATAAAATCTACAGCACTATTTCTTTCATTACCAGAATACAAACCTAAAGTTTTTGAATTATTAAAAATAGATTTAAATGTATTTAATGCAGCTTTTGCAATATTTCTTCTATGCACAATAAATAAAACTTTATTAGGGTTAAACTTTTGAACATCAAATGCTGCAAGATATGTCTTACCTGTACCTGTTGCTGAAATTAAAAGTGATCTTCTTTTACCTTTTTCTCTAAGATTACTAATATTAGCAAGTGCTTCTTCTTGCATTTTATTTGGTTTTAATTCTTTACTTTTTATTTTTAAATAATTATTTTTAATTAAAATATTATTATTTTTTACAGTTTTATATACTTCTTTATAATTACTAATAAAATCATTATCAATTTTATTAGCATCATCAAATTCATTACTAAACTCTTTTACAGCATCAAGTATTATACTACTCTTGATATTTGCTGAGATTTTTAAATTCCATTCTTTATTTACACATAAAGCGTTAGCAGTAAAATTACTACTTCCTATAATTAATGTATACATATTATTCTTTTTAAACATAAAGCCTTTAGCATGAAAATTACCATCTACTACAATCTTTGATTCTATGTTTTTAAATTGTAGTAATCTTTTTAATGCTTCAGGTTGTGTAAAATTTAAATATTGAGATACTAATATTTTACCCTTAATATTTTTTGCTTCTAATTCTTCTAAGGTATTAAATAGTGTAGCTATACCACCTGTTGTAATAAATGCAACTGAAAACCAAAATTCATCACACTCTTTTAGTTCATTTTGAATAGTTGTTAAAATTTTAGTTTTTGTAAGTTTATCATTAGTAAGAAATTTAGGTTGATAATATTTATTTGAAATAATTTCAGAATCTATAAATCCTGTCTCTAAACTTTTTTTTAATATATTTATTTCATTATTCATTAATTAACTTTTTAATTATAGGTATATCAGCAGCAGCCCAATCCAATTTCTCTAGCTCTAATTTCTCTAACCATTTATAGTCAATATGTTCAGTTAAAGTAAAAGCCTTACTTTCAGAAGTACAAATATAACAGTGCATAGTTATTTTAAAATCTGGATAAGTATGATCTACTATTATAAATTTTTTTTCAACAGATATATCAATAATTAATTCTTCTTTTATTTCTCGTATAAGTGCATTTATTTCTGTTTCATTTTCTTCTATCTTCCCTCCTGGAAATTCATATTTATTTGATATATAGTTATATTTACTTGGTCCACGCTGCATACATAATATCTTATTATTATGCATAATAATTGCTGCTACTACATTATAATGTTTCATTTTTCCTCTTTATAGAATATAGTTTATTAATATTACTTAAATACCACCTATAACTTCCTATAGGCTGCCTCAATTCAATAATTCAAATTACAACTCTAATAAGAACCGTTATAAAGAACAGTCTAACTAGCTATTAAATCTTCTTCTTTCCCGTGGATATACGCTTCAGGTTGATAATAATCATAGTAAGAAATAAAATACTCAACATGATTATTTGGAAAGAATCCTCTGAATTCTGAATATAATTGAGCTGCAAGAGTTTTATTATGAGTCATAATAAGTGTAGGCATCTGTGTAGCTTCA
>JABJGE010000105.1 GCA_018662405.1 Campylobacteraceae bacterium
AGGTTGATAATAATCATAGTAAGAAATAAAATACTCAACATGATTATTTGGAAAGAATCCTCTGAATTCTGAATATAATTGAGCTGCAAGAGTTTTATTATGAGTCATAATAAGTGTAGGCATCTGTGTAGCTTCAATAATCCTAGCCATAGTATGTGTTTTACCACTACCTGTAACTCCATGAAGTGTATTGTATTGGTTTCCTTTTACAATACTTGCTGTTAGTTTTTCTATTGCTTCTGGTTGATCTCCTGCAGGAGAATGTGGTGAGTGTACTTTAAATGGTGTCATAGTAGGATTATATCAAAAAAATTATAATTCGATGATAATTGGATTATGTTTACTAAAGTTATATATTTTAGCTATAATCCTACAAATATAAGGAATAACTATTGAAAAAAACATTTTTATTAACAGATGCAAAAAAAGATCCACAAAGAGTATTAGACTCAATTAAACATAATATTAGAAAATATATAAAAAGAGAAAAAAGAAAAGATTTACCAGAAGATTCAAATTTTTGGAAGATTAATTGTAAATTTGGTAATACTGAAGAAAATGCAGTAGAAATTAGATTTGAAGATATAATGAAAAATATTAATGATGCTTCAGAGCAAAATTGGGATAAATTTTATATAGAATTAATTGCCGAAGCAGGAACTATGAACTTTAAAAAGAAAGAAGTTATCGAGGAAAATACATTAGTTGATGAAGAGATACTTAATGCTTCGTTGATTGAAGATGAAAGTAACTAATTTGGAATTAAATATTACAAAAATTGCTAATGTAATACTTTATATGTTAGAGAATAAAGTATCACATTTAAATGATAAGAAACTTTCAATTTTACTATTTTTAATGGATTATAAACATATGGAAATATATGAAAATAAAATATTTGGTGAAATATATATAAAAGACAATAGAAGTCCAGAACCTCAAGTTTTGGCTGAACTATTTGATATTATAGCAAATAGTGAAGATTTAGAAGAGGATGATGAAAGGCTTTATCTTATTCAAGAGTTCTTAGATCATTTAGATATTGATGTAGTTACTAAAGCAAATTATATTGAATTAAAGTTTGTAAAAATGGAAGATGATTTTGATGAAAGTTTATTTACAAAAGAAGAATTAAAAACAATAAATAAAGCTATAGAACGATATAAAAATGAAACACCAAGAAAAATGGCAAATGTTTGTTTTACTATAGATAAAGTAAGAGAAACAAAGAATGGCGAAATTATAATTTAGTTTATAATCGCCTATTTTTCTTTACACTTTAGATATTCTTCAGTGAATAGCTTTTGATCAAAATGAATATTTAATTTATTTGTTGTTGTTTTGAAGCTATTAATACTATTATTCTTTTCAAGATTTATTTTTTGAATAAATAATAAATTTTTACTATCTTTCAAATTATATAATTCCTCTATAGTTATTGATTTTTGTGAATTATTATATATAGTAAAAGTAAATTTATTGATATTATCTATATGATCTCTTTCCACTTCACCTTTTAAATGATATATATTATGATCAGTTTTAAGGTAATAATTATCTTCAGGTATATCCACATACCCTCCAACATTATCTATAACAGCATCTTCTGATAAATTTAACGTATTACTATTGATAAAAATAGTTAGTTTTGTCTCAAAACTTTGTTCTTTGGAACAATGTGTGTTAATAACTATTTTTGCATTTAGTATTGCAATATGAGATATAATTAGTAATAAAAATAAAGTATTTTTCATTCTAGTTTAAAAAACTATGAATATCTTGTAGCTAACTTAAAAGTTTAGCTACAGATGCTTGAGAGATGTTAGCTTGTGCTTGAGCAAATGAACCTGTTGTTTTTGAGAAATCAACATTATTTTGATATGCGAATGTATTTGCATCCATATATTCACTTTTTAATTCATTCATTTTTGCTTGAAGATTTTCTGTTGTTAGAGTTCCATTATTAAATTGTTCTAAAAGTTCTTTTACTTCAGAACCAAATGCACCCTTATCCATATTTGAATAATCAATGTCTTCAATTACTTCTTGAGGCATAATATCTTGTGTATTCTCTTTTTTTGAGATAGAAGATTCATTTTTTTGCTGAGCTATATAATTTTGATTTACACTACCTACAACTGATTCAAGTGCCATAATAGTATCCTTTACATTGTTAGTTATAGACATTATAACATATTTGTATAAAATATAGTATTTATCTTCTTTTTTCTCTTACAAGCATTGTAAGATTATTATTTACATATTCTATGTCAAATATATCTATGGCTTTTATTAATGCACCAAGCTTATTAAAACCATGATTAATTGGTGAGAAAGATGAATTTTGTTGTATATATATTGCAATATCTTTAACATCGCTCCAATTTGTTTCTCCCATTGTTTGCATGACTGCTTTTTTAAGGAATTTCTTTAGTTTATTATCTTTTTTGATATCATAATTACTACCCATATAACTACTTGCATAATTAGAATTATCTTTATTGTTATTTTCATTTTCTTCTGTTTTTATTTCATTGATTTCTTGAGATAAATTTTCTACGTATATAAATTGAGAGCAAGCATTTGTAAATGCTGTAGGTGTTTTATTTTCACCATATCCATATACTGTTAGTCCATCAGCTAATATTCTTGTAACTATTGGAGTGAAGTCACTATCACTAGTTACAAGAGCCATTGCTTTTAGATCTTTTGTATATAACAAATCCATCATCTCTATAATCATGGCAATATCTGTTGCATTTTTACCTTGAGTATAGGCAAATTGTTGGATAGGTTTTATATTAAATTCTTGTAGTAGTTTTTCCCAACCAATTAACTTTTTATCCTTCCAGTTCCCATATGCTCGTCGTATATTTACTGTACCATATTTAGATATGTCATTAAAAATATCTTCCGCATATTTATAACTTACATTATCACAATCTATAAAAATAGCTATGTTTTGTTGTTTATTTATCATTAATTATCACCACTTTCTTGATATGAATTTTACTAGAATATGTATTAGTATTTGATTTGTATAAAGCCATCATCTTCAGTAATCATTGTTCCGTAAATAATAGTTGATGAGCTATAGTTTATAGATTCTTTATATCCAAGATAGAATGATATGATTTGATATATATCAGCATGATTTTTAGTAGTTTGTAAGTCTATATTATTTGAACTTGAATAGAAAAATGGTACTTTATAAATTTCCTTTTCAAATCTATTGTGACCAAATCTTCCATTTTCTCCTATAAACTCTCCATGATCAGATGTGAATAAGAATAAATATGGTTTAGTTGATTTATTTTTAATTGTTGATATTATTTGTTCTATTATTTTATTTGAATAGTTCATAGATTTCTTATATCTTAGCTTTACATTATCAGATTCATTAGCATTAGGATAGCTTAAATATGGACTATGCTGTCCTTGCATTTGTAATACTACTAGATTATTTTGTGATAAATCAATACTGTTGAGTTGTTGCAGTAAATTTATATCAAGAGACCTCTGTATATTATAAGTATCAATATATTTGGTATTGAGATATGGCTCTATATACTTTAAAGATTTTTTACTTTGTGTTGATATAAATGTAGTATTGAAATTATTTTGTTTTGCTAAATAAAATAGATTATGATTAAAATCTATTTGTGTTGGCCTTGATGCTCCGTTGATTAGCATAGGTATTGATACGTCAGTATTTGTTGCTCCACTATATATTGTTTTATATTTATATTTTTCAAATATACTATATTTATTTTCTAAAAACTCTTTTGCTCGCATACTTTCACCAAGTACAAGAACAATATTAATATCATTTTGAGAAATAGGTCTTAAAGTTTGTTTATTTGATTTAGTATTGATTTTGCTAGTATTAACTTTATATATCTGAGATGCTTCATTAATTAATATAAAACTTGCATCATTTATTTTTGGTATAAAATATATAATAATAAATAAAAGGATAACAAGTATTTTGTATGAAATATTTATAGGTTTTATTTGTATATTGTATATAAATATTAAAATAATAGTACTAGTAATAAATGGAATAATTAATATATTATGGATATTAAAAAGAGTTAGAAATGTATCCTCAATGTGTGTAAAGAAAAGATAAATATCAATATATGTGAGTGTTGAACCAAAATATGATAGAAAACTAAAATGTATTAAATATGCTATCTGCCAAGAATATAGTATTGACTTTGAGTATTTGAATTTTGATATGATTAAAAGTAAAATATATAGTAATAAGAATTCAAAAATATTTGGTATAAATACAAAAGGTACAAATAGTGATATAACAATATTCTGTAAGTAAAAGAATAGAGCTAAAAGAAATAGATACATAAAATATCTATAGTTCTACATCATCCCAGAATTCATCGAAATCTAGATTTGTCATAGCATTTTCATCTTCCAAATTTTTTTCAAGAAGTTTTTTTTGTTCATTTTCAAAGTATTGTTCAAGTGCTTCATTTAGTATTGTATTATGATCTTTTTTTAAAATTTCACTAAATGCGGTTAAGTTTTCTATTGTATCATGTGATAAGGAAAAGTTTATATTATTCATAATGTATTGTACAAAAAAAGATATAATATTGTATTGAAAAGGTTATAGGAAGATATTATGTCAAAAATTATTATTTTAAGTGGGGCAGGAGTTAGTGCGGAGTCTGGTATATCTACTTTTAGAGAAAGTGGTGGATTGTGGGATAATTATGATGTAAATATTGTTTGCAATCATGATAGTTTAGATAAAAATGAATCTCTTACCCTAAAATTTTATGATAAGAGAAGAGATGATCTAAAAGATAAAGTTCCAAATAATACTCATATTATTATAAAAGAACTAAAGCAGAAATATCCAAATGATATATCAGTAATTACTCAAAATGTAGATAATTTATTTGAGAAAGCTGGAATGAATGACGATGAGGTAATTCACCTTCATGGATTTATGACTCAAGTTAGATGTAGAGAAGATCAATGTGCTCGAATATATAATATTGAATATGAAAGTATTAAAGATTGTAATAATGGAATATGTGATGATTGTGGATCAAAGTTAAGACCAAATATTGTATTTTTTGGTGAGATGGCACCCATGTATGAAAAATTAAATGAAGAGTTAACTGATTGTGAGATGTTTATTGTTATTGGAACAAGTGGAAATGTAATTGGAGTGAATACTCTTGCAAATTTTGTAGATTATTCCATATTAAATAATCTAGAACCAAGTGATGCAATTGAAGAATCTTTATTTAGTAAAGTTTTGTATAAGAAGTCAAGTATAGCTATAAATGAAATTGCAGAAGATATTGAGGAGTTTTTAAACTCCTCTAGTTAAAAATAGAATTAAGCTTGTATAAACTTAACGATTTCCTCTTCAATATCTTCTTTATTAATAACTGTATCATGATTAATTTTTGCATTAAATATATCATTAATTGATTGTGGTATAGTTGCTCCATAGTTTTTAGAGATACTTTCAAGTGCATCAATATCTTTGTGCTTTATATTATCTTCATTTAGAGCATTTAAAACAGTACTTGAAAATTTTGTCCACTCTGCAGTTGAGTAAATCACTGTTTTAATATTTTTGTCATCTCTTAATTCATCATAAGCTTTAATACATGTTGCTGTATGTGGATCCATTAGGTATCCATTATCTAAGAATGTTTTGATAGTTTTTAATCCAAAAGAATCATCACTACACGTAGCAGAAAAAATATCATTTAATTGTGCTAGTTCTTCTGAAGTATGTTCAAAGTATCCATTAGTATTTAGTGATTCCATAAGCTCTTTTGTTCTAGCTGCTCCAAACATATCATAGATAACTCTTTCTATATTTGATGACTTTAATATATCCATAGCTGGTGATTTTGTAAGGATAAGTTTTTTCCCTCTAATATCATACATACCTGTAGTAAGCCATTGAGTTAATATATTATTTTCATTTGATGACACAAGAAGTTTTTTCACAGGTAATCCCATAAGTCTTGCATAGTACGCACCTAAAACATTACCGAAATTTCCACTTGGAACATTAATATAAATTTCATCACCTAATGTGATTTCATTTTGTCTTAGTAATTCTAAATAACTTTGGAAATGATAAACAATTTGAAAAATAATTCTTCCGAAGTTAACTGAGTTTGCAGCACTTAGTTTCATATTATTTTTTGCAAGTTCTGCTTTAAATGTATCAGAATCAAGTAGTCTCTTTAGAGCATTTTGTGCATCATCAAAATTACCATTAATTCCTATTACTTTTAGATTTGAACCATCTTCTGTAACCATTTGTAGTTTTTGTACATCACTTGTACCACCATCAGGATAAAGACAAGCTACTTTAATACCATCTTTATTTTTAAATGTATTAAGAGCTGCTGGCCCAGTATCACCAGAAGTTGCTGCAAGAATTAGGTAATTTTCTCCCATTTTCTTTGCAACTGATGAAAGGATTGAACCAAATGGTTGCAATGCCATATCTTTAAATGCTCTTGTTGGTCCATGATATTGTTCATTTACAAATAAATCATCTTTGATTTTTACTACAGGAGAAGGATTTTGTGCATCATCAAAGTTATCATATAGATTAAGAGCAGTATTGATGTCCGAATCATCTATATCAATTTTAAAAGCTTTTAATATATCAAATGCTAATTCTTTATAATTTTTATCAATATGGTCTGCAATAAAATCAGCACCTAGGTTTGGTAATTCTTTTGGAACATACAATCCTCCAAAAGATGCCATAGGATTTAAAATAGCATATGAAAATTCAACCTCATTAGGTTTAACTCCGTCATTCCCTCTTGTTTCAATAAAACTCATTAATTATTTTCCTTAGTTTCTTTTTGTAAAAATTGTGTACCAACTCCATCGCTAGTAAATAGTTCTAGTAGTATTGAATGTTCTACTCGACCATCAATAATATGTGCTTTTGCAACACCATTTTCAATTGCATCTGTACAGCTCCTTACTTTTGGTATCATACCACCTGCTATAGTTCCATCTTCAATAAATGAATCAACATCTGCTTTATCAAGATCATTTAATAGCTCACCATTTTTATCTAATACACCTTTTGTATCTGTTAAAAATAACACTTTATCTGCTTGAAGTGCTATTGCTACTTGTGATGCTGCAATATCTGCATTGATATTAAATCCTGGATGGTTTGGCTGTGCACTATCTGCTATTGGAGCAATTACAGGAATAAATCCTTCGTCAATTAAATTATTAATAACATTAGCATTTACTTCTGTCACAATACCTGTATATCCAAACTTACCATTTTCTTTTGCAATAGCTTTAATACAGCTACTATCTTTTCCACTAATACCAATAGATTTTGTTCCATGATGATTTAAAAGAGAAGTAAGATTTTTGTTAATTTCTCCACTTAAAACCATCTCAACAATTCTCATACTATCTTCACAAGTAACTCTGTGACCATCTACAAATTCTGATGGGATATTAAGCTTAGTTAACATATCTGAAATTTTTGCTCCACCACCATGTACAATAACTGGTTTAATTCCTGTTAATGCAAGAAGAGAGATGTCTTGAGCAAATTTTTCTTGTAATTCTGGACTTGTTTGTGCAGATCCACCATATTTAATTACAACAATTTTTCCACTGAATTGTTTTATATAAGGTAGCGCGTCAAGTAGGGTTTTTACTTTATTTTGTTTTATTTGCATATTTTATTGACCTTAGTTAATCTAATAGAAGTATATTTTTGCTATTATATCTAAAATTAAATATTATAAAACTTTGGAGTATATATGCTTGTAGATGGATTTGGTAGAGAAGTAAATTACCTAAGAATATCAGTTACTGAAAGATGTAATTTTAGATGTCAATATTGTATGCCGGAAAAACCATTCTCTTGGGTTCCAAAAGAAAATATTATGAGCTATGAAGATATGTTCAAATTTGTTAAAGTTGCTATTGATAATGGTGTTAACAAAATACGTATTACAGGTGGTGAGCCATTACTTAGAGAAGGACTAGATTCTTTTATAAAAATGATACATGACTATAAAAATGATATTGATTTAGCTTTAACTACAAATGGATACCTATTACCATCAGCTGCACAAAATTTAAAAAATGCTGGTTTAAAAAGAATAAATGTATCACTTGATAGCCTTAAAAAAGAAGTAGCACATCATGTAGCACAAAAAGATGTACTTGCAACAGTACTAGATGGCTTAGATGAAGCTAGTAAAGCTGGACTAAAAGTTAAAATCAATTGTGTACCAATGAAAGATGTAAATGGTGGTGAGATTATTGATATTTTAGAATATTGTATGGAAAGAAAATATCCAGTGCGATATATAGAATATATGGAAAATAGTTTTGCTTCGTCCGATTTAAAAGGTTTTAAAAGTGCAGATCTTTTAGAGTTAATTGCTACGAAATATAAATTTAAAAAAGTACCTAGAGAAAATTCTTCACCTGCACAATATTATGAATTAGAAAATGGTTACCAGTTTGGAATTATTGAACCTTATGGTGATGATTTTTGTGAATCATGTAATAGAATTAGATTAACTGCAGAAGGATTTTTAATTCCATGTCTATATTTTGAAGATGCATTAAGTATTAAAGAATCTATAGAAAATAATGATATTGATGGTGCATGTAAAATTTTAGATACAGTACTAGCTAATAAGCCAGAAAAAAATAAATGGTCACAAGATGAAGATGGGGAAGTTTCAAGTAGAGCTTTCTATGAAACAGGTGGATGATTAAATTAAATAGTAGAGACTAATCTTCTCGACTATTTTTTTCCTCTATTCCGCTAAGACCAAATCTTCGTCCTAGTTCTTGTTTAATTCTATCTGGAGATACATTTTGACTTGCCATAGCTACTAAGCAATGGTACATTAAATCTGCACCTTCATATATAATCTCTTCAGTATCATTGTCTTTTACTGCAAATGTAAATTCACCAGCTTCTTCTACAATTTTTTTAAGCATAGAGTTTTGCTTACCTTGAAGAAGCTTAGCTGTATATGACGTAGATGGATCATCATTTTTCTTTGATTGAATTGTTTGATATAAAGTTTCTATTATTCCGTAAGATGCTGTTGTATTTACTTCAATTTCACTTTGAAGATTTCCTGTTGATACATCTGTAAAGAAACATGATTTTCTTCCAGTATGACAAGCGACACCTTCTTGGTCAACTTTTAATAAAAGTGTATCATTATCACAATCCATCATAATAGATTTTATAGCTTGTGTATGACTACTACTTTCACCTTTTTTCCATATTCGCTGTTTGCTTCTAGAAAAATAATGCGCATATGAAGTATCAAGAGTTAATTGTACTGCTTCTTTATTCATATATGCAAGCATCAATACTTCATTCGTAGTATTGTCCTGAGTAATTACAGGTATTAAACCATCTTGTTTTTCAAAATCTATTTTGTCTATAATATTATTCATATAATCTTCTTTTATGTAAACTTTATAAAGCAGCTAATGTTATATTAGCTACTCTAAAAACTTACTAGTTTATTCCAGCTTGTTTTGCTCTATCTTTTGTATCAACCCAAATATTTGGAGTTGATCCACCAGGTGTTAAGAAAATTTTAGCATCTTTATTATCTTTAAGTGCTTCATTAAATTTACCTTGAACTTTGATTTGTTCTAAATGTAAAAGGTTTTTTGTTAAAGACTTAGAGATTAAGCTATTTGCTTTTGCTTGTGCTGCTGCTTCAATTGCAACAGCATCTGCTCTACCTTGTGCTTCAATTCTATTTGCTTCAGCATCACCAGTAGCTTTTGCAGCTCTTTTTTCAGCTTCTTGTTTAGCTCTTAAAACTTCGTATTTAACTCTTTCAGATTCTTGATTTGCAACTTGTACTTTTTCAATTTGATCTTTAATTTTAGTAGGAAGTACTATTTCTCTTAATTGAACAGATTCAATAGAAACAGGTTTACCTTCAAGTGCTTCAATCTCTTTTCTAATACCATTTTCAATTTGTGTTGCAATTACATTTCTTTGCTGAGGTAAGTCTTCTGCATTAAATCCACCAACAACATTTCTTACTATATTTCTAACAACAGGATTTACGATTTTATCTTCCCATGCCATACCCCATGTTGCAATAGTTGTAGGTGCTCCATGTGCTAAAAGTTTATATTGTACAGTTAATTCAATAGATACTGGTAAACCTCTTGCATCAAGAATATTAATCGCTGGGTTAATTTTAATTCCAGTACCAAATCCACTCATGTCTTCAATCGTTTTGTAGTTAATAAGTCTAACTTTTGTATCAACAGTAATTACTTTTTGAATTACTGGAATATAAAGATGGAAACCTGGTTGTAATGGTTCAGTTTCATATTTACCTGTAGTTACTTTAATACCTACTTCTCCAGAATTAATAATTACAAATGGTTTTGCAACAACTAGTAGAATAACAATAGCAATAACTAAATAAATCATTCCTCCCATTTTCCCTAGTTTACTGAAAAATTCAGGTGGCTCAAAAGGAGGTTGGTAATCTCCACCACCACCATTGTTGTTTCCACCATTATTAGAATTGTTGTTTCCAGAGTTTTGTTTTCTATTTTTAAAATAATCGTTATCGATTGGCATTTTTTATTTTTCCTTCTATAATTTTAGTGCAATGATATATTATTGCACTTTATTTTGTCTTAAATCTATTTTTTAATTAATGTATGTTAAATGTTTAATATATTTTGGATTTTTTCCAGCTACTACATCAAAATATGCATTTTGAATTTTCTCTGTTATAGGACCTCTTGATCCACATCCAATTTTTCTAGCATCAACATCTTTAACAGGTGTAATTTCAGCAGCAGTTCCAGTTAAAAAACATTCACTACAGATATATACTTCTTCTCTTGTTATTCTTCTTCTAACTACTTCAATTCCCATATCATTAGCTAAGTCTATAACTGTAGCTTGAGTAATTGATTTAAGTGAGTTGTCATTTGGAGGAGTAATTAGTTTACCATCTTCAACCATGAAAAAACATGCTCCACTAGCTTCTGCAATATAACCTTGATCATCTCTCATAAGTGCTTCATCATATCCAGCTTCAACAGCTTCATATTTAGCCATTTGAGAGTTTAAGTAGTTTGCAACTGCTTTTGCTTTTCCCATTCCAGAAGTGTTTCCACCTCTAGTCATAGAAGCAATCTTAAGTCTAATTCCATTTTTAAGACCATCTTCTCCTAGATATGCTCCCCATTCCCAAGCAGAAATAGAAACATTTACAGGACAATCTTTATGATAAAGTCCCATAACTCCATATCCTAAGTAAACAAGTGGTCTAATATATGCACCTTCAAAAAGTTCATTTTCTTGAAGTAGTTTTACTTGTGCATCGTTTAATTCTTCTACAGTATATGGTACATCCATTAAAGTCATTTTAGAAGAATCTAAAAGTCTTTGAGTATGTTCTTGAAGTTTAAATATAGCACATCTACCGTCTGCAGTTTTGTATGCTTTCGTACCTTCAATAGCACCATTTCCATAGTGTAGCGTATGAGTTAATACATGTACTTTTGCATCATCCCATGGAGTTAATTCTCCATCCATCCAAATATATTTTGCTTTTTCCATTATAAAATATCCTAATTGTTTATATATTAGGAGATGTTATCTAAATTTTGTTTATGATATACTAAACCATAAAAATCAAATATAAAGAGTATTACATGACAGCAAATATATTTTTTGGAAGTGAAGAAATATCAAGAGAAAATCTTGAAAGTAGAATTAACCCATATTCAAATGAGATTGTTTCAAAGTATCCACTTTGTACAAAAGAAGATACAATAAGAGCTTTAGAAATTGCAAATAGTGCAAGTAAAGATACAAAAGCATCTACATTGTCTCAAAGAATTAATTGGTTAAAAGATGTTGTTAAAAAGTTAACAAAAAATAAAGAAGACATAGCACAAACACTATGTGATGAGGTTGGTAAGCCAATTACCTATGCAAGAATTGAAGTAGATAGATGTATTGAAACTTTAAAACTTAGTAATATTGCAATGGTTAGTAGCCATGGAGAAACGATTAATACAGATGCTATGGAAAGTGGTAAAAAAACAACTGCATATTGGTTTAGAGAACCTGTAGGTGTTGTGGCTTGTATTACACCATTTAACTTTCCATTAAATCTTGTAGCTCATAAGGTTGCCCCTGCACTTGTATCTGGTAATGCAGTTGTTCTTAAGCCCACACCAGAAGCTCCATTGACAGCATATAAATTTATAAAGCTTTTTATTGAAAGTGAATATGCGATTAAAGATGCAATTTCTTTAGTTTATGGTGATGTAGAAGTTGGTAGTACATTAGTTGAAAGTATGATTCCTAGAGTTTTAAGTTTTACAGGTAGTGTTCCTGTTGGAAATATTATTACAAAATCTGCTGGTATTAAAAAAGTAGCACTTGAGCTTGGTGGAAATGCTGCAACTTTTATTGATAAAAGTGCTGACTTAGAATTAGCAGCGCAAAGATGTGCCTTTGGTGCTTTTGTAAATTCTGGTCAAGTTTGTATCTCATTACAAAGAATTTATGTGGCGGAAGAAGTATATGAAGAGTTTGCTAAGTTAATGAAAATTGAGACTGAAAAGCTTGTAGTAGGATCTCCTTATAATGATGATACATTTATTGGGCCACTTATAGATGAAGAATCATTAAATCGTGCTAAGTCATGGTGTGCAAGTGCGATTGAAGAGGGTGCTGTTTGTATTGCAGGAAATAAAGCTGATGGTATGAATTTTCATCCTACGGTGATGACAGAAGTAACAGATGATATGAAAATTATTTGTGAAGAAGTTTTTGCACCAATAGTATCACTTGTAAAAATTAAATCTTATGATGAAGCAATAGTAAAAATGAATAATTCACCTTATGGATTACAGTTTTCAATATTTACAAATGATTTAAAACAAACACAACAATTTATACATGAAGCTGATTGTGGTGGAGTTGTAATTAATGATATTCCAACTTTAAGATTTGATATCCAACCATATGGTGGTACAAAACTTAGTGGTGTAGGGAAAGAAGGACCTTCTTTTGCAATTGAAGAATTTACAGAAATTAAATCTGTTGTTATTTGTTAGATTAAATTGAGCAGCTAAAAGAGATTAGTTTTTATTCTCTTTTACTTGTTTAAGTTTTTCTTCCCTTAGTTTATCTTTCTTACTTTTTCTTTTACCTTTAACTGGAGCAGTTCCTTTTTCTTTTTTAGGCGCTTCTCCTACCAGTTCAAATCCTGCTATTTGCTCTTTATTTAGATCTATATCACATCGTTTTTCTATAAGTTTGAAATGTTCTTTATCTTCATGAGATACTAAAGATATAGCAATACCATTTTTACCAGCACGACCTGTACGACCTATTCTATGGATATAATCAGCAGGTGATCTAGGTAAATCAAAATTTATAACACATGAAATATCATCTATATCAATCCCTCGTGCTAATAAATCTGTAGTAAATAGAATTCTTATTTTTTTTGATCTAAATTCATCAAGTGTTAAATTTCTTTCTTCTTGATCAAGTTTACCATGTAAAGATTGTGCAGGGTAACCATCTCTTTGAAATTTATTTGCAATATTGTCAGCAGCTCTAGCACTAACCATAAAGATAAGTACTTGATCAAATCTATTAATTTTTAAAAGATGTTTTAATAATGCTCTTTTATTCTCAACATTAACTTCTATAGCCCTTTGTGTAATAGTATCTACAGTTTCTGTTTCTTCTTCAAATATAACTTCTTTAGGGTTTAATGTAAGCTTTTTAGCAATATCCAATACTCTAGGAGGATATGTAGCTGAGAATAATAAAGTTTGTCTTTTTTCTGGTATAGATTGGAGTATTAAATCAAGTTGATCATTAAATCCAAGATCAAGCATTTTATCTGCTTCATCAACAACTAAAAACTTCAATTTTTCAAAATTGGTTTGTTTTTTACTTAAAATATCAATAAATCTTCCAGGGGTAGCCACTAAAATATCACATCCTTGTTGGATTGAAGATATTTGATCTCCTAAGCTTTCTCCCCCAATTAGAGTAACTACTTTTGGTACTTTCTCTAAATTGACACTGAATGAATTGAAATAATTAGTAATTTGAAGTGCTAGTTCTCGTGTAGGAGTTAATACTAATACTTTGATTTTAGATTTTCCAGCACTTGGGTTGTGTGATATATATTCTAAGATAGGCAGTACAAAGCTTGCACTTTTACCACTTCCCGTTTGTGCTTTAGCTAAGATATCATGCTTTTGTAATACAAGAGGAATTACTTGTTCTTGTATAGCTGTTGGTTTAGTGTAACCATTATTTGTGATGGATTTATTTAGCTTATCTGAGAAGTTAAAGATTGAAAATGACATTTTATTTCCTATGGTTATTTATAGTATTTTAGTCAATTATATCTTAATTGCCTCTACTATATTTAGTATGCTTACATTTCATAATAATTTAACTAATAATTGAATAAAATAAGTATATATACTAACTTAAAGAGTTTACAATTAAAAATAAAATATTAGAAATAATTAAAAAAAGACCATTGATAATTGATGGTGCTATGGGTACTCAATTACAAAATGCAACAATCGATCCAAAAGCATGGTTGGATAATAAAGGCGTTGATCAAGAGGGTTGTAATGAACTTTTAAATGATACAGCACCACAAATACTAACACAGATTCATGATGACTATGCCCAAAGTGGTGCAGATATGATTAAGACAAATACCTTTGGTACAATGCCTTGGGTACTAGATGAATATGATATGGGTGATAGATGTTTTGAATTATCACAAAAAGGGGCACAAATTGTTCGAGATATTTGTGATAAATATAGCACGCCTGAAAAACCAAGATTTGTATTAGGTTCAATTGGACCAGGGACTAAATTACCATCTTTAGGACATATTACATATGATGAAATGTATGATGGTTATAAACTTACAGCTGATGGATTAGTTGCTGGTGGAGTTGATGTATTTTTACTTGAAACTTGTCAAGATCCACTTCAAATAAAAGCAGCACTACATGCACTACAAGATACAGCACCCCAAATTCCAATAATGGTATCTGCAACTATTGAACTTAGTGGAAGTATGCTAATTGGAACAGATGCACAAACAATTGCTACAATCATGGAACCATTTGATATTTTATCTTTAGGATTTAACTGTGGGACAGGACCCCAACAAGTTAAAAAACATCTTGAAGTTTTAAGTGAAGTTTCTCATTTTCCATTATCAATTCATGCGAATGCTGGACTACCACAAAATAAAGGTGGATTTACTTTTTATCCAATGCAAGATGAAGAGTTCGGAGAAATTCAAAAGCAATTTTTAGATTTTGATGGAGTAGCATTTTTAGGTGGATGTTGTGGAACAACACCTTCTCATATAAAATCACTTGTAGATGCTACACAATCTTGTGTACCAAAAGCACCTACTGGAAGTCATGAAAAATCATTAGCATCACTTTTTAATGTTGTTGAGCTTAAGCAAGACCCATCTCCACTTCTAATAGGAGAGAGAAGTAATGCTACAGGATCAAAGGCATTTAGAGAATTACTTAAGGCTGAAGATTTTGAAGGAACTTTAACTGTAGGTCAACAGCAAGTACGAGCCGGAGCACATATTATAGATGTAAGTGTTGGATTTGCTGGTCGTGATGAAACTAAAGATATGAATGAAGTTGTGTCTTTATATGCTCAAAAAATACCATTACCACTTATGCCAGATTCTACTCAAATACCAGCACTTGAACAGGCTTTAAAATTAATAGGTGGAAAGCCTATTCTAAATTCTGTTAACCTTGAAGATGGGGAAGAACGCTTTGATGAGATATGTCAACTTGCTAAAAAACATGGTACATCATTAGTTTGTCTTGTAATTGATGAGGTTGCAATGGCAAAAACAAAAGATGATAAAGTACGAATAGCAGAGAGAATTTATCAACGAGCTGTAAATGTTCATGGATTAGATCCAAGGGATTTAGTATTTGATATGCTTGTATTTACAATTGGATCTGGGGATGAAGAATATCATAATGCAGGAATTGAAACTATTGAAGCAATCCGGGAATTTACTACAATGCATCCTGAAGTTTCAACAACACTAGGACTTTCAAATATCTCATTTGGACTGCATAAAGATGCTAGAGTTTATTTAAATTCTATATTCTTACATCATTGTATTGAAGCTGGATGTTCAAGTGCTATTGTAAATGTAAAGCATTTGATTCCACGAAATAAAATGAGCCAAGAAGATATTAATGCTTGTGAAGATCTACTGTTTAATAGACGAGAAAACGGTGATCCTTTATTTGCTTTTATTGAACATTTTTCTGATGTTGGTGCTGTTGAACAGCAAAGTGATGAAGAATTTGAAAAACTTGATGATAAGCAAAAAGTTATTCAACTTCTAAAAGATGGAGATAAGGAAAGATTGTTGCCATTAGCTTCACAATTAAAAGATAAAATGCCACCAGAAACAATAGTAAACGAATGGCTAATTGATGGTATGAAAGAGATTGGTGAGCTTTTTGGAAGTGGAGAGATGCAACTTCCTTTTGTTCTTCAAAGTGCAGAAACTATGAAAGCAACTGTGGATAGCTTAAATCCATTTTTACCTAAAATTGAAAAAGAATCTGAGACTACACTTATACTTGGAACTGTAAAAGGTGATGTACATGATGTTGGAAAAAATCTTGTAGATATTATTTTAAGTAACAATGGTTTTAAAGTAATTAATATTGGAATAAAAGTTGGTATCCAAGATTTTATAGATGCAGCTAAAGAGCATAAAGCTAATGCTATTGGTATGAGTGGATTACTTGTAAAATCAACAAATGAAATGAAATCAAATCTCGAAGAATTACAAGCACAAGGTTTAAATATACCTGTAATGCTAGGTGGTGCAGCTTTAACCAAAGATTTTGTTGACAATTTTTGTAGACCTAATTATGATGGACATATTTTTTATGCAAGAGATGCTTTTGATGGTGTAATATCTATGCAAAGAATTGAAGCACATGTAGAAGCTATTGCAAAAGGGCAAGATTCGGTACTAGATACAAATATGGCTGCAGATTTAATAAAATATGATAATGTTCAAAAAGAAGAAAAAATAGAATTTAATAGCGATATTCATACTCCTGAACTTCTTGAGAACAATCATAACTTTACAGCACCATTTTTAGGAAGAAGAGATATGTCAAAGGAATTTGATCCAGCTCTAGCATTTGAGTGGATAAACCATAGAGTTTTATTTAGACAAAGATGGGGATATAAAAAAGGAAAGCAAGATTCTACAAAATTCTTAAAACATGAAGAAGAAGTTGTAAAGCCTTTATATGAAGATTTAAAAGAGGAATTTTTAGTAAAAAAAGTATTTGATCCAATTGTTCTTTATTCATATTTTCCATGTAAAGCAAATGACACAAAATTAGAAATTTATGATGAAGAAAAACAAAATATTATAGCAACTTTTGATTTTCCTAGACAAGGAAAATTTCCACATAGATGTTTAGCAGATTATTTTAAAAGTGATAGTTTTGATGTAGTTGGATTTACATTTGCAAGTTCTGGACTAAATATTACAGATTTTGAAAAAGAAATTTATGACAAAGGTGAGTTTGGAAGATATTATCAAGTTCATGGACTAGGTGTTGAGCTTGCTGAAGCATGTGCTGAACTTGTACATAAGCAAATAAGACTTGATTTAAATATAGTTGATAATGAAAAACCAACATTAAAAGATGTTCAGATGAAACAATATCAAGGATGTAGATATTCGCCAGGATATGCATCTTGCCCAGA
>JABJGE010000009.1 GCA_018662405.1 Campylobacteraceae bacterium
TGACCTTTCATTTGTACATATCCACCTAAAAATAGTGTTGGATATATTACAAAAAGTGTACCTTTATAATGCTTTTGAATTACTGGTTTTAATAAACCAAACATTCCAAATCCAATTGAAAATTTTTCTACTGTTACACCTAATTTTTTAGCTGCTGTAAAATGTCCTAGTTCGTGGAAGAATACCAAGAACATAAAAACTAATAATACTGTGATAATACTCATTAAAATAAAATCCTATTTTAAATAGTCTCTGATATATTCATAACCAGAGTATAAAGTTAAACCAACTGCTAACCATAAAAGTTCAGTTGCAAATGGCCAATTCATAAGTAAGAATCCAATAGCAATCATTTGTACTACTGTTTTTACTTTTCCAGCCATTGTTGAGGCAACAGCTTTTCCTTCACTTACAGCAACTACACGTAGACCAGTAATGAAAAATTCTCTTGAAAGTATTGAAAATACGGCAAATGCACTTGCACGATCAAGTACCATAAGTCCTAAGAGACCAGCAAGTATAAGCATTTTATCTGCAAGAGGATCTAAAATAGATCCTAATTTTGTCATTTGATCCCAAGATCTTGCAATGTATCCATCAAAAAAGTCAGTTACAGAAGCAATTACAAAAATTAAGCCTGCAAAATAATCAAACCATGACGGATGCCATCCATTAAAAATAGGATTTGATTGATCCACCATAAACCATAGCATTAAAGGTGCTAAGGCTATTCTAAAAGCAGCTAATATATTTGGTAGGTTTAAGTTTTTTTCTTTCATTATTTTTTGAAAGTTGTTCCACCATCAACAAGAAGAGTACTACCAGTAATCCATCCCGCTTCTTCACTACATAGGAAATAACAAGCACCAGCTAAATCTTCTGGTTGTCCCATTCTTCCAAGTGGTGATAATGCAGCTGTTTTTTCTGCAACTTCTTCATAATTTGTAAATGCTTTAAGTGCATCTGTATCAATTGGACCACCAGAAACAGCATTTACTCTAATATTCATTGTTCCAAGTTCAGTAGCAGCATATCTTACCATAGCCTCTACAGCAGCTTTATTTGTACCATGTCCTGCATAGTTTTCAATATATACTAAATTTCCTGTTGAAGATAGTGAAACCATTGCTCCACCACCAACTTTTTGCATTCTTTTAGCAGCTTGTTGAGAACAACAAACAAATGCATCAACTGTTGCAGTATAGATATTATTTAAACCTCTTGGTTTAAGTTTCATATATTTACCATATCCACCTACAACTGCTCTACCATATATCATTGCATTTGATATGAAATAATCGATTCTATCAAAGTCTTCATCTATTTTTAAAAATAATTCTTTTGCAGTTTCTGGCTCTAAAATATTGTATGGATAATATCTAGCTTTAATTCCAAATTTTGATTCTAAATCAGCAGCAATTTCTTTTGCAATTTCATCATTTGAATTATATGTAAAAGCAATATTAATACCTTCTTTTGCAAATCTATACGCACAAGCTTTACCAATTCCTTTAGTTGCTCCTGTAATTACTAGTGTTTTACCTTTATTACTCATAGTTAATCCTTATTTTATAATATCGTAATTAGCCATTACTAATTCGATTTTTTTCATGTTTTCTTTTGTTGGTGGAGTTAATGGAAGTCTATATTCTAATGTATCAATTAAACCAGCTATATACATTGCAGCTTTAATTGGAATAGGGTTAGCTTCACAGAATAACACTTTATTTAATGGGTAAAGCATATTATTAATTTGTTTTGCTTCTTCAAAATCACCTTTTTGAACTGCATGGATAATTTCAGATTTTAAATTTGGTAAAAGATTAGCTGTTACTGAAATACATCCACTTCCACCTTGTACCATAAATGGGAAATCAATAGCATCATCACCACTTATTACTGCAAAGTCAGGTGCTTTAGTATTTAGCTCAATAACTCTTTCTAAACTTCCTGTTGCTTCTTTCACTGAATATATATTTGAAATATCATTAAATAATTTTACACAAGTATCAGCAGTCATATCAACTGCAGTACGACCAGGTACATTATAAAGCATTACAGGAATTTCAATAGAATTTGCAACAGCTTTGTAATGCTGATATAAACCTTCTTGTGTTGGTTTATTATAATATGGTGTTACAGAAAGGATTGCATCTGCACCTACTGCTTGTGCGTGAACTGCAAGTTCCATAGCTTCTGCTGTAGCATTTCCACCAGCACCTGCAATTACTTTAGCATTTGTACCTTTACATGTAGCAACTGCAATTTCAATACATCTTTTATGTTCTTCCATATTTAATGTAGCACTTTCTCCAGTTGTCCCAACAGGAACTACACTATCTATTCCTTGAGCTATTTGTCTTTTGATTAGTTTTTCATAAGTTACTTCATCTAGTTTACCATTTTTAAATGGAGTAATTAAAGCTGTCATTGCACCTGTTAAATCTTGCATATGCTTATTCCTTATATTGTTTTTTTATTTATATCCGCGATTATATCTAAAATTTATATTAAATTAGCTTTATTGATATTATTATATTTTTATAATGTTATTGATAAAGCTATATTATTATCATTAAATTGTGTTAATATATAAATATATTTTTTAAAGGATAAAAATGAATCAAAAACCATATTTAGAAACAATGCCAGATGAAAATGGATATTTTGGAAAGTTTGGAGGATCATTTATTCCTCCACAATTAGAAGAACCATTTAAAGATATAAGGGAAGCTTATAAAAAATTATCTCAATCAGATGAATATATAAAAGAACTTAGATATATAAGAAAACATTTTCAAGGGAGACCAACTCCTATTTATCATTGTAAAAATTTAAGTAAACTTATTGGTGGTGGTCAAATATACTTAAAAAGAGAAGATTTAAACCATATGGGTGCACATAAATTAAATCATACAATGGCAGAAGCATTACTTGCTAAATCTCTTGGAAAGAAAAAACTTATAGCTGAAACTGGTGCTGGACAACATGGTGTTGCACTTGCAACTGCAGCAGCTTATTTTGGATTAGAATGTGAGATCCATATGGGAGAAGTTGATATCGAAAAAGAGTATCCAAATGTTGTACGAATGAAAATTCTTGGAGCAAAAGTTGTTCCTGCTACTCATGGATTAAAAACTTTAAAAGAAGCAGTTGATTCTGCTTTTGAAGCATATGTAAAAGATCCTCAAAGTCAATTATTTTGTATCGGTTCTGTTGTAGGTCCACATCCTTTTCCAAAGATGATAAGAGATTTTCAATCTATAGTTGGACTGGAATCAAAAGAACAATTTAAAGAATTAACAGGAAAATTACCAGACACTGTGGCTGCTTGTGTAGGTGGAGGATCAAATGCTATTGGTATTTTCAGTGGTTTTATTGATGATGATGTAGAGCTTTATGGTGTTGAACCTATGGGTAAGGGTGATAAAATAGGGGAACATAGCGCTAGTTTAACTTATGGTAAAGAAGGTGTTATGCATGGATTTAACTCTATTATGTTAAGTGATGAAAATGGTGAACCTGCAGCTGTGTATTCTATTGCAAGTGGGATAGATTATCCATCAGTAGGACCAGAGCATGCCTATTTAAATTCAATAGGAAGAACAAATATAGGACATTGTAATGATGAAGAAGCTATAGATGCCTTTTATAAATTATCACAATATGAAGGTATTATCCCTGCTCTTGAATCAGCACATGCAGTAGCATTTGCAATGAAATATGCAGTACAAAATCCAGATAAATCAATATTAGTTAATTTAAGTGGTAGAGGGGATAAAGATATTGACTTTGTAGTTGATAATTATCCAATACCAACAAAATGATAATCTTAGACTTAGTTCTTTAAGAATTAAGTCTAAAATTTACAATGAACTGCTTCATCAAACATAGCTAATGCAGTTTTTTCTGTTTCTACAATAATATGTGATAAATTTAAGTCTTCAAGAGCTTCTTTCTCTTCAAATCTATTAACTCTTACAATTGTTTTAGTATTATGAGTTAAATCATTTACGGCTTCACAAATTTGTTGTAATTTTTGACTATTGCCTATTGATATTATTACAGATGATGCTTCTTTTATCCTTACTGCTTCCAAAATATTTTTCTGTGCGGCATTTCCAAAAATTACAGGTTCTTTTAATCGCTGAGCTTCTTTAACTGTTTGTATATCGGTTTCAATTGCAATGAAATTAATATTATTTTTTGTCAATTGTTTAGCAATTGTTTTCCCTAGTCTACCATAACCTATTAAAACTATATGACTATTTAGATTAGTTTGATTTATAGATATATTATTAGTAGTATCTATATCTAAACTAGAATTACCTATATCTGTAATTCTTGATAAGTTTTTTAAAATAAAAGGAGTAATAATCATTGTAATAATAACTACAACAATTAATATTTGAACAGTTGTAGTATCTAATAAGCCTTTAGCAGATGATAATTCAAATATAACTAGTGCAAATTCACCTAATTGAAATATTGATAATGCTGTTTTTAATGATTCTCTTGATGTTGATTTAAATCTAAATATAGAATAAATTATTGATACTTTTAAAATTATTAGTGCTGGTAATAATAATGAAATTAAAATAATATTATCGTAGATTATTTTAAAATCAAGTTGCATACCAACGGTTATAAAAAATACTCCTAATAATAAATCTCTAAATGGAATAAGATCTGCTTCTACTTGATGCTTAAAATGAGTTTCTGCTATCATCATACCAGCTATAAATGCACCTAATGAATAAGAGAAGTTAAATAGATGTGCAAGATATGATGATCCAATAACTATAAGTAAAATAGAACTTATAAATAATTCATTTGATTTTACTTTACTAATTTTATGTAAAAATGGTTCAAGAAGATACTTACCAGATATAAATAATCCTGTCAGTAATATTATTGCATCAAATATAGTTTCAAGTAGTAAAGAGGAGATAGAACTATTTGTTGATGAAAAAATTGTTATCATTAATAAAATTGGAATAACAGCAATGTCTTGAAATAATAATACCCCTAAAACTTTTCTTCCAAATAACTTACTAATGTCTCCATTCTCATTTAGAATTTTAAGAACTATTGCAGTTGATGATAAAGCTAAAGCAGAACCAATTATTATAGATGCTTTTAATTCAATACTAAATAATGTATTTGAAATAAATGCAAATATAGAGGCTGTAAGTAATACTTGAAGTGTTCCATATAAAAAAACTTCTTTTTTCATTTTGATTAGATGTTTTACTGAAAATTCTAATCCAATTGTAAACATTAAAAATACAACACCAAACTCAGCAATTTCTTTTAGTTCATGATTATGTGCAGATTCATGTAAATCAAAACCATAAGCAATAATAGTACCTGTAGCAATGTATCCTATAATTGTAGGTATTCCATATTGTTTTAAAAATAAATTTAAAAGTGTAGATATAAGTAGTGTATAAATTATAATCTCTAACAATTTTATATTCCTTCTATTTTCTTTTTTTTCTTGATTTAGAGATTCTACCTTTATTAACTTTATACTTTGTTTGTTTTAGTTTTTCTATAATCTTTTCAGACATTATATGCATGTTAATAATAATGTCTTTCTTTTCTCCTTTTAAACTTTGTCCATATATTTCAAATTTAGAAATTAATTTAGTATAGTCAATATCTTTTAAAAATGGATATAGAACAATCGACTTCTCTTCTTCTGATATCCATTGACTAAGTGTACATACAACGATAAGTTCTGGTATCCACCATGTTTGGTTTTCAGGAATATTTACTTCAACTTTTTTAGCCATCACGTCATAATAAGTTATTAATGGTTCTTCAAATTTAGCAAGGCTCCTTAGCTCTGGATGTTCTTTAGCACTTTGGACTAAAGATATTAAATAATCTACATTCACTACGCATTCTTGAAGTTGGTCTTTTAAATTTCTTAATGTATCATAAATGTAAATTGTATCATCATCAGTCCCAACTATTGGTTTCCAATCATCTTGATCAACTCTTTCAAAAAATCTTTCGAGAGCTGTTCTTGCAAAGACAAGTAATGCTTCAGTTTTAACATCTCTTAGAAGTTTAGGTTTTATCCTTTTTTTAGTACAGTTATTTTGAATCATTTTTGATTTCTCCTACTTCTTGTCTTAGCTGACTAATTTCTTTTAAAAGTAAATCAATCTTTTTACTATCATCATGTATTTCATCTTCTATATCTTTATTATTTATCTTTTCCATTTCACCAATAATAACAGCAATAAAAAGATTAAAGAATACAAAAGCAGCAATTATTACAAAACTTACAAAATATATCCATGACCATGGATATATTTCCATACCTTCATACATTACATCAGTCCAATCCTCGAAAGTAAGAATCCTAAAAAGTGTAAGCATTGAAACTAAGAAGTCTTTCCATAGTCCACTAGGTACAGATTCAAATAAGAAGTTACCAATAATTGCATAGATATAGAATATAATAAACATTAATATTACAATATCAATAATAGATGGGATAGCACCTAATAGCATATCTATAATCTTTTTTAACTCAGGTCTAGATGTAATAAGTCTTAATACTCTAAATATTCTTAATAATCTAGCAATAGCAGCTACAGAACTATTGTCAAGTGGTATAAGTGTAATAGCAACAATTATAAAATCAAAAATATTCCATCCTGATTTAAAGAAATTCATAAAGTTTTTTTCTGCTGACATTTTAATAATAATTTCAATTAAAAAATATATTGTAATAAAGTTATCCAACCAGTATATAAATGTTGAAAAATTACCTTCAATATCACCAAGTGTTTTAAATCCAAGCATAGAAGCATAAAAAATAATAATTGCCGTAGTTAAATTAGAGAACCATTTTGCTTCTCTAGTTATTATGAGTTTTTCTTTAAGAGTCATTATTATAATCCTTGTAGTGATTTTTTATTGTATGATTTTAGTATTAATAATACACCTAATAGACCGGCTATAAATGAAGCAAAGAAGATACCTAATTTAACTGCATCAATTATATTTTGATCTAAAAATGCAAGTTGAGTTATAAATATAGACATTGTAAATCCAATACCACCTAAAAACCCAACTGCTATAACTTCATCCCAACCTAAATCATTAGGTTTTTGAATTAATTTTAATTTTTGCGCTAAATATGTAAAACCAACTATTCCAATTGGTTTTCCAACTATTAAACCTAATACTACACCAATTACTATCATAAAATTAGACGACACAGCAGAAAAGTCAAGTATCACACCTGCATTTGAAAATGCAAATAATGGCATAATAAAAAATGCTGAAAATCCATGAAGTTGATGTTCTAACTTAACTAATGGATTTTGAACTTTGTCATAATTGTAAGCTATATCTTCAAGTGCATCTATTTGATGATGATTTAAAATAGGTATTTCATCAATGTATTTTTCAAATTCATCAACAGATTCTTTTGTAGTTTGTATAAATTCTTGTTCATTTACTTTTGAACTAATAGGAATAGCAAATGCTAGAAGTACACCAGCTATTGTTGCGTGAATACCAATTGAATGTATAAAAATCCATAATGCAATTCCTAAAAGTAAATAAGGAAGTAACATCGTAACTCTTTTATAATTTAAAACCCAAATAAGTGCATATACAATTCCTGCATGTAAAAAATACTCAGCATGAATTTCACTTGTATAAATAGTAGCAACTACTATAACTGCACCTAAATCATCTACAACAGCAAGAGCAACTAAAAATAGTTTTAATGCTGGATTTACCTTTTTACCTAGAAGCATTAGAATACCTAAAGCAAATGCAATATCTGTAGCCATTGGAATTCCAAAGCCCTTAGGGTCATCTAAATTAAATGCAATATAAACTAAAGCAGGTACAAGCATACCACCAATAGCAGCAACAATTGGAAAACTAGCTTTTTTTATAGAAGATAATTCTCCTATTAATAATTCTCTTTTAATTTCTAGTCCAACCATTAAAAAAAATAAAGCCATTAACCCATCGTTTATCCAATGCATTAAATCCATAGAAATAGTATGTTCTCCAAGTGTAACACCTAAAGCCATATGCCATAAATCAAAGTAGCTTTGGCTAAAAGCTGAATTTGCAACTATTACGGCTGCTATAGTTGCTATAAAAAGTAGAACTCCTGAAAACGATTCATCTTTTATAAATCGTTCAATTGTATGTAAATGTTGAGTCATAATTATCCCTTTATTATGATAGTGTAAAGTAATTTTGTCATACTATTTTATTAGTAGATGACGATAAAAATATTATTTAAATTGTGTGAAGGAGAGGTTTATACTAGAGGAGGTCTGAGTATTGTCTTTAGTATTGGGTTTGGAATGAAATATAATGATTCATTGAAGTTTTCTGATAATAATAAAATACTTAGGATATCTATATTCTTAGAAGATACAAAAGAGTCTACTACACTAATACTTGTTTCTGATTCAATAGATTCAAAATGATTTGTATGTGTATCATGATTCTGTCCAGAATGTTGGTTTGTAGATTTATATTCTTCAATAGTATATTTTGATGAATATAAATCCCCACCTATTAATTGTAAAGTTATAAATAAAGTTAAAATATAAATTTTCACTATTATGATATCTTCTGTTTATTTTTTTAAGATAACTGTAGTTGAATTATTAGTATTTAAATATTTCTTTGCAACATCTATAATATCTTGTAGTTTTAGCTTATTAATATCATTTTCATAATTTAGTAATGGTTTCATATTTCCTCTAATTAAATAGCTACCATATAGATTTGCTACGCTTGTTGAGCTTTCTAATGAGAATATAAAATCAGCCTTTGTATTTATTTTAATTTTATCTAATTCTTTTTGTTTGATTTTACCATTTTTAATATCTTCAATTACAGATAAAATTTCTTTTTCAACATCAGTTGCTTCAACACCTGGATTACACATAGCCATGAATAAATATACACCAGGATCTTTTAGTTCCATATTGTATGCATATACTGAATTTGAAAGTTGTTTTTTGTCTATTAGAAGTTCATTTAATCTTGAACTTTTACCTGAACTTAAAAGTTCACTAAGTGCAGATAATGCAACTTGATCTTTATGATTAAAGTCTGGAATATGATAAGTTATTGCTAGCATTTCAACTTGAGAATCTTTATGAATAACAACTCTTTTTTCACCATCTTGTTTTGGCTCAACTGTATGTATTTTTTCAGGTATCTCTTTTGTGTTTTTAATATCCTTAAAATACTTTGTAGCTTCATTAAATACTGTATCTTTATCAATATCACCTGTAACTAAAATAATTGCATTCTTTGGTTGATAATAAGTACTATGGAAGTCTTTAATGTCATTTATAGACCAGTTTTGAATATCATCCATAAATCCAATTGGTGTCCAATGGTATGGATGATATGTAAATACATTATTAAATAATTTGAAATATAAATAACCCATAGGTGAATTATCTGTTCTCCATCTTCTTTCTTCTGCTACAACATCTCTTTCTGGTTGAAATTCTTCATCTTTTAATGTTAAATTTTCCATTAGGTCAGCATATAGTTCAAGAGATTTTGACATATTTTTAGTACTTGATTTAATATAATAATGAGTAAAGTCAAATCCAGTAGAAGCATTATTTACTCCACCAAATCCTTTTACAATAGTATCAAATTCACCTGCTTTTAAATTTTTAGTAGATTTGAAGTTTAAGTGTTCTAGCATATGTGCTATTCCACTTTTTCCCATTACTTCATCGCGACTTCCTACATCATAGAATATATCTGTAGATATTACATTTGTACCATTTTTAAGAGGTATTGCTACTATCTTTAGACCATTGTCTAAAGTTTTTTCATAATATTTTGGAAGGCTACTTGCCATTAATTCTCCTAGAATAAATATAGTTAAAATAAAGATTTTCATCTTATTTAAAATCAGCACCAATTGCTTGGCTTATATGCGTATATCCATCAGCTTTTAAAAGTTCTATTAAACCTTCATTGATATCTTTACACATACTAGGACCTTTGAATATAAATCCAGAAAGTATTTGAATTAAACTAGCACCTGCTTTTATTCTTCTGTAAGCATCAGCTGCATCACTTATTCCACCCACAGAAATTAATATAGTTTTATCATGTAGTTTTTCACCAATTGCTTTAAATAATTCATATGATTTATCACTCATTACTTTTCCAGAAATACCACCAAAGTCTTTTGGATTTGATACTAATGAATAATCTTGTGTTGTATTTGTTGCTACAATACCATCAGCGCCACTATCAATTGCAGTTTGACATAATGTAATTGCAGTTTCTGCCTCCATATCTGGAGCAATCTTTAATAAAATTGGTTTCTTTGTAATTGATTTTGCCATAGTAAATACAGCTTTGATAAACTCTTCATTCTGAAGATCTCTTAAGTTTGGAGTATTAGGACTAGAGATATTTACAACCATATAGTCACATATGTCTTTAAATCCTCTTACTAGTATTTCATAGTCTTCTAATGCCATGTTTTCAGGAGTTAACTTATTTTTACCAATACTTGCTCCTATTGGTAATCTATATGGATATACCTTTGTTAAGTTTCTTGTAACTTCTAATGCACCTTCATTATTAAATCCCATTGCATTTTGAATTGCTTCTTCTTGGGGAAATCTAAATAATCTAGGCTTTGGATTTCCTGCTTGTGGTTTTGGTGTCATTGTTCCAATTTCTGTATATCCAAATCCCATAGCTGGCATTGCTTTTATCATAGTTGCATTTTTATCAAAACCAGCACCTAAACCAATAGGGTTATTAAATGTTACACCAAATATATCTTGACTTAACATTGGGTTATTTACAAAGTTTTGCTCAACCATATAATTATTTATCATTCTGCAGTATGGTAGAGTTTTTAATCCAGCTTCAGCAATTGTATGAGCTGTTTCTGGCTCAAAGTTAAACATTATTTTTTTAATAGTTTCGTAATTAAACATTAATTGTATTCCTTATATTTTATTAATTTATATTTTGTAATCTTTGATACTCGACACAAGTATCTAACAACTCTTTTTGAGTACCTTGGCATACAACACAGCCATTTTTAAATACAGCTATTTTATTTGCATTTTTAATAGTACTTAACCTATGTGCAATTACAAATGTAATTTTGTCTTTACTTACTTCTTGAAGAACTTCAGTAATAATTGCTTCACTCTCATTATCAAGTGCAGATGTAGCTTCATCTAGTATTAATATTTGTGGATTCTTGTACAATGCTCTTGCTATTGCAATTCTTTGTCTTTGACCACCACTTAAATTTGTACCAAATTCATCTAGTATTGTATTTATACCATCTTCTAAATTATTTACAAAATCAAAGGCATGAGCTTTTTTAAGAGCATCAATAACTTTTTGTTCACAATAATCTTGTCCATATGCAATATTTTGTCCAATTGTGTCATTAAATATATATACTCTTTGTGTAACAATTGATATATTATCTCTAAGACTATTTAAACTTAGATCTTTAATATCTTGATTATCAATAGTTATATTTCCTGATGTAGAATCATAAAATCTTACAAGTGTATTAATTAATGAACTTTTACCACCACCACTATCACCTACAAGGGCAATGGTTTCACCTTTGTTAGCTTCTAAGTTTATATTTTTAAGTGCGTCTTTTTCATCAAATTTTAAACCAATATCATTAAAAGATATTCTATTAATATTAGAATCTAATGTATTTGTACCAGATACTATTTTTGGCTGTAAAGCAAATAGCTCATTAATTCTTTCATTTGCAGCAAGTGCATCTTGCATTTGATTGTACAATGATGATATTCTTTTAATAGGAGTATATAACATAAATAAAGCAGTTAAAAATGAGAAAAAAGCACCAGGAGTTAGGTCACCATCTATTACGTATTGACCACCAATTACGATTACAGTTGCAACTGCTACAGCTCCTAGTATTTCCATAATAGGAGATACTAATTCATTTGTTTTTACAGCTTTAATATTTATACTAAAAAACTCTTGATTATGTTTTTCAAATCTTTTTGTTTCTAAATCTATTGCTGTTGATGCTTTTATAATTTCAATATTATTAAATGATTCACTTAAATGTGCTGTAATATCAGAGTTTTTCTCTTGAGATTTAAATGATAATAGTTTCATCTTTTTTGCTAATACTGTAAGTGGATAAACTGCAATTGGCATTACTACTAAACCATAAAATGCTAATTCTACACTTTGGTATATTACCATAGCTATAAGAGCTACAATCGTAAGTATTTCTTGAATAAAAGATGCAATTTGATTTGATACAGCAGATTGAATTCTATTAATATCATTTGTTATTCTACTGATTAATTCTCCACCATGCTTAGCATTGAAAAATGCTAAATCAAGATGTAGAATATGTTTGAATAATTTGTCTCTGATTTTTCTAATAATATCCTGACCAATATAAGAGATATAGTAAGCTTGAATATATCGTCCAAACCCTTTAGCTGCATATAATCCAATAACCATAATTGGTAATATCATAAGCATCTCTTGGTCTTTGTTTATAAAAATGTCATCTAAAAGAGGTTTCATTATGTATGCAGTACCACTGGTACCACCAGCTACAAGAACTATTCCTATAAATGCATATATAAATTTTCTTATGTAGTCTTTATAATAAGGTATATATTGTTTAAAAAATTGTTTCATATTAAGGATATACTATCTAAAATTTGATTAACAAGTGATTACTTCCCGAATGGTTTAAATAACATTAGCATTACTGGTAAAAGTAATAGATCTGCAGCTATTGCCATAAACATAGCAAGAAGTGTTAATAATCCAAAATATATCGTAGGTATAAAGCTTGAAAGTACAAGTACAGAAAATCCAATCATAATGATTAATGATGTATAAAACATTGCAGTACCTATACTAGCATGAGTATTATACATTGATAATCTATAATCATTTGTACTAGTATATTCTAATTTATATCTATGAATATAGTGAATTGTATCATCTACTGCAATTCCTATACTAATAGCAGCAATAGTAATAGTCATCATATCTAAAGGAATTTGCATCCAGCCCATAAATCCAAATATTACACTAACAGGTGCTGTATTTGCTACAATTGCAATCAATGATAGTTTTAGATCTCTAAAGAGTATTAAAAACATTATAAATAATATTAGTACAACTATACCTATTGTTTTTATTTGTGAATCAAAAAGTGATTGAAGCATATTATTATATATTACTAAAAGGTTTGTAACTTGAAACTCTTCAAATTTTGGATTTAGCATAAGGGTTAGGTCATTATTAATTTGTTTAAGAAGTTCATCCCTTCTTAAATCTTTGGCTGAATCTATAACTCTAGTACTAAATCTAACTTGATTATTTTCAATATTTAAATAAGGATCTAATAATACCTTTTTATATTTTGGAGGTAGTTCTTTATATAAAAGTGCTAGTGTTAATCCATCTAAGTCTTCATTTTCATTTAGTGTCTTTCCTATGCTTGCAGTCGTATGTAGTGATAATACTTTCCCTGTAGCTTTAAGTGAATCTAAATATTCATGAACCACCTTAACTGTTTCCATCTTATCTTGAGTAAACCAATATTGTTCTTTATATTCTGGTGTATCTACTTGCTCAAATTCATCATTAAAATCATCTAATAATTCTTCATCTTCTGATGCTTCAATCTTTTCTTCAACTTTTACTATTACTTCATCATTGTTTTCTACAAATGTTACAATAATATCAAGTGGAGTTGTTCCACCTAATTGTTGATCTAATACTTTCATACCTTTATAAATTTCAGTATCTTTTTTGAAATAATCTATAAAGCTATTTTCAACAAAGAGTTTAAATGCTCCCGTAATTGAAAATAAAACAATAATTATAGATAAGATTAATATTTTAATTTTATTATTTTCAACAACTTTTGCAACTTTTGATGTAAAAGGTTGTTTTGTTGTTTTCTTGTTAATGATTTTACTTTTATTTAACAATACTAAAATAGATGGGAAAAGTATAAATGTTAGAATTAATGATACACTAATTCCAAGACTCATCATCCAACCAAAATCTATTATTGGTAATATTCCACTTAAAACTAATGAACTAAATCCAGCAATAGTTGTAATAACAACAAAAAATGATGGTTTAGACATAGATAGTACAGTATTTAATACTAGATTGTATTGTGTTTCATTTGTATTTGAGTGCAATAATTCTCTATATTTTACTGCTAAATGTATAATCAATGACATATTCATAATAAGCTGTAAAGATATAAAATTAGAAGATATTACAGTAATCTCCCAATCAAATATAGCTAAAAATCCACTAGTAATTACAACTGAAATTGTACATATTAAAATAGGTATTAATACCCATTTGATTTCTCTAAATAGTAATAATAAAACAATAATTAGTATTAAAAACACTACAGTACCAAATGTTTCAAGATCATACTTTACAAATTCAACCATATCATCTGCAATCATACTTACTCCACCTAAGTGTAAAATACCTTGATTTTGGAATTGTTCTATAATAGCTCTAATAGTTACAATAGATAGATGATTTTCTTCTCTTAAATTATCCCTATATTGTTTTTTAGTTTGAGTTGGATTTTTTAAATTTTCATATAAGATATCTGGTTTTAAATTTATTAATATTGCTGTAGTTTTAAAATCTTCACTTACTAAATTTTTTTCATAAAGAGCTGATGTTAAAAATTCTTGTTTTACTAGTTCTTTATTAATACCTTTAGTTTTTAAAGTTGGTATATAATCTAAAAGTTCTTTTATGGGTCTTATTGGAGATTGAAGCAATGGTACATTCAATATAGATGTTATTGAATCAACTTTTTTTAATTTTTTTAATCTATTACTTAGTTCTTCAATTGTATTTAATGTGTCATCATGAAGTATATCTTTTTTTGGAGTAAATGTTATTACTAATACATCAGGGGCTTCATATGTCTTACTAAGCTCTCTTGTAAGTACTAAATCTTTATCTCCTTCTAGAAGTAAAGTTTCAGCACTTGCATCTATTTCAAGTTTTGTAGCAAAATTAGCAAATATTATAAATAATATAGCAATAATGGATAATACTATTTTTGGAGATTTTAAAATATATTGTTTATATATATTCTCTAGCATTTAATAGACATTAACCTCTTAATTTTTGCATTAAAGATTCAATTGAACCTCTTTTTAAAACAGCACTAAACTGTGCTCTGTCAGTTTTAAGAATACTAATACCTTCGATTACTACATCATAAATTAGCCATACTTTTTTATTATCTCTTTTTATTTTTGTTTTATAATATTTATATTCAATATTAATTGAATCATTATCTCCAACTAAACTTGTATAAAATACCATTCTTGTAGACTTTGGTTGAGTGATATCATTTATAATAACTTTTTCATCAGCATATCCATCAATTTTTGCGGAATAAGAATTTTTCATTCTTTTTACATAAAGTGATACAAATTCTTCTTGCGTATCTTTTGATAACTGCTTCCATGTTTTACCTAGGCTTAGTTTTGCCATTAATTCAAAATCAAAGATAGGATTAATAGTATCAATAATTTTTTTATTTCTCTCTTCTTTTGTTAGAGTGCTATCTTTTACTACCTCAATAATACTATCAAATGTATCATTGAATTCTTTTTTTACTGTATTAGACGCATTTAGAGACACTAATCCAAATGATAAAATAAGTATTATTTTTATAAATATATTTGTCAAAATTATTCCTTTATTTGTTGAGTTCTGTATTGCTCATAAATATCTTTTAAATAAGGATACAGGTCAACAGCATCATCTTTAATATGTTGATAATCTTCTAATGATTTAGGTGATCCATTTAGCTTTTCAAACATTTTAATACCTATTGTTTCTAAATTGTCTTGTTCTATTTTATGATGACTGTAGTGTAGAGCATCAAAGTTTGTATTAATTGTCATACCAACAATATCTCTAATATTAGATGGACCAAAGAATGGTAAAACAATGTGACATCCACTATCAAATCCATAAACACCAAGTGTTTGACCAAAATCTTCTTTATGTGTTTTTAATTTAAAATATTTCTGTGCTGGTTGAAAAAGTCCAACAATTCCAACAGTAGTATTAACCGCAAATACTGCTACTTCTTCACTTGCATCTATTATTTCAAACTGTAAAATATTATTGATAAATCTAATTGGAAATGCAAGATTATAAAAGAAATTATCAATACTATCTCTTACTGGTTCATTTGTGATATTTTTATATCCATTAGAAAGTGGTGTTAAAATATTAATATAAAGATTATCATTATGTTTTGTCATAAATCTATTATAATCTTCTAAAGATGGACATTTTTCTATTGTAATTGCTTCTTCTGATGAAAATTCATCATCAAAGTTTTCTTCAATATTATGAGTGTTTACTTCATTATAATCAGATTGTGGTACAAAGTCTGTTATGTGAGCAGAATATAAATTTAATGTGATACTACAATATAGTAATATCATTGATAATAATTTCAAACTATTTTACCTCGTAATCTACAACTTTTGATTCTGTAGCATATTGTTTAATAAATTGTACAACTGGAATGTGTTTGTCATGTACAGCATAAGCTTCTAGATCTTCTTTTGAATTTAAAATTACAATTAGTGATATATCGCAAGCTCTATCTTCTTGTGCAAAGTTTAATCCAACCTCAAGATCTACAATAAAATCTATTTCATTTTTTAAATTATTTAATTTGTTTACAATTTCATCTTTTTGATTCATACCATCTTCTGATAGTTTAAAAAATACAATATGCTTTATCATTGACATGTCCTATGTTAAATTAAAATTATTTTACCAAAAACTTTGTTTAAAAGAGGTAAAATCGATTTATGAATGAAGAAATATATGATGTAATAATTATTGGTGCAGGTGCAAGTGGTTTAATGATGGCATCATTATTAAATGATAAAAATTTAAAAGTTTGTGTCCTTGATTCAAATGCAACTATTGGTGCAAAAATAAAAGTAAGTGGTGGCGCAAAATGTAATATCACTAATAAATATCTTCATGAATCAAATTTTTTAGGTGAGCAAGATTTTATAAAATCTATTTTTTCAAAATTTGATAATAATGACTTGTTGAAATTTTTACATAAAAATAGTTTATATCCTAATTTAAATGAAAAAATTGTCAAAGGAACATACTTTTGTAATAGTAGCAATGAAGTTATATCATTATTTAAAAAACTAACTAAAGATATTCATTTTAAATTAAATACTACAGTTAAAAATGTGGAATATTTGGAAAATTTATTTTGTATTAAAACTGATAAAAATATCATAAAAACTAAAAAACTAGTAGTAGCAAGTGGTGGTAAAAGTTTTGCTAATTTAGGTGCTAGTGATATTGGATTTAAAATTGCAGAAAATTTTGGTCATAGAGTTCAAACATTAAATCCAGCATTGGTTGGATTTACAGTCCAAAAAGATCAATTCTGGTTTAAAGAACTTAGTGGATTATCACTAAATGTAAAAATAAAAGTTGATGGCAAAACTGTAGTTGGAGATATGCTATTTACGCATAAAGGTTGTAGTGGACCAGCTATACTAACTACTTCACTTTATTGGAAAAAAGGAAAGTTTAGTATTGATTTTTTACCATCTAAAGATAGCTATTTACCAAAGAGATTCAAAAAAGCTATAAAAGAGCTCGATATAGATATTAGAAATTATGAAATCTCACCTGCTGGAAACTATGGATATACAAAAGCAGAAGTTACAAAAGGTGGTATATCAACTCCTGAAATTAATGTAGAGAATATGGAAAGTAAATTACAAAAAGATTTATATTTTTTAGGAGAGGTTTTAGATGTGACTGGTGAACTTGGTGGATATAATTTCCAGTGGGCATTTTCTAGTGCATTTGTTTGTAGTCAAAATATAATGAATAAAATTTAAAATAAGTATATGAAACTAAATTCAATTTATATTGCAGCATTTCAAAAAGACTCTCAAGAGATTATAGTATCTATTGGATTAATGTCATTTCTAAAAAGTAAGTATGAAAAAGTTACTTTATTTAAACCTATAATAGAATCTAATGAAGTATGTGAAGAGAATATTATATATTGTTTTACCAAAGATGAAGTGGAACAGTTTTTAGCAAATAAAAAAAGTCATGAACTACTAGATATTATATTAGATAAGTATACACTATTAAGTAATGAATATGACTTTGTATTAATAGAAGGATTTGATAAATATAAATCTGAATTAGCATTTGATTTAAATTTTCAAATTGCTAAAAATACCAATAGTGGGTTTGTTGCTGTATTAAATGGACTTAATAAAACTGAAAAGCATATACAAAATGAGATAAATATTATTACATTAAGTATAAATAGTAGCGGATGCCATTACCTTGGTTTAATTGTAAATAATACAATTAAAAAGTTTGATAATACATTAGCATCAATTCCTATAATATCTGAGTTAATAGTACCTACTATGTATGATATGTATACACAACTAGATTGTGAAAAGATTTATGGATCTGAAAAGAATCTTAATAGACAAATAAAAGATATAAAAATAGCTGCAATGAAGCTTGAACATTTTTTAGCAAATATTAAAGATGATGATTTAGTAGTAGTTCCATCTGATAGAACAGATATAATATTAGCTTGCTTTATGGCTTTGCAATCAAAAGATTTACCACACATATCTGGTATACTATTAACTGGTGATTTACCACTTGATGATATTGTAATAAATATGCTTAAGTCTTTAGATAATGCTAACTTAGTTATATTAAAATTAACATCAGATACTTACTCTTCAATTACTAAAATACAAGCAGTTAAGCCTTTGATTACATCAAAGAGTTATAGTAAAATTGCTCAAGTACTAGGAAAGTTTAATAGACATATGGATTTTACAATTATAGAAGATAAATTAAAAAAGAATAATACAGATATTGTAACTCCCATTATGTTTGAGCATATGTTATTTAAAAAAGCTATAGATCATAAACAACATATAGTACTGCCAGAAGCTAGTGATGATAGGATATTGCGAGCAACTGATATCTTACTCCATAGAAAGGTTGTAAATATAACACTTTTAGGTGATGAAAATAATATAAAACATAGAGCAAAATCATTGGGTTTAAATATTCAAAAAGCAAATATAATAGATCCGCTTAATTCTAATTTGACAAAAGAGCTTTCAAATGAGTTTTATAGGTTAAGAAAGCATAAGGGTATATTAGAAGATATAGCTTATGAGATTATTTCTAAAGATAATAATTATTTTGCAACAATGATGGTAAAACAAAATATTGCAGATGGTATGGTTAGTGGCTCTATGAGTACAACAGCCAATACCGTAAGACCTGCATTAGAAATTATTAAAACCAAAGCAAGTATAGATATTGTTTCTAGTTCATTTTTTATGTGTATGGATACTAAAGTATTTGTATTTGCAGATTGTGCTATAAATCAATCTCCAA